>CAYJDF010000085.1:0-10247 GCA_964368845.1 uncultured Desulfovibrionaceae bacterium
AGCAATTATTATTGTATATTTGTTTTCTTGCATTTTCCATGTTTGTTTGGGGATAATTGTCTATTTTTAACTAAAAATTTCTAACTGACTAAGAGGTCAAAGCGATGAAAAAGTTTAACGGTGTCATGACTGCGCTTATTACTCCATTTACTGCTAATGGCATGATTGATGAAGATGGACTTGGAGTGCTTATAGAAAGGCAAAGAGCAGCTGGCATTAGTGCTGTTTGCGTTACAGCCGGTAGTGGTGAATTTGCTAACATGACAGCAGAAGAAAATGCACATGTTGTTAAGCTATCTGTAGATCATGCCAAGGGTCAAATACCTATTCTTGCGGGAGTTTTTGCTTGTAGTACTGCTGAGGCTTTAGCTTGTTCTAAAAGAGCCTGCGACAATGGAGCAGAAGCTATACTATTGCTAAACCCCTTGTATAATAGACCTTCTCCTGACGGCGTAGTGGAATATTTTAAGACTGTTGCTGAGGGCATCGACAAACCAGTTATTGTTTATAATAATCCTGGAAGAACTGGTGCTGATATAACAAGTATTTATCCACGCTTAAAAAATATTAAAAATATTATTGGGGTTAAGGAATGCAACCGCGACATGGCAACATTTGCAGAAACCATGGTTGAGCTTGGCGATACTTGGACCAGTATTTTAAGTGGTGATGAAGATATTTTTTATCCTCATTTATGCTTAGGTGGTCATGGTGCCATTATGACTACAACAAATATTGCTCCAGCTCATTGGGTAAAAATGTATGATGCATTCATAGCAAACGACCATGTTACAGTTAGAAAAATTCATTATGATATGATGCCGCTTCTAAACGCTGTTTACACATTAAATCACCCAGCTTTAGTGAAAAAATGCATGTCCATGATGGGTTTACCTGCTGGAACAACCAGAGCACCACTTGTTGAACCTACTAATGAACAAGTGGAGCGTATTGCAAAGGTTATTAAGCAAATGGATTTAAAATAAAAGGAGTGGGGTATGAAAAGTTACTCAAAACATGAACGCATGAAGGACTTATTATTCTATTGCTTGATTTTTTGCATATCACTTGGAATATGCGCAGTTGCTTTTTCATACCCCCAAAGCTCTTCAGTTTTCCCAAGAATTTTAGGAATTGTTTTAATGTGTATATCGGCGGTGTCAGCCATAGTTACTTGGCGTAAGAAAGCTTTGAACCAAGATTGCGAAAAATCTGAGCAAGAAAAATCGCATAACTCATCAAAAGCTAAAACCCCAATTTTATTTTTTATTTTAGTGGCTCTATATTTGTTTGCGCTGACAAAAATTGGTTTTTTTGTATCCACATATTTCTTCGTAGTCTTGGCCATGTTTGTTTTAAATTACCGTAATAAAGTGATATTATTTATATGGCCTTTAATTCTTTGTGCCACCATTTGGCTTGCTTTTAGTTTGTTTTTGAAAGTTCCAACCCCTGAAGGAATATTGTTTTAATATCCCACATATAAGGAGGGTAAACCATGTTTGCTGATCTACTTTCAGGAATACAAACCGCTTTACAGTTTGATATGTTAACTGTGACTTTTATTGGGGTTGTTGCTGGGGTTCTCATAGGTTGTTTACCAGGCTTAACCAGTGTTATGGGTGTAGCTTTGCTTATACCGTTAACCTTTGGCATGGAACCAGCCGTTGGTCTTGCCATGCTTGGGGGTATTTATTGTGCTTCAACATATGGTGGGGCTATTTCTGGGGTTTTATTGAACCTTCCAGGAACTCCATCTGCTTGCGTTACCGTTATAGATGGTCATCCGCTTGCAAAAAAGGGCGAAGGCACAAGAGCCATAACTTTAGCAACTCTCGGTTCATGTGCTGGCGGAATTTTTAGTACTGCTATCTTATTATTTTTGGCTCCACCCTTGGCCAAAATTTCACTTCTCTTTAGTGCTCAAGAATATTTTTTGTTAGCTATGTTAGGTATTACTATAATTGCATCATTTTCTGGTGAGGCCATAAGTAAGGGTCTTATAGCTGGTATATTTGGGCTTTTGATGGGTACAATTGGTATGCACCCTATGACAGGTTTTATGCGCTTTACAGCAAATATGCCTTTTTTGTTTGATGGATTGCCACTGGTTGTTGCTCTTATTGGGCTCTTTTCATTGCCGGAAGTACTTACCATGGTAAGTAATTTGAATGTGCGTGACATGTCAAAACTTTCAAAATATGTAGGTAGCCCTCTTGCGCATGTGAAAGAGTTTTTAAGTCACTGGTGGCTTGTAATAAAAAGCTGTGTTATCGGTACGATAGTAGGTATTATTCCTGGGGCAGGCACAGATATTGCGGCTTTTCTTGCTTATAATGAAGCTAAAAATAAATCAAAAAATAAGGAAGAATTTGGCAAAGGTGCTCCAGAAGGTATTATTGCACCAGAAACAGCTAATAATGCTGTGGTTGGGGGGTCACTTGTGCCGCTTTTAACCCTTGGCATACCAGGAAATGCGGTTTCTGCCATTTTCTTAGGTGCGCTTGTAATCCAAGGTTTACGTCCTGGTTTTGAGCTTTTCACAGAAAATGCAACTACTGTGTATGGTTTTATCTTTAGTATGTTCTTTGCAAATATTATTTTTGTGCCTGTAGGTTTAACCATTGCCAGGTTTTCTTCAAAATTACTTAAAACTCCACCAGCTATTCTAGCTCCAACCATTATTGTTTTTGCAACTATTGGTACTTATGCCATTAGAAATAATGTGGAAGATCTTTGGCTAATGCTTGGCATGGGCGGGGTTGGATTTTTAATGCATTATTTTAGTGTGCCCATAGCTCCCATGATTTTGGGATTAGTGCTTGGTGGCATGGCTGAAGGTGAACTTGCAAGGGCCTATGGTCTTGCTGGAAGTGATGTACAAGTTTTGTTGATGCAATTTGTTACGCGTCCTATTTGTGTGGTATTGTTGATTATTTGTGTTCTTTCCATTTGGCAAAGTTTGAAAAAAAATAAAGGAAAATCCAATGAAGCTTAAGGTAAGTGTAACTACTTCACCGGAATATCCGGTTAGTATGGAAGAGGTTAGAAAGGTTTTTGGTGATCATGCTTTGGTACAAGAAATAAACATGCCTTTTCGTAAACTAGAGCCAGAAGAAACTCCAAAATATATGGAATTACTTAAAGATAGTAATGGTATACTAGTTAGAGCAGGCATTTTTGAGAAAGATTTGCTTGAAGGACTTGATAAGTTACAGGTTATTGGGGTGCATGGTGCAGGCTATGATCAAATTGATGTGCAAGCTGCAAGTGAGCTTGGTATTGCTGTGGTAAATGCTCCTGGAGCCAACGCCGTTGCCGCAGCTGAGCTTACTATGGGCTTAATACTTTGTGCACAGCGTAAGCTTTTTGCATCTATGTTCAAGCTTAAAAATCAAAAGGATTGGCTTGGTGCTAAGATAAATGGTGGCGAACTATCAGAAAAAAAACTTGGTCTCTTAGGGCTTGGAAGAATTGGACATGCAGTTGCAATGCGCGCTCACGCTTTTGGCATGGAAATATTGGCTTATGATCCATATATAAGCAAAGCCTTAGATACTTCTTTTATTAATATTGTTCCAAGTAAGGAAGATATTTTTAAACAGGCCGATATAATTTCGCTACATATGCCACTTAGTGAAGAAACTAAGCATATTATCAATACTAATTCGCTATCTCTCATGAAGGAAAATTGCATTATCGTTAATGCCTCAAGAGGTGAGCTTATTTGCGAAAAAGATCTCTGCGCTGCCTTAAAGGCGGCTAAAATAGGTGGTGCGGCACTTGATGTATTTGAAACTGAACCTTTAAGTGAAAATAGTGAATTATTTTCACTTGATAACGTGACTATGACTCCACATATAGGCGGATCTACCTTCGAAGCTTTAGATAAGGTTGCATGCATGGCAGCAGAGGATATGTATAGATTTTTAGTAAGTAAGGAACAAGTAAAACACCTTGTAAATACAGTAAAGACTTATAAAAAATTATAATAGGGGGTAATTGAAGCAATAAATCTTGTAGGTGGTAAAAAGAGTTGTATAATTAATTTGTGTCACACTATGTGAGATTAAAAAGGAGAAAAAAATGCATTATCAATTTTTACATTCAATGATGTCTAAGTTTGTTGTTTTATTTTTATGTGCAACTATGTCCTTGGCAATGATGTCTAAACCAGTTTTTGCAGCAGAGTACCCCACAAAGCCTATTACTATGATTGTTGCATATGGTGCTGGTGGAGGTTCTGACCTTGCTGCCAGAACAGTAGCAAAGTTTATGGAAAAATATCTTGGTCAACCAGTTGTTGTTGAAAATAGAAGCGGTGCTGGTGGTCAAATTGGTTTTACTGCCCTTGTAAAGGCAAAACCAGATGGATATACAATTGGTATGCTTAATGTTCCAACCCTTAATATTCTAGCTAACCTTAGACCAAACCCTACTTTTAAGACAGAGCAGCTCCAACCCATTGGTAATGCAATTCTTGACCCTGTGGTTTTGGCTGTTGGTGCTAAGTCACAGTTTAAGACCATGCAAGAATTTATAGACTTTGCTAAGAAAAATCCCGATGAGATTATTCTTGGGGTGGATGGTCCACAAACCAGCTCACAATTACAAGCAGTAATCATGGATGAAGCCCTTGGTATAAAAGTAAAGTATGTTTTCTATGCTGGTGCTGCTCCTGCATTAACTGCAGCCATTGGTGGACACACTTTTGGAACAACTCCAGGTGCTAGCGAAGCTCAGCAATATGTTGAAAGTGGACAGTTACGTGTTTTAACAGTATTTTCTGACCAGCGTTTCCCAGGTTTACCCGATGTTCCTACATTTAAGGAAGTGACTGGTATGGATATTGACTATGTCCCATCCAATAGAGGCTTTGGTGTGCCAGTGGGTGTGCCTGATGCGATTAAGGTAAAACTTGAAGATGCATTAAAAAAAGTTGTTGCTGATCCTGAGTTCTTAGCTAAGGCTAAAGAAATTGGTCTTCCTATTTATTTTGAAAGTGCAGAAACTTTTGGTAAGAAGATTAACCAATCAGAAAATGCAATTATTCGCTATAAAGACATTTTGAGTGTTGATAAGTAGTATTTACCATTTAGCATCTTAAGTGAGAATCCACCAGCTATGCTGGTGGATTCTCAGGTTTATGACAAACTCCCTCTCGGACGTTTGTGCCGCCTAAGGCAGGCAAGCTGCCTTGGCAGTAAGCCACGAAAATCAATCGTTTGACGGCGCAAGTGAATTGCGCCTACTCTTGATTTATCGGTCGTGCTGACTTTGTCAACACTCCAATAATCCACCAGCTAGGCTGGTGGATTACTACTTATTTCTTGAAAAACTTTTTTCATACACTTATGCTATCTTACAATATTTTATAAATGAGGCAAATATGTACGAAAAGGGCTTAGAAACTTTTTTAGCTGTGGCCATGTCTAAGACATTGAAGGATGCTGCTGTACTCATGTCTTTGTCTCAATCTACGGTTAGTTATAATCTTAAAAATTTTGAAGAATTATTAGGTGTTGAACTTGTTGACCGCAGAAAAGGGCACAAGGTTATTCAATTGACATCATCTGGAAAAGCTCTTTTACCCCTTGCCTTAAAGTGGAGTGAGATAATTCGTGAAATTCAATCTTTTAATAGCACCCAGCAATATTATTTATCCATAGGTGGGGTTGAAAGTGTGAATTATTGCATACTTCCAGACCTGTATAATTCACTTGTTGAGCATAAAATATATTGTAAAATTTCAACAGATCTTTCCATTGAATTGTATAAAATGTTGGATAATCGTGTGGTGGATGTAGCCTTTGTGGTTACAGAAATACCCTATGATAATGTAAATATAACACAATTTAAGCAAGAAAATATGTGTGTTTTACGCTCTAATTTGTGTGAGTGTGAGGAGTTTATCACCATAGGACCGCATGAGCTTGATCCGGATTTTGAGCTGTATGTGGATTGGTCCTTTGCTTTTCAAGTTTGGCATGACAATGTATGGCCACAACTACGTACCCCACGTTTGAAGATAGACTCGTTTTATCAATTGGACTCTTTGCTTGTTGGTGATGCGCGTTATTGGATAATTGTACCAAATTCAGTAGCACAGTTATACAGAAGTAAAGGTTTAAAAATTCAGTATATTACCCCTGAACCACCTGAAAGAAAATATTATAAAATTACTCATCGCAAACCACATTCAAGTGTAGTACCTGCATTGGAAGAGTTTGATAAAATTTTTAAATCTTGGTGTAGAAAGAAAAATTTTATATCACGTGAAATTTCTTAAATTAATTAACATTTAACCAGCAGCGTGTTTCTTGGTTTTGTTCATTTTTTGATATAAGTTTTGGTTCTTCTTCTTTGCATTTTGGCATTACATACGCACAACGCGGATGAAAACGGCACCCCTTGGGTAATTCACTTGGTAATGGAACTGTTCCTTCAATAGTGGGAAGGCGTTTTATATCCATACTGTGCTTACTTGGAATGGCATGCAAAAGTCCTTTTGTATATGGATGCTTTGGGTTTTTTAGCACATCTTTAACTAAACCATATTCAACCATTTGTCCTGCATACATTACACCTACCCTATGGGCCATTTGAGCAACAACTCCTAAATCATGAGTGATAAGTAATATACCCATGCCGTGCTCTTGACTGAGCTTTTGCATTAGGCTCAAAATTTGCCATTGTATGGTTACATCAAGAGCGGTGGTTGGTTCATCGGCAAGAAGTAGCTTGGGAGCACAAGCAAGAGCCATGGCAATCATAACTCTTTGGCGCATACCACCACTTAATTGATGCGGATAATCATTTAAACGCGTTACAGCGTCAGAAATACCCACTTGCTCAAATAGTTCTATACAACGCTCTGTAGCTTGTTGTTTGGATAGTTTTTTGTGCAAAATCATATGTTCTGTGCATTGCTCACCAATGCGCAACACAGGGTTTAGAGCTGTCATGGGTTCTTGAAAAATCATGGCAATTTCATTACCACGAATTGAATTTGTATTTTCTATTATATTTTGACCATTTAAAAAAATGTTGCCATGTGCAATACTATTTTCTGGAGTTAATCCAAGCAAAGCCTTGGCAGTTAGGCTTTTACCGCAGCCAGATTCACCCACTAAACAAAATATCTCACCTGAAGCAATGGAAAAGTTTATATCCGATACTGTAAGAAAATTACCTTGTTCGGTATGAAATGTGACATTAAGTTTGCTAACTTCTAAAAGTTGTTCAGACATATTTATTGTTCCCAAAATTTCTTTGCTTCTTTTTTTGATGGTTTTAGTTTTTTCTTCTTAGCTTGCCCAGTCTTTTTAGGTGGATTTTGAGCACTATTATACTTACTTTTTGATGATTTATCGGTTTTGGTATGAACTGGTTTTGGTGGTTCACTGCTTATCTTGGACAAAACCACTTTTTCTGTATGTTCTAGAATAAGTGCACCTGATTTTTGATCAATGCTTTTATGGACACCTGATTTTAACTCTATCAAAGCTCCGGATGGTAAATCCCTGGCGTGCCCCACAAGTCCTAGACCTTGCTTGGTACAAATATAACGTGCCTCACCAACAAGCTCTGGTACTTTGAACGGAGCAGAAATAACTCTTGCCCCTTGCGCATATATGGCATCATTATTAATTTGCTTAGCATAATCATCTCGCTTTAGAAGTACAAATGCTAAACTTAAAGCAGATTTACGTAATTTCGCTGCTGCCGAAAGTTGGTTTAACCAAGCTGGGCTACCTTGTGTATCAAAGGTGAAATGACACCATGTACGGCCCTCGTCAAGTGGACAATCTTCTTGATGTGGACATGGACTAATAGGACTTAGGCCACATTCAAGAGCGGCCTCACGCATGTTGACAATGGTTTTACCACCAAGGCGCGTACCGGGCTCTACAAGTAGTATACTTGCATCTTGGGCTCTTAGAGCTGGACTTAAATTTTCTAAAATATCATAAGCTTTGTCTTCTTGTCCTTGACGTAATTTTATTTCGTTACATACATTGGCTGCAGATATAAGCCATGGTACACCTTCAATTTTTTGAATTTCTAGGTGAGCTGTTTCTAGTTTTGCACGTCTTGGTATAATGCGCCAAGGGCTTTTTGGACCTGCAAGCTGGGTAAAAAGTTTTTGCCCAAGTTCTAATGGTTGTACGGCTGTGTCTAAGCAAAGTACATTTAATTCTAATTCACGCCACTCAGGCTTGGCAAGCCACAAAGCTATGGGCAGCGAAAGTGGCCCACTACCCATATCCATAAATACACGTGGCTTAGGTGCACCACCAGCCTTTAGGGGCATGGGTACGGGTTTATCTATGGCAAGATTGCTTAATAGGCGGCTTAAGCGTAAGATATTCCATGGTAAAAAATACCATAAATATGCAGATGTTAATCTTGGTGCACTCCAATATGATTGCTTAATAAGTCCGCGTTCAACTGTTAAGCGGCTAGACAACTCTTCAATTCCTTGAGGTAGAGAGCGACGATGTTTGGTTTGTAGAGGCATGACTACATCAAGGGCTTTAGGTAATTCATATAAAGCCTTAATAATATGTGGTTTAAGAGGAGAAAATAGTTCTTGCATGTTTAATCCGTATATTTAAAGTGCATATGTTTCATGTATTCTTGGATAAAATTATCACGCTCAGCTAGCTGAGTATGGGCAATGTTTTTGCTCCATTCATATAACCATTGTCGCTTGCTTGTATCTGTAAGCAATAGTGCTGCCCCTGCCAAAGCAGAATTACCTACTCGCGCTAGGCGCGTATGCATACCATAGGGTATAAAGCCCAAAGCCTCTAAGTCTTCGCCTTGCACATAACTACCCATAGCTCCACCAAGATATATGTTTTTTAGTTCAGCTGGCTTTAACTTGGCAATGGCCAGAAGTTCTTGCATAGCTAGGGAAAAGGCCGCCTTGACTTTTAATATTTCCTCTATGTCACCGGAGCTAATATACATAGGATTAGAATTTATATGCGGCCAAAGGTTAAGAACTTTCTCATCTGCACGCTGCTCAATGCAATGATACAGCCTTTGCCCAAGAGGGTTTTTAATATTTTCCTGTGAGTTAAAGTGACCATTTGCTTGTATTATATCAGCTTGTAAAAGACAGCGCATTATAGATAAATATCCTGTACCGCAGATACGTTCTGGTATACCGCCATCAATGGTTTTGGGTTCAAGCCCTTTGGGGCTTAAATGTGCTGTATAAACAATACCCTTACTATTGTTGTTTGCCATCTGTCCAAAGGTTAGTCCTATACCTTCAAGCGCTGGACCAAGAGGCACACTGGTAATGTATGCTATATTATCACCCATGGCTAATACAAACTCTCCATTAGTACCAAGGTCCACAAATATAAAGGGAAATGCTAAGTTTTCTTGTTGCAAAATGGCTGCATAACCAGCACTAATATCCCCACCCACAAATGGGGCTAATTGAACCGGAATATATATGGGTGCAAAGTTTGGCACATGTTCTTGGCTATGCCCGCTAAAGGGCAGAGCATATGGAGACATGGCCAATGACTGTATAGGTTTTTGTAAAAATATTGCCGTCATGGCAGTATTGGCTGCCAAACATATTTCGTCCACCGGAGGTAGTTTTGCAATAATATTTTGTAGGGCTGAGTAAACTAGTGTCGCAAGTTTTTCTTCACCTTGTGTTTGCATGGCAAAGGCTAGACGTGATATAATATCTGACCCTGCCCCCATTTGTGGATTAATTTGCTGCCCCTTAGCTATGATTTTATTTTCATCATTACAGCTTATAGCTTGCCAATGTAAGGAAGTCGTCCCAAGGTCTATGGCCAACTTGACAGATTGTGCATTTAAGTCTTTAACTTCCATATTCTGACTTGTTGCACTATGGTTTTGTAAAGCAATTTCAATATGTTCATTGAGATCATTTGTAAGTTCTGCCATATGATGTCTGCAAGCAAGCCTATACCCTTGCTCAATTTCTTGGGGACTAAGTAAGTTTTGCTCTGACTGTTTTGCCTTTGGAGCTTTTGATACAAATTTGACCTTGCATTGACCACAACGCCCAAGCCCAGAGCAAAGTGCTCTTGGATTAACATTACCAGAAAGCCAAATGGCTTGTGCTAAACTTTGATTATTTTCAGCTTTAATCTCTATGTTGTGATCTGAATGTATGGTTATGTGCATGTTTGACCTTTTCTAAAAAAGACGTGGAAACATCTTTTTCAGCATCTACTATTCATTCTATC
>CAYJDF010000086.1:0-4921 GCA_964368845.1 uncultured Desulfovibrionaceae bacterium
GGGCATAAATGCGCAACCGCCACTCACTGGTTTGCCAAATACCCAGAGCAAGTAGCAATATGTAATGGCTTGTCAAAGACTTATGCCATGACTGGTTGGCGTGTAGGCTATAGTATAGCTTGTCCTGCCTTAACGAAGACCATCATCAATTTACAAGGTCAAAGCACATCTAATGTGTGCTCTATTGCGCAAAAAGCTGCACTTGCAGCCCTTGAAGGCTCAAAGGACTTTATGCAAGAGATGCGTAAAGCATTTATTAGACGCAGGGATATGGGCTTAAAAATTATTCAAACTTGGGATAAAGCCATATGCCCAAAACCAGGTGGTGCGTTTTACTTTTTTATTGATGTACATAAGTATTTTGGTGCTGAAATTAAAGATGATATAGAATTATGCAACATATTATTAGAAAAAGCAGGCGTAGCACTTGTTCCTGGCTCTGCTTTTGGGGATGAAAAATGCATACGTATCTCCTACGCGCTAGCTGACGATGTACTTGAAGATGCTTTAAAGCGTATTGGGCAAACGCTTGAAGGTATAAGATAAACTTCCATATTGTGGGGGGTACAATATGAGTAACTCATCAAGCAAGTCTAATCCTGAACTTTTAAGTCAATTTTTAGCTGATATTACCAAATCTCCGGCTTTAACCTCTGGTGATTTATTAGAAGCGGCTAAATTTATAGCATGCGAAGGCAGTAAAGCTTTAAATACTAGCCGAGTTGGAATTTGGAAAATTGACTTAGAAAGTAATATGCTAAAAAGTGTAGTGACGTATGATAGGGTTAGAGATCAATTTGTCACGCAGGAAGACTTTTCTTTAAATGACCGAGCTTTTTATATTAAGCAGTTAAATCTTAATCGTATTATTTGTATTAATGATATTCACAAAGACAATGTGTTAAGTGATCTTGTAGGAAATTATGAAAAAAATATTTTTTCTCTGCTTGATGCTCCGGTACGCATTGATGGAAAGCTTGTAGGTGTTGTATGTATTGAACATCTCTATACTCAAAGAACATGGAGTATAGCGGAGCAAAATTTCAGTTCATCCTTAGCTGACCTAGTGGCCCTTGCCTTCACATCCACCGATAAACTTAACGCCATGCAAGAGCTTGAGCTTAGCAAAAAACGTATGGAAACCCTCATGTCTAATTTGCCGGGCATGGTTTATCAATGTCTAAATGATCCACCAAACTATACCTTTACCTTTGTAAGTAATGGTTGCTTACAGTTGACTGGATATAGTGCAGAAGAGTTGCTCAATAATAATGCTTTGCAATTTTTTGATATGATTCATCCAGACGACAAAGAGCCCTTGGCAAAGCTTAACGAAAAAACCTTAAATCTTGGACTGCCCTTAGAAACAAGTTTTCGCCTTATCATGAAGGATGGTACTATTAAATGGATTTGGGAACGTAGCCGTGTAGTAGAATTTAAGTCCAACGGTACACCACATTTATTGGAAGGATTTTACACCGATATTACAGAGCAACGCCGCCTTGAAGCTGCTGAGCTTGCCAATAGAGCCAAGGGTACATTCCTTGCCAACATGAGTCATGAAATTCGTACCCCCATGAATGCTATTTTAGGCATGGCTGATATTGCTATTCGCCAAAGTCCACCTAAGGAAACTCTTGACTATTTAAGAAATATTAAAACAGCCGCTGGATCGTTGTTAACTATTATCAATGATATTTTAGATTTTTCAAAAATTGAATCTGGGGCTTTAGAAATTATGCCTGAAGCCTATTATGTTGAATCATTTATCAATGATATTGTAACCATTATTAATATGCGCATTGGACATAAATCAGTAGATTTTTTAATTGAAGATTATCACGACATACCACGCATGTTGTTAGGTGATAGTGTGCGCTTAAAGCAGGTTTTAATTAACCTTTTGACCAATGCCATTAAATTTACCGATACAGGTTATATTCGTCTAAGCTTGCGCACTGTCACTGTTGGGCAAGGCGAAACGGTTATATTAAAGGGTGAAGTACAAGATACAGGTATTGGTATAAGAAAAGAAGATTTAGCACAGTTATTTGAAAATTTTTCTCAGCTTGATACTAAGAAAAATAGAAATGTAGAAGGCACTGGCCTTGGGCTTGCCATTACTAAGAAACTCATTGAGCAAATGGGTGGTTCTATTCACGTGCAAAGTACCTATGGTGAAGGCTCTACCTTTACCTTTGAGTTGCCGCAACCTGTAAGCGATGCAGCACCACTTCTACCTGTCGGTGATTATGATGATATGTATGTGGGTATTTGGCTAAAAAGTACCATGAAAGCTCAGTCGCTCTATGGTAAATTACTTGATATTGGTGCAAAGGCTAAAATTGTTGATGATCCAAGTGAATTGTCTAAATTTACCCATGTTTTTATAGATCATACAGCATTAAGTATTGTTGATGCTGCAAATATGCCTAATACAAATGTTATAGCCATTTCACGTAATTACTTTGAAAGTAAGGACGTGAAATCCAATGTGATAGTTGCTTACGCGCCACTTACTACCATTGTGGTAGCAAGGTTACTTGAAGGCACTAATTATTCTACAACAGACTCACAAGGTAGTGATACGCAATTTAGTATGACCACTAAGGATGTACGCGTCTTGGTGGTGGATGATAATAGTATTAACTTGATTATTGCCCAAAGTGTGTTGGAAGAATATGGTATTAGCGTAGATACAGCCATTAGCGGAGCAGATGCCATCAATATGGTGCAAGATTATAATTATGATATTGTATTTATGGACCATATGATGCCAGAAATGGATGGAGTCGAAACCACTATACGCATACGTAACCTTGGGGATGATAAATTTACAATCTTGCCCATTGTGGCCTTAACTGCCAATGCTGTTGGTGATGTGCGCACTATGTTTCTAGAGTCAGGTATGAATGACTTTTTATCTAAGCCCTTAGTTATTAAGGAACTTGAGCGCGTTATGCGGCGTTGGATTTACACAGAAAAGTGGAAAAATATTTAATTTAATATTTGTTTTTAAGGATTTATATGTCAAGAGCAAGCCTTTATAGCAAAACCTTGCTTAGTAATTTGGGCATAGAAATAAAGCATAACCCAAAACAAGTTAAAAATATTAATATATTAGAGCAAGAAATAGTCGCTACAATGCCAGTAGATGAGCGTACTATACAACCTTTTGGTTTTTTGAGTGGCGGTGCAAGTCTTGCTCTTGCTGAAAGTATTGCCGGATACGCTTCAAGGCTACATTGCAAGCCAGACCATTATCCCCTTGGTATGCAAGTAAGTGCTAATCACTTAGCCAGTGTGTCTTATGATTCCACAAAAAAACAAATGGTCATTGCCAAGGCTAAGCCAGTGCATGTGGGAAGTACAACCCATGTTTGGGATGTAATTGTTGAGGATGAGCAAGGAAGGACTATTTCAGTGGTCCGTATTACAAATATAATTTTAGCCAAACGCAATTAGGGAATTTTTATGCAAAAAAGAGCTTGGACTAGCATTAAAGAATATCAAGAAATTTTATTTGATTACTTTGAAGGTGTAGCTAAAATTACCATTAACAGAGAACGGTATCGCAATGCCTTTACCCCCACAACCATTATGGAAATAAGTGATGCCTTAGTTTATTGCCGCAATAGCGACGATATTGCCGTGGTGGTGTTAACAGGTGCAGGTGATATGGCATTTTGTAGTGGTGGGGATATGAATGTCAAAGGGCATGGGGGCTATGTGGATCAAAATGGTGTAGCTAGGCTTAATGTACTTGATGTGCAAAAGCAAATTCGCTCACTGCCAAAGCCTGTTATTGCCATGGTTAATGGCTATGCCATTGGCGGTGGACATGTTTTGCATATTATGTGCGATTTAAGTATAGCCTCAGAAAATGCTATTTTTGGACAAACCGGACCAAGAGTGGGTAGCTTTGATGCAGGATTTGGTTCTGCGTATCTTGCGCGCATAGTAGGGCAAAAAAAGGCCAGAGAAATTTGGTTTTTGTGCCGCCAATATTCAGCCAAACAAGCCTTGGAAATGGGCTTAGTCAATACAGTTGTGCCACTGGAACAATTGGAAGATGAAGTTATAGATTGGGCTAATACTATGATGCAACACAGCCCCATGGCCTTACGCATGATTAAAGCCGGCCTTAATGCAGAACTGGACGGACAAGCAGGTATTCAAGAACTGGCAGGTGATGCTACCTTGCTTTACTATATGACTGAAGAAGCCCAAGAGGGCAGCAAAGCCTTTTTAGAAAAACGTAAGCCAGATTTTAAAAAATATCCTAAATTTCCATAGATATGGTTAACAATTTTTTGCAAAACTATAATCTCAACCGCCATGAACAAGCTCTCCTTTTAGAAGGGGAGCTTTATTCTATTGATCAAGTTAACATCATAGCTTCTCAATATATAAACAATACCCCAAAACTATCTGATACTTATAGAGAATTATTTATATTCTTACAAGAATGGTTTGATGATAAAGAGCATATTGAGGTAAAAACTTCTGGCTCCACTGGCCAAGCTAAGGTCATGGCAGTGGAAAAAGAAAAAATGCTTAATAGTGCTGTTATGACTTGCTCTTTTTTTGAACTAGTCAATAATGACAAAACCTTACTTTGCATGCCCTTACAATATATAGGTGCAAAAATGCTAGTGGTACGCGCCCTTGTAGCAGGGCTTAACCTTCATGTAGTAAGGCCATCTACTACTCCATTGCAAGATATAGACAGCATTTTTGACTTTGTGCCCATGACCCCTCAACAATTAAAATGCACCTTGGATAGTCAAGAAGGCATAAAAAAAATAAACGCCATACGCCACTTGCTCTTGGGTGGTATGGCTGTGCCACAAGAATTAGAGCAAAAATGCGCTGAGCTACTTTGTCACGTTTGGTCAAGCTATGGTATGACGGAAACACT
>CAYJDF010000086.1:5021-10076 GCA_964368845.1 uncultured Desulfovibrionaceae bacterium
CCGTGGTGGGTAGGCTTGATAACATAATTAATAGTGGAGGAATAAAAATTCCTCTGGAGGTATTGGAAGAAAAACTTGCAAACTACTTGCAAGTTCCTTTGCAAGTAACATCTATGTTAGATGAAGTATTAGGCGAAAAAGTAATATTACTGTTAGAGCAAGAGTATGCTAATTGGAAGGATAAATGTCAGAAAATAAATAAATATTGGCTGCCAAAACAAGTGCTAGTTGTACCCACATTACCTAAGACAGGCAATATGAAACCAGATAGAATAAAAGCCAAAGCCTTAGCTGAGCAGATGCTGAGTAATAAATGTCTTTAATCTAGCTTTATTGCACCACGTAATTCATCTAAACTTTCAATATTATATTGAGCACAAAGTTTTGGAAGCTCATCCACCATCTTAAAACATATATCAGGCTGCATAAAATTAGCTGTACCCACTTGTACAGCATGTGCTCCGGCTAAGATAAACTCTAGAACATCTACTCCTGAACATATGCCACCAAGGCCAATGACGGGAATTTTTACTGCATTAGCCACTTGCCAAACACAACGTAATGCCACAGGTTTAATGGCTGGGCCTGATAGCCCTCCTATTATATTAGCCAGTGAAGGCTTACGTGTGGCTAAGTCTAAACCCATACCGGCTAGGGTATTAATGCAAGAAACAGCATGTGCCCCTGCAGCTTCAACGGCTTTAGCAATACTTGCAATATCTGTCACATTTGGTGAAAGTTTAATTATAATATACTTATCTTTAGCTACCTTGCATACGGCTTCTGTAACGAGAGCGGCCATGCGCGCATCTTGACCAAACAGTATCCCCCCCTCTTTAACATTGGGGCAAGATATATTTACCTCTAGGGCGGCTACTCCTTGTTCAGCGCATAATATACTTGCAAGCTCAGCGAATTCTTGAGGTTCTGTGGCGTATATATTAGCAATAATAGCAGTTTCTTTCCAAGGTAGGCGGGGCAGCTTATCTTTAACAAAGGATTCTACACCGTCATTTTGTAAACCTACTGCATTGAGCATGCCGGCGGCAGTTTCGGCAATGCGTGGGGTTTTATTGCCTGCACGCGCTTTAAGCGAAAGCCCTTTTACTACTATGCCCCCAAGTTTGGCCAAATCGCCATATGACGCAAACTCAAGTCCATAGCCAAAGGTGCCTGATGCAGGAATAATTGGATTTTTTAAAATTAAAGGCTTGGGGCCATTTAGGGTGATGGTGGTATTCATTCAAAACCTCTATTATTTCATCTAGTCTAAAACAATATGGTTGGACCAAAAAATAGGACCATGATTGCAAACTTGAACCGGCCAATTCTTTTTATCTTGTACAGGCCAAGCTTCGGTAGTACTTGTCACACAACCAAGACAAGCCCCAACACCACAAGCCATGCGGGATTCTAAGGAAAGTTGAGTACGCACTGATAATTCGCTGGCAAATTTTTGCACTGTTTTCAAAAAAGGTTGAGGGCCACAAGCTAAGACTAAGCCGTCTTGCTCTGCATATTCTGCCATGCGTTCGCGTAAGGAATAGATAAAGTTTTCTATATCACCAATGACACTTTCACATAAACAATCAACAGTAATGCGCTCGTTAATGTTATCAAATGGGTAACAATTTTTGTCTCCTCTGTAACCAAAGAGCATGTTGATATTCCAAGGGTTTGGATGCTCATATACATAGCCAACAAAGGGCACAATCCCCATGCCACCAGCTAAAAGTAGGGTTGGGGTATCTGCTTCCATTGCAAAGCTATTGCCAAGTGGACCCCAAACTTGAACCATATCGTCAGGTTTAAGCTTTGCCATGCGTTGTGTACCCTGTCCCACCACTTGAAAGAATATAATGAGGTGGTCTTGGGTGACTTGACAAATACCAAAAGGTCTAGCCCATGGTAGGTCAAGGCCAAATGATTGTGGCCTTAGCATAACAAATTGTCCTGGACGCCATGACTTCCACTGTGGGCTTTGTAAACGTAGAGCAAAGAAGTTTTGTTTTTCGTTTATTTCTGGTCCAAAGGGGACTACATCAAGAACTCTTAAAAGTGTAACTGTTGGTTTTGTCATATATATCCCGTGCAGTTTGTTTAATTACTACTCTACTAATATGTTTTAAACTGGTCAAGGCTTCAAATATGAACTAAATATGCTGCATAAAATTTTAATTTATAAAACGTATATGTTACGGTAAAAAATATCCTTCAACGCTACCATATTGCTGTTGTAAAATTTTTTTAAAAAGGGCATGGAGAAAGGATTGTTGTTGATGAAGTGCTCTTCCGATATGGCTTTGCTAGCAGCCTAAATGTTCTTGCAAGCAATACTTTGCAAATTGATGCTTGATATGTATTATGGACTTGCAAGGAGAATTTTATGCAAAATATATATAGCCAAAGACGCGAAAAATTGCGCGAAAAAATGTGTGCCCATGGCCTTGATGCCTTATTTATAAGCCATGCGGCTAACCGTTATTATCTATCAGGCTTTGAGCTACATGACCCGCAATGCAATGAGAGCTCAGGCTATTTGTTAATAACCAGTAGTGGGCAAGATTGGATATGTACTGATTCACGCTACTTAGATGCAGCACGCAGACTTTGGGATGAGAATTATATTTTTATTTATGGTGGTAATAGTGTTGCCCAATTGAGAAAATTCTTGCGCGAAAAAAGTGGTGGACGCATAGGTATTGAGCAAAATAGTTTGAGCTATGGGTTTTATCGCGAGCTTGGCTTAGGTCTTGCTTTAAGTTCAGCCAGAAATTTAGTTGAATCATTACGAATAATTAAAGATGAACATGAAATAGAGTGCATGAAGCGTTCATGCACCCTTAATCATCGTTTAATGGAATGGGTTTATCACGAGCTACATGTAGGGCGTACAGAGCTTGACTTATCTTGGGCCATTGAGGTGTTTTTTCGCGAAAATGGAGCTTCGGAATTGGCTTTTGACAATATTGTTGCTGTGGGGCCCAACGCAGCCTTGCCGCATTACTCTCCAGGTCAGACAATTATTACTGAAAATTGCCCCATTTTAATTGATGTGGGAGCAAGGCTAGATGGTTATTGTTCTGACCAAACCCGTAGTTTTTGGGTGGGCGATGAAGTTAGTGTTGACTTTATGCTAACTCAACAATTGGTTCGTACAGCTCAAGATGCAGCCATTAGTGCCATACGCCCAGGTAAAAGATGCTCCGAAATTTATGCTGAAGCTTATCAGGTCTTTGAAGACGAAGGAGTAGCGAAACATTTTACTCATGGGCTTGGGCATGGTGTGGGGCTTGAAACACACGAAGCCCCAAGTCTTAATCCACGTTGTCATACTATTTTACAACCTGGCATGGTTGTGACGGTTGAGCCTGGACTTTATTATCCAGAATGGGGTGGGGTTAGGCGTGAATTTATGATACTTGTTGAGGAAGATGGATATCAAATTTTGTAATATTTATACACAATATAGCTAGTTGAAACATTAATTTAAATGTATTGTTGTTTTAAAGCTTCATTCTAAGGAGATTATGATGAGTAAAACAGCTGCTCTTATTCTTGCTGCTGGCAAGGGTACACGCATGCATTCACATAAACCAAAGGTATTACAAACCCTTTTGCATATACCTATGTTGGCATATGTTATTAAGGCCATGCAGTCTTTTTTTGCTGGACATATTTGGACAGTTGTTGGGTATAAAGCCCACATGATTTATGAATCATTTAATGAAAATCATAGCAAATTTATTGAGCAAGAAGAGCAACGTGGCACAGGTCATGCTTTGCAAATAGCCTTACCCGCACTTTTGGAAGAAGGCTATGAAGCTGTATTGGTTGTTAATGGTGATGTTCCACTGGTTGATGAAGCAATTATGCATAATTTTTTACAACAAGCTCAGGGGCATGAACTTGCATTTGCAACATTAAGTCTTGAAAATTCTGGTAGTTATGGACGAGTAGTACGCATAAATGGACAAGTGCAAGCCATCGTAGAAGCCAAGGACTATGATATAAAAATCCATGGCATTGAAAGTGGGGAGGTTAATGCTGGTTTGTACTATATTAACTTGCAGACAGCAAAAAAGTTTTTGCCACAAATAAATTGTGCTAATAAAAGTGATGAGTACTATATTACTGATTTAGTGGGTCTATTAGTTGAAGCTGGCATTGCCGTACAGGGTGTTGAATGTGGTAATAATACTAATTTGTTGGGCATAAATTCCCCCATGGAGCTTGCTCATGCTGAAGAAAATTTGCGCAAATATATGGTGGATGAAGCTTTGAAATTAGGGGTTATAATACATGCTCCAAACCTTGTGTGTATTGGACCTGAAGTGAATATTGAAGCAGGAGCAGAAATTTTTGGGCCTTGCGAAATATATGGTAAAAGCCATGTGCAATGCGGTGCTGTTATTTATTCTCACACGGTCATTATTGATAGCTACATTGCAACTGGGGCAAAAATTTTATCATTTAGCCATATGGAAGGGGCTAGAGTTGGAGAGTATGCTCAACTTGGCCCTTATGGACGTTTACGCCAAGGGGCTGATTTGCAAGAATATAGTAAAGTTGGTAATTTTGTTGAAATAAAAAAATCTACCATTGGCAAAGGAGCAAAGGCTAGTCACTTGAGCTATATAGGTGATGCTACAGTGGGTGACGAAGCTAATATTGGCGCTGGTACAATTACTTGTAATTATGATGGGGTAAATAAGCATAAAACCCATATTGGGCAAAAATCATTTATTGGCAGTAATACCGCCTTGGTAGCACCTGTCACTATTGGAGATGGAGCTTTAGTGGGAGCTGGATCTGTCATAACCAAGAGTGTCCCAGATGAACATTTGGGTATTAGTAGAGTAAGCCAGAAGAATTTACATATGCGAGGTAGAATGTCTAAAGATTAAGGGGTTTACTTTTTATAAACCATGCTTAATTTTTATTTATGCATGTATGAATTTAAAAAAATGTATAATTGACTAAGACTTCTTGCATAAAAGGTAAGGAAATGGTACTTTTGAGTTATGGAAATCTTTAATCAGCTAGAAGAACATG
>CAYJDF010000087.1:0-9991 GCA_964368845.1 uncultured Desulfovibrionaceae bacterium
CAAAGCGTATGAATAGTTTTGCCGCCTGCTCGGGGCGCTTTGCCTCGGCAAAACTGCCGCAGGTTTTCATCACGCCCACCAAAAAGAAAAGCACCAAAAGGGCATACCCAATCGCCCTTAGTGCTCCGTGAATGTCCAGCATCACCGCCCATATCGTCCCACCCTTAAAGCTTTCGGGCGACTGCGTGAGCAGCTGCCACACCTCGCCAAGTTTAGAGTTCCACGTGTCGAGTGCATTGTTTAAGTTGTCTATTATCCACAAAACATCCTACTCCTTTCATTTTTTGCAATAGAAAAAAGGCAAGCTGCGAAGCCTGCCTTTTAGTGTTATTTATTCAGCGCTTGTTTGATAGACCCAAAATGTAATCTGTTGTAGTGTTATAGTATTCCGCTAATTTCACCACAGCCCACACGGGAATTTCGTGGATGCCCTTTTCATATCTTCGGTACACTTCCCGTTGACAGCTTAAAATCTCTGCAACTTCTTCTTGGGTTTTGTCACTATCAAGTCTTAAATCTTCTAATCTTTGATATTTCATCTCAAACTCGCCTATATGGTTTTTTCTCGTTGGTCAATCCCAAAAGATAGTCAACACTTGTGTCGTATAGCACCGATAGTTTTATCAGCGCATCAATCGGATAATTCAAAACGCCTATTTCATACTGCGAGTAGGTGTTTTGCTTCACGTTGATATAATCTGCAACAAACTTTTGTGTATAGTCCTTATCTAATCGAAGGTTTCTTATGCGTTCAAACTTTAATATTTCTGTTCTCATAATAACCTCCTCGTGTATGTTATTAGGTTACAGTATCTGAAATAAAGATATTGCATCTTATCTTGTTTTCAGATATGATTGTGACGAGGAATGTATTGGAATGAGGTTACTATGAAACTATTATCCCTTGTTGAGGCGTTATTTCCCGAAATAGAAAAGCAGTTTGAGAAAGAAGAATTAGCCGAGTTTGCGAAGCATGATTTTGCGATGCTCGCTGAATACCATTTTGGCTTAGGCACGTGGATACGAAACCATTTTCTTTATGGTGATACCGCACTTGCCAAAGAATTCGAGGCGGTCGGCATCAAGCACCCCGACGATATGTCGGGCTTTATCATAGAAATGTTTCATACCCATTGTAACAGCAAAAATTTTAGCCCGTAATCAAAGTCAAAATTTCCTGCGTGAAGGTGATGATAATTCCACCTGCAAGCGTCAAAAAACCGTTCGCTCTTTGCGACGGATCATGTGATTTTAGCGACAAGCCCACCTGCACAATGCCAAACCCAAGCAGGATAAGCCCCACGGCACGGATTAAGCCAAAAATGAAATCGGACAGGTTCCCGACAACCGCCAATGGGTCACTCGTGGCGAATGCCGCCATCGGGAATATGCACACCATAAGCACAAGTGCAATGTATATCGCCATCGCTCTTTTAGGCATCCTGCTGCTGGGATTTTTGTTGTTCTTCATGAAAAAATTCCTCCAATTCTTCTTCTGTTAATAGAGTAAAGTCGGACGATACCGTCTTTAACTCCTGCGTATTGTTCGGCATATCAAAACTAAAATCTATCACAGCGGTGCTATGCCGTGCACTGCCATGTATAAATGCCCTACCGCCTCCGTCGGTAGTTTGTGAGATGTTCGGGTGTTTCATGATGTCATACTTCAAATCCTTAACAGGGCGCTCGCCACGGATAAATGCAAGCGCAAACTTGTTGTCCATCATGCGCACCTCGTCTGCCGTGAGCAGTTCTCGTCCTGTGTTTTGGTAGTTCGTGGAATAGTTGCCGCTATTCCCTGTGGATTTTCCGTAAGTGTTGGTGTCTATGGTCTGTTTGCCGAGCAGTTCCGACACATATTTGTGAGTGCTCTGCTCGTTGCCGCCAAGATAAACGAAGCTGTCACAGTTGCCGACGATGCTCTCCCATTGCTTTTCAAAAAGCGCCTTCAGCTGTGCCAAGTTTTGCAGTACGATAGTAACTGAAATATTGCGTGAACGCATGGTAGCAAGGCGGCTTTCAAATTCGTTGGGAAGACTGACATTGGCAAACTCGTCCATCACAAAATGTACATGGGTAGGCAAAGCGCCGCCGTGTGTGAAATCGGCGGAGTCGAACATCTGCTGAAAAAGCTGTGAGTAGAGCATACTGACAATAAAGTTAAAACTGCTGTCACTGTCCGAGATAAGGGCAAAGAGTGCTGTTTTGCGCTCACCGAGTTTGTCAAGTTCAAGTTCATCGGTGGCGGTTAATTGTATAAGACTTTCAAGGTTAAACTTTTCAAGCCGTGCCGCAAGCGTAATCTGCACACTTTTAAGGGTTTTGCCTGCGCCTTTTTGATAAAGGCGGTAGTACTTCACGGCAATGTGCTGTGGGTCTTTTTCCTCCAATCTGTAAAACAGCACATCAAGCGGACTACTCTGTCCGTCGCCGTCCTCTCTCACTTCACCTGCACGCAAAAGCTCCATCACCATGTCAAAGGTCTGCTCCTCAACAGGCGCTTCATACTTTAGATAAAATATTAGGGCAAGCAGTAGCATACCTGCCGAGGTATCCCAAAACTGCTCGCCCTTTTGTGCGCCTTTTTCCGTGGTTGCCTTGAATAGATTGGTCACGAGTTTTTGTGCATCGTTGTCGCTGTGAATGTATGCGAACGGGTTGTAACAGTGGCTACGCTCCATGTTGATGAGGTCAAGCACTTTCACATCATAGCCCTGCTTTGCAAGCAAACTGCCGGTGTCACGGAGCATCTCGCCCTTGGGGTCTAAAATTACATACGAGGTGTTCGCCTGCATGATGTTGGGTTTGCAGTAAAAGCGTGTCTTGCCTGCGCCCGAGCCGCCGACGATAAGCACATTGAGGTTGCGGCGGTGCTTTTTGCCGTCTAAGCCGATGCGTAAATTTTCTGTGAGCAGTTTGTTTTGCGTGGGTGCTTTGTCGGCGTATTTTTTGTTAATAAGGTTTGCAAAGCCCCACTTTGCAGAGCCGTGCTCCACGCCTCTGCGGTAGTTGCGGCGTGTGGAAAAATAGATGCCCACACCGAGCAGATATACCGCACAAAAAATGAGGACAGTTTTTAGGCTGTCCTCACACGGTGTGATATTTAAGGGGTTATTTATGACGAGCGGTAGTTGTTCGATAATCATCGGCAAGCCACCGCTCACCGACGGCGCAATAAGCAGGGCAAGCCAAATGGCAGGCACAAATCCGATTGCGGTGTAAATAGTTCCTTCTTTCATGGTCTCCTTTCTTTTTTGTCAGGAATATTTTGTTTGTGGGTGGAGAATGTTCGGTAGGTGGAAAATTTTTCCATTTTCGCCCTTTCTTTGTCCCCATACTGCTTTTGCTACCTCTCCTTTGATGTGGGCGCTTTAATCTTCGGCAAATTCAACTCTAAATCCACCGATGGTGTTTTGTTGAGCTCTCGTAAATCTTTCAGTTTTTTCCTCACCGACGGCTTATCCGTAAAATGAGTACCCTGTGTTTTCTCGGGCTTCTTGGAGGGCGGCTCGGACAGAGGGTCTTTTTCCGTCTTTGCCAGCTTGGGGTTTTTTTTATTCACCTGCGGCGGTGTTGCACTCTCATCAAGGGTTTTGTCCGTGTCATCCTTAACGCTCATGGCAGAAATTTGCTTCTCTCGTGCCTGCTCAATGCTCGCACTCGGGATAATCGCAAGATTAAAACGCTCCATAATACGGCTGACTTTTGACGCATCCTCGGTGCGAACCATAACGTCAGCTATGGCATTTGGGTCTGTGTTACTCTTATCTTTCAGCACGGTGTAAAGCACACCGTATTTCTTCGCCTCCTCTTGAAATTTTTTGAGGTCGGTATTTTTAACGGTGAATATCGTTAGCGGTTTGCCGCTACGAATCATGTTTGTAAGCCGTGCCTTGCCCTTGCTCTGCTGTTCCCCCTTCAAAATAGAGTACAGCAGTATGGCAAGATTTTTTGCGCCATCACCTGCAATGCGCACAAGCACCTCGGTGCTGTGCAGGCTCATGCGCACTATCTGCTCAGCTGCGTCGCCCGAATAGTTCATGCGATTTCTCCTTTCTTTTTTCGTCACGCTCTATCTCACAAAGCTTGTTTTCTATGGCTTGTGAGCGCTGTAAAACTCCATCAGCACACTTCACCTCCTCTCGCAAATCTTTAAGGCGCAAACTGCAAATGGCTATTTGCTCTTTAATGGCACTAAGTTTTTCCAGGGCGGAAACATTTCTCGCCTTATTCCATAACCGCTGTCGCTCCTTTTTCAAAAGGTCAATCTTGCTTGCCGCCTCGTCCTTATAGCCGCAAAGCTGTTCCGCCGTATCAATTTTATGGGCATACAAAAAACGCACCTCTTTTGAGATGCGTTCGAGTTTCATCAAGTCACCTTTAAACTGTGGCGGTAGCCGTGCATTGTTGCGTTGTGTGCCTTTCGGCAAAATGCCAAGCCGGTAACAATAGTGCAGATACAGCCCACGCAAGCCACCTTTTTGTTGTGCTATAAAGATGCTGTATGCGGTGACGTTGCGGTAACCGGTATATTTAAGCGGTGCGGTACTTGTTTTGTGCTTTGCCGCCACACGGTTTTCATTTATCCGCTCAAAAATGCGCTCTCTTGTGTAGTCATCGCCCATGCGGTGCACCCTTATCGACTTTCCGTACCCCAGTGGCGACACCGTGGCATATTTGCGGCTTTCCCTAAAATCATATTTGTAGCCGAGCCGCTTGAGATTTTTGAAAAAATCTTCTTTTGTGTGCGACAGCGCTATAGCCTCATCAATGGCGGCTTTGGCAACGTTCAGCCGTGTGGGCATACCCGCCTGCTCCATCTTATACAAAGGCAACGGTGTGTGCCGTCCACTCGGGTTTTCAATGACGGATAAGCCGTACTCTGCGCACAGTTCGTCCGAAACTTTGCGTGCTGTTTTTAGGTGTTCCTTGTTGTCATAAAAGCGCTTGCCGTCCACAAACGATGTGCCGTTGATTACAAAATGATTGTGCAAACAGTTTGTGTTTAGGTGCGTGGCAACCACCACTTGAAACCTATCGCCCCACATACGCTCGGCAAACTTCACACCGAGTTCGTGCGCCGTATCGGGCGTGACCTCGCCATGTGCAAAACTTTGGAAACCGTGAAATGCTATAATCTCGCTGTTGTTGGCATAGCTTTTTCGCACGTCCGACATTTGTTTTCGGGCATCTCCGACATTACAGTTAATGCCGCTGACATAAGCCTCGTAATCGTTCAATTTTGTCTTGTCGTTATTAACCGCATAGCGAATGACATCCTGCAAACTTTCGTATTCTGCCGTGCTTAAATTTGCCACAACGGTTTTATTTTCATTGATGGCATAGTCGATTGGATGGTCAAAGCGCCCACGCACGTCCCATATCTCAAACACCGCCATCGCTTCGCCTTTTGGGCACCAGATATTTTTCCTGCACAGCCGATTGAAACTGTGCCCACTTTTTCGCTTCGGCGGCAATAAGCGGTGCATCAATGAAGTTCAGCGCATTGGCTTTGGCGGCAAGCTGATTGATGCGGTTGCCGATGGCGGAGAGCTCACGCATGGTGTCGTAAAATTCTTTGTCGGGTTTTTCCACCGGCGAAAACCCTGCCAGCACATGGCGAACATAGCCGGAGGTGGAAAGCCCACATTTTTTTGCTTTGTTTTGAACAGCGGTAATCTCATCTTTTGTAAATCGCACTTCAAAACGAATTGTTCTTTTTTTCATATAGTTTCCTTTCATTTGAGGGGTATGGGGATTTCCCCATCAAGCGAATTTGTACGGACAAATTCAGTGCTTGGTAAGACAGTGTAGGCGTTTTATGCCCGTATCGTAAACGCTAAAATGTCTCCTTTTGCTCTGTGCTCCTGCCTCGAAAGATATTCACCGAGAATGTCGCCTACGGTGACCACGTCATCCTCATCGGCCGTGTTCAAAACAAGCGAATTAAGTTCTATAATGTCGCTGACATAGCCGTCGCACTCACACTGTTCGACCAACATTTCATTGGCTGTGATTAGCGCCTGTTCTGCTGTGTACGCCTCCACTTCCACCAGTTTTTCTACGGTCATACTTACTTTGATTTTGTAATTTTTCATCTGTAATTCCTTTCTGAAAATAAAAAAACAACCTCATTTTGAAGTTGCAAGCTTTATATGTTTATTCTTTTTTACGGCATCTCCTGCGGAATAATTTTACCGGTTTTCCTTACAAAAATATGCGGCACTTTGAAATGTTGCGTGTATTTTTCCATAAGATGTAGCGGTAAACTTTCGTATCTTTCGCTGTTAAAAGGTGCACCGCAGATAAAAAAATCGCCTGCGATTACATCCATAACCTCACCATTTTCATGATAAAGCGCACGGTTAAGCGGCAGATGTTTACACTTTGCATCGACGTTACAAACAATGGCAATTTCTTCATCAAACGGCATGATTTCAACTAAATTGCCGCCGACAAGGCTTTGCATACACGCTAAAGTCTCGTCAATTTCTATAACCAACGGTGGTTGCATCGGCTGTATTAGCAAAACCGATATTGTGTTTTTGTCATTCAACTTTACTCTCCTTATCCATTTTATCGTTCAATTTTTTCCTTGCTATATATCCCAAGTTCCAAACAAAGATAGTCGTTAAAATCCTTACCTTTTGGTGGCGGTTTGGATATTTTTTCGTGCTTTTTTGGGAGTACACAGGATATAGCCTTTGTTGCCGTTTTGCCGGGTGTGTCGTTGTCAAAATGAAAAACAACCCGTGTTACCGAGTTGTTTTCAGCCAAATATTTTTCGAGTGCCTTTGGAATTTTACTCTGTGAAATATCTTTTTTAGGCTGATATATCCCCGCAAGTGACAAAAGATTTTGTGCTTTCCAATCTCTGTTATACAGTTTCAAAAGCGTTGCATACGACAATAAATCAACAGCACTTTCAAACAAATGCACCTCGCTGTTTTGTCCGCCAATCAGCCGAAAAGAATAGTTCTTATCGCTCCCTGCGGCATCGCCTATGTACCTTGTTTCGCCCGTGCCACGATAGTTTGCATAGCGTGGCTTGCTGTGCTCGTCCATACCAACAAACACGGCGTTGTGCATGGGCAGGCTTTCAAAAATCAAGCCCTTTTCTATACAGTGGGATATAATTTCAAGGTCAATGCCACGGCTTGTGAGGTAGGCTATAACCCTGTCGTTACTGCTGTGTTTCTTTGGCAAAAGCAAGCGGCTTTGTTTGGGTTTTTGCTTTTGAGTGCTACCTACTATTGCAATACTTTCACCGCTTGCAAGGTGCTGTGCCGCCTCATAAAAGGACAAGCCCTTCACTTTTATGAGATATTCAAGGGCGCTGTTGCCGCCAAAACCTCTCGACCACCACATCCATTTGCCGTTGGAGATTTTAAGGCTGTCGTGCGTTTTTGTGCAGTACACATCACCGCCAAGGTGCATAAGTTCCTGCGGCTCATGCGCTCGCAAGTAGCTTAAAAGGTCTATTTTTTTGAGCTGTTGTATTGTATTCGGGTCAATATACGGCATGGTTTACCTCCATATTATCGCTCGGCGGCGTGAACACGCCTATTCTCTGCAATCATTTTATCGGCATAACCCTCTACGCAATCATAAAGCCTATCCATATATGAGGCATCAGTTTCAAGCCACGCATGATAGAGCGAATCGAGCGGTTTTTCAAGTTTCAAGAGCGCCTTTGCCTTTTCAGGCGAAAGATTTTCACCCTCTATGGTGAGCAAAATGTCCTCCTTGAAAACCTTTTCATATGACTTTTCTATCACCTGCTCCGGGGGTAATGTTTTAAGGTTTTCAATAAAATTATCATACTCACCACTAATTTTTGTATAAAGTCTATCGTTTATATTATTCATAGTTTACCTTTCCATATCTTGATTTTTTTGTTTTTCGCCCTGCGCCTGTGGCTCATCACCGTCAGCGATAACCATATCATTTTTATTCATGCTGAGTTCAATGTTTAGCTCATCAAGGCGCTTAGATTTTTGCTGTAACTCATTGTCGTGTGAAAACGGCACGTTCAATTCTTCCTTTGCATTTTTTAGCTGAACGTGCATATTTTCGAGCAAAAGTTCGGCGGCATTCTGCTGTTCCGGCATGGCTTCAAGGGCATTGTCAATCCTCGTAATATTGCCGTGCACATCCTGCCCAAGCGTGACAATGTGAGACAGTGCACCCTTTAAAGACAGCTTGTATTCACGCTCAAAACTGTCAAACGAGAGGTACATGGCAAACCCTTTGTACTCGCCAATATGGTGCAAGTCGGGCTTTGTCATGGCTTTGCAAGCAAGTAAAATTGCCTGTCCTGCCTGTGCTTTTTCGGTGTGGGTGACATCTGCCACCGTCATAGCCGTAAATTTATCCTCGCCGCCCACAACATTCTCTGACAAGGTTATTATGTCTTTTTTATAACCCTCAATTCGCTGTGTCAACGAGGAAATTTCTCGTGGTAAGCCTTGAACAACTTTGCTTTCAAGCAGATATTTTTCCGACAAAAAAGCCTGCTTCAACATCTTTAATTTGCTAACTTCAATGTCAAGCTCCATCTTCTCCTTGATTTTCGGGTTTCCTGTCGCAAGCATTTTAATCTCGGCATACGAGAGGGTGGCATCGTCGATATCCTCGGCACTGCGCACCGGGGATTTGCTTGTGAAAACTTGCGAGATAAACCGCTGTTTTCCCTCCACAAGCTGATACAAATAACTGTCAAAAGTACCTTTTGTGACATAGTTATACACTCTGACATTTTCATTTGTGTTGCCCTGCCTAATTATGCGCCCATTCCTCTGTTCAAGGTCGCTTGGGCGCCACGGGCAGTCAATATTATGGCTTGCTATCAATCTTTTTTGCACATTTGTGCCCGCGCCCATTTTAGCGGTAGAGCCGAGCAAAATCCGCACCTCGCCGCTGTTCACCCTTGCAAAAAGTTCCTTTTTCTTAATGTCGCTGTTCGCATTGTGAATGAAAGCAATCTGCTCGGGTGGCACACCTTTTGCAATTAACTTGTCTCGAATATCAAAATATACGCTGAAATCTTCCTCCTTTTTCGGGGTGGATAGGTCACTGAAAATAAGCTGTGTGGCTTTGGTATCTGCGTTTTCCTGCCATGTTTTAAAGGTGTTATCAATGCAGGCATTCACCTTGCTACCCTCAAAATCGGGCAAACTTTCATTCATAAGCCGCTGGTCAAGTGCAAGTTTTCTGCCGTCGTTCGTTATTAAAAGCATATTATCAACCGTGCTGTCCACCATGTTGTTGCGCACCTTTTCGGCACGCTCCGCAAGGCTGTCCACCATCTCTTTTTGAAGTTCCGACGGCTCAACAGCCACGTTTATAAACTCGACTTTCGGCACAGGTAGGTTGAGCATATCCGCTGTTTGTATATCCGCCACTTCCTTAAACATACACATAAGCTCTGGCAGATTATAGAATTTTGCAAAGCGTGTTTTCAGCCTATAACCCTTGCCCTCGGGTGAAAGTTCCATTGCCGTCACCGTCTCACCGAAGTTTGCCGCCCATGCATCAAAATTGTGCAAATATTCTTTTTTGAGCGCCGCCATTTGCAGATAGCGTTGCATGGTGAACATCTCGACCATGCTGTTTGAAACGGGTGTGCCTGTGGCAAAAATGATGCCTTTTCCACCAGTGAGTTCATCCATGTACTGGCATTTCATAAACATATCGCTTGATTTTTGCGCTTCCACCTGTGATATGCCGCCGACATTTCGCATTTTTGAATAGGCAAAAAGGTTTTTATAACTGTGCGCTTCGTCCACAAAAAGGCGGTCTATGCCAAGTTCTTCAAAGGTGACAACATCATCTTTGCGGTCTTGCTTATTGAGCTTTTCAATCTTGCTTTCAATGTTTTTGCGTGTGAGCTCAAGCTGTTTTGTGGTGAATTTACCGCCACGATTGCGCTTTGTTTCATCAATCCCATCGAGGATTTCTTGTAATTGGTTTTCCAAGGTTTCACGCTGAC
>CAYJDF010000088.1:0-9916 GCA_964368845.1 uncultured Desulfovibrionaceae bacterium
GCAAGTTTCAAATGTTGCCAAGCAAAAGGAATACCGATAATAGTAATGGCACAAGCCACAGCAGAAAGTATATGTCCTATGGCAATCCAAAAACCTGCAAGTATAAACCAAATTACATTACCAACCACACCAAGACAACCTGTGCCAATATCTTCCCTACCGGTTAATACATCTCGCCTAATGGCTACCTTACCAAAGGGAAAAAAAGCAAATTGTCCAATAACAAAACACGCCCTACCCCAAGGTATGCCAACAATAGATATAAAGGCCAACGCCCCAAAAAACCACCATAACAATCCGGTAAAAATTCCTCCCAACACAAACCATAAAATATTACCTATTAAGCTCATTTTAGCATCCTTGTTTTTGTTCATTAGTCCACATATTATAAGGAAATTTCGCTAATGATGCATGCCTATAACGGGCATCAAAAGTAACTTCCTTACCAAGCCATGTGGGTTTTTGAAAAAGCTCTGTTTCAGATGCAAGCTCAATTTCTGCCACAATGAGGCCAGCATTCTCGTCACAAAACTCATCAATTTCCCACAAATGTTCCCCAACATATAAAGTATGTCTAATTTTATGAGTGAGAGGTTTAAAAGCTAATTGTTTTAATAGTTCAATGCCATCCATACTAGGTATTGCATATTCAAACTCTGCACGTGCAATACCTTGCTTTGGACCTTTAAGGGTTAAAAAAGCCTGCTCCCCTTCCATGCGAATACGTACCAAACACTTTGAATCAGAATAAATATAGCCTTGCCAAAACTCCGTAGCTTTTGCTAGCTTACGCCAAGAATTATCAAGAACTAAGAATTTGCGCTCAATTTCAGTATGCATACAAGCCTCAAAAGATATAGATGTCTATTTTATAACACAAATTATGATACATGCAAGTGCACCATATATGCAAATTTTCTCACATAAAAATGCTCAGGTTATTTAATCACTTTTAACATTATATCAAAAAAAAAATTATAATAAAAAATTATTATTCTTAGCAAAATACTATACTTTATTTATAGGATAACACTGTGTATTAATATGCAGTTTTGCATTTATAAAGTTATTGAAAATTAATTCAAAACTGATTATAGTCGCGCCAAACAAAATTGAGAATTAACTTTGAAAATCCTACCAAAAATTTTATTGCCAGTACTGGTGGCAACATCTCTAGGTTTATTTGTATCTATTGTTTATACTTATGAAATGAGCATCAAAAGCCTTAGAGAAAGTGCTATTTTACTACAAAAAATGGCCATTACCAATACCTTGGTGGAGCTTAAAACTGGTCTTGATTCTAACATCTTAAATACTATATCTCTTTCGCAAACCAGCATTTTGCAACCCTATCTCTCTGACGATCTACAATTAAGGCTAGTTTATGCCTCAGATATCAAGGATCGCATTACAAACTTACGTGACACCTATTATTACGTTATGACTGGTATTACCGATGAAGAAGGCATAATCATTGAAAATACAGACCAAGAATTAATAGGACAAAGTTTTTATGATGAGCCATTTTTTCACCAAGCCTTGGCTGGAGATGTGGCTATTAGTACGCCACATCTATATAATGGAGAAATAGTTTATACTGTGGCATCACCCGTTTACAAAAAAAACACCAGACAAGTCATAGGTATTGTATTTAATGTTTCACGCCTAACGGACACCATGAGTGATCGTATGCTACTTGGTGAACATGGTTATTTATTTGTGGCTGACAAATGGGGTACAATTTTTATTCATAAAGACTCCTCAAAAATTCTTCAAGGGTCACTATATGATAGCGACTGGGGTACGGAAATTTTATCCAAACGACAAGGAAGTATTACATTTTTTGATGAAGGTAGACAAAAAATTGCCTATTACGAAACATTAAGTGAAGCAAATTGGATTGCCGTTGCTGTAAAAGACTTAGATGAATTGGCAGCCCCTGGTCAAGCCATTGGTCGCAATGCTGCTGCTATTGGCCTAGTCATCTTGTTGGCCTTAACAATCATTATTTCCTTATATATGAAGCATTTTATTGATGCATTGCTTAGGGCTGTGCGTTATGCAGAGCAAATATCCAAAGGTGTTTTAGATAAAGATTTGGACCTTGGCAGAATGAGTAAGCAAAGACATGGAATTATGTCTAAATTTTGGCAAGTATACTATAGCCTTATTGGTAAAGACAAAAGTGAATACACAACCAAAATACATAATTTAGCCGAAATTAAGCGCAATGATGAAATTGGTACATTATATGAGGCCTTGCAAAGTATGGTAAAGTCCATGCGTTTAATGGTTAAAAAGGCTGATGATTCTAACCGCTTAAAGAGCGAATTCTTGGCCAATATGAGTCATGAAATCCGCACCCCATTAAATGCCATTATTGGCCTAGCTCATTTATGGTTAACCAGCAATGATGATAAACAAAAAAAGCGTGATTACATAGTTAAAATTGAAATGGCCGGTAAAAGTCTGCTTGGTATCATTAATAATGTGCTTGATACTTCTAAAATCGAAGCCAATATGTTTGAGCTTGAGGATTTACACTTTAGTCTTCGTGCAGTGGGAGAGCAAGTTCTTACCATTTATCAAGAAAGTGCCAAAGCTAAAAATCTTGAACTTACATTTAATATGGACCCACAAATGCACAACTATTATTGGGGTGACCCGGTGCGTCTTGGGCAAGTATTAAATAACTTTGTGGGCAATGCCATTAAATTTACCGAAAAAGGCTTTGTGCGTATTGAATGCTCAGTCTGTCAGGACCTAGAAGAATACATAAGTATTTTATCTGATACTGTACCTATACGTATTACAGTTAGCGACTCAGGTATCGGTTTTTCAAAAGAGCAAGAAAAAAACTTATTTAAACCCTTTGCTCAAGCTGATGCATCCATTACTCGCCGCTTTGGGGGTACTGGTCTTGGGCTTACTATTAGTAAGCATATTATTGAGTTGATGCATGGACAGCTCTTTATAAAAAGTGAAGTAAATAAAGGCACTACTTTTACAATATTTATATGCCTTCCCCCAAGTCAAGAAAGTTCGACACTACAACTAGGGCACGATAACTCACAAGAATTAAACCTTGAAAATAAGCATATATTAGTTGTAGAAGATAATGAAATTAATCAACTTATTATGGAAGAATTGCTCCAAAAAACCAATGCCCAAGTCACATTAGCCGAAAATGGACAAGTTGCTGTAGACATAACGAAAAGTAAAAAGTTTGATTTAGTTTTTATGGATATGCAAATGCCTATTATGGATGGAATACAAGCTACAAAAATTATTAGACAAACTTACGACAGCCATAGTTTGCCAATTATTGCCATAACTGCTAATGCCATGAAGGAAGATAAAGAAAAAGGCATTAGTGTAGGTTTAAATGACTATCTAACCAAGCCTATTGACCCCACAAATTTGATGATGGTGTTACGCACTTGGCTCTTGCCTCACGATAAATAATAACGTATCTTTAATATAAGTAGTAATTACTCCTTTTTAAATTAAGGATGGACAATGTATTTTCCAGTAAGCGGTGTAGAGGTTAACCCATTTATACCACCAGCGGTGGCATTTGTTATTTCTTTCTTAGGTTCTATGGGGGGAATTTCAGGTGCTTTCTTATTGTTACCATTCCAAATGTCCTTTTTAGGCTATACCCACCCCTCAGTTAGTGCCACAAATCAAGTATTCAATATTATTGCTATTCCCAGTGGTGTTTATCGTTATGCGCGCGAAGGTCGCCTAGTTTGGCCCTTGGTATGGATAGTGGTTATTGGCACTTTACCCGGTATATTTTTGGGAGCCATGGTGAGGGTTTTATATCTTCCAGATGCGTCCCATTTCAAACTTTTTGCTGCAAGCTTACTATTATATTTAAGCCTTAAAATGCTTCTTAGCATGCGTAATCAAAATATTGCAGATAAAAACCTTGAAGAAAAAGTCAAACAAAACACTGATGATAAATCATTACAAGGCCGTGGCGTTTCTAAAATTACAAAATTTAATCTAAGTCGTCTTTGTTTTCATTTCTATGATACTGAATATGATATTCCCATCTGGGGGATTGCTAGTTTAAGTTTTGTGGTGGGAATTGTGGGCGGTATTTATGGTATTGGTGGCGGTGCAATTATTGCCCCATTTTTCATCACCTTTTTTAAGCTCCCAGTTTACATTGTTGCTGGTGCTACCCTTATGGGTACTTTTGTAACTTCCATTGCTGCAGTAGCTTTTTATAGTGCCATAGCACCATATTATCCCAATTTATCCATTGCCCCCGATCTAAGCTTGGGTTTACTCTTTGGCCTTGGCGGTAGTGCTGGCATGTATTTTGGCGCACGCTGTCAAAAGTTCATGCCCGCGCGTATCATTAAATATATATTATCATTTTCCATGTTATTTACAGCTTGTAAATATGTTTTAGAGTTCTTTAATATGTAATAACAATAATATAAAACTTTTAACAAGTTATTTACAATTATTAGCTCTGGTGTTAGAACTCTGTATACAAAAAAGTAAAATGGAGAAAAAAATGAAAAAGATTTCACTTTCTATGGTTCAACTACTTGGTATGCTTTTAATTGTTGCCTTTACACTTTGTATAGGCACTGTCAATGAAGCTAAAGCAGAAAAGGTCTATCGCATTGTAGCTGATAATTCCTTTGCACCTTTTGACTTTTTAGATGCTAAGACCAATAAGTATGTAGGCGTTGATATGGACTTGCTTGCTGCCATTGCTGCTGACCAAGGTTTTAAATATAAAGTTGATAATGTGGGCTGGAATGCTTCACTTGGTAACTTAAATGCTGGTCAAGCCGATGGCATGATTGCTGGCATGACCATTACAGCTGAACGTCAAAAATCATATGACTTTTCAGACCCTTACTTTGAAGATGGCCAAACCCTATTTGTAGCAAAGAATAGTAAGCTTAAAAGCCTTGAAGACCTAAAGGGTAAGGTTGTTGCTGTTAAAACTGGAACCCAAGGTGCTAAATATGTGGAAAGCATTAAGGAAAAGTATGGCTTTAGCACTCAAAGCTTTGAAGGATCAGACGCTGTTTATGCTGCAGTACAAACCGGTAATGTTGATGCAGGCGTTGAAGATTATAGCGTTATCAGCTATAGAATTTCCACAGCTAACCTACCCCTTATGCTGTTTGGCGAAAAGGTAAATGTTGGCCCATACGGTTTTGCTGTACTTAAGGGCAAAAATCCTGAGCTTATTAAAATGTTTAATGCAGGCCTTAAAAATATTAAAGCTAACGGTACATATAAAAAAGTACTTGCAAAATACGGCATGTAATAATTTAATTATCAATGCAACTTTGTTGTGTGCCTGCCTTCAGTAATGAGGGCAGGCGCGCACATTTTAATATAAATAATTTTTTACAGTATATAAGTTAATTATTTGAGATAAACCATGTTTGACTCCTTATTTTCTACCTTCTTTGATATTTACCCCTTTTTAGTTAAGGGCATGAATATCACCATTCAAGTATCTGTAGTTTCTATTATAGCGGGCATGGTTTTGGGTCTTGTATCTTGCCTGTTGACACTAGCAAGAGTACCTGTGCTAAGTTTTTTGGCTCATTCATATGTATGGGTGATACGTGGGACACCCATGATTGTGCAGGCTTTATTCATATACTTTGGCACACCACAAATTATTAGGCTTTTTATTGATGACTTTAGAATTACCCCCATTGTGGCCGGTATTATTACTTTAAGCTTAAATGCTGGTGCATATTTGTCAGAAATCTACCGTAGTGGCATTCAAGCTGTAAGCAAAGGACAAGTAGAAGCAGCGCGTAGTCTTGGACTTTCAGCCAGTAAAACCATGTCAAAGGTTGTATTACCTCAAGCCTTAAAAATCGTTTCCCCAGCTTTGGTTAACCAATTCATTATTACAGTTAAAGACAGCTCTATTTTAACGGTCATAGGACTTAGCGAAACTGTAAATCAAGCTAATCAGTATGTTTCAGCCAATTGGAACTATTTTGCCACATACTTTTGGGTTGGTGCTGTATACCTTGCTGTTATTTCAGCTCTTATGTTATTTTCAAAATATGTAGAAAAGAAAATTAGTTATGATAAATAAATTAAAAGTTACAAACTTACACAAACATTTCAATGATGTAGAAGTATTGTGTGGCATTGACCTTGAGGTTAGCGAAGGCGAAGTTGTATGCATTATTGGTGCTTCTGGTTCTGGTAAGTCTACCCTCTTGCGCTGCTTAAACAGACTTGAAGAACCCACCCAAGGTGAGATAATTATTGATGATATGCCTGTCATAGGTAAGGGTGTAAATATTAATAAAATCCGCGAAAATGTGGGTATGGTATTTCAGCAATTTAATTTATTTGCCCATATGAGCGTTAAGAAAAATATTATGTTTGCTCCGATTGAGCTAAATAAAATGACTAAGCTTGAAGCTGAAGCTAAAGCCATGCAACTATTAGAACGCGTGGGCCTATCTGATAAGGCAGACAATTATCCGCATCAACTATCTGGAGGCCAAAAACAACGTGTGGCCATTGCGCGCTCATTAGCCATGAATCCTGATATTATGCTTTTTGACGAACCAACTTCCGCTTTAGACCCTGAAATGGTGGGTGAAGTATTACAAGTTATGAAAGAGCTTGCAGCCGAAGGCATGACCATGGTGGTGGTAACACATGAGATGGGCTTTGCCAGCGAAGTGGCAGATAGAGTTATTTTCATTGCTGACGGCTTAATAGTAGAACAAGGTTCACCAGAACAAATTTTCAAAAATGCCCAGCACGAACGCACACAGGCTTTTTTAAGTTGCATATTATAATGTAGACGCTGTTGTCCTTATGTACATTCCCCAGCTATAGACATGTGTAGTTCTTAGTCTATATACCCACAACAACACATCCCACATGAAATTTATGGTCCTAAGTACGCCAAAAAATCAACATTTCACATAAATACTTAAAATTCAAACACTAATCAGCACGCACTAGTAAATTATAAGTGCGTTGCTATAAATCAATTCTGCTCGGAAAAATTTTCCAATTTAATGCCAAAAAATTGTCTTCCTACCCTAAAGTTTTTTCCTACCTAATTTTTTAAAAATATAATACTTTATTTTTATTGTATTTTTTTACTTTGGCACGCTGCTTGCTTATCACAAGTACAGTTAAAAACCACCCAGGAGGTGACTTATGTCTTTGGTCATTAACAACAATATGATGGCAGCGAACACTGCGCGGAATTTGAACATCCACTATGGAAATTTAAGTCAATCCACGCAAAGACTTTCTTCAGGTCTAAGAATTAACACAGCAGCTGACGATGCTGCAGGCCTTGCAATCCGCGAATTGCAACGTGCCGACATTGCCACCTTAAAACAAGGTGCGCGTAACGCAAACGATGCTATTTCTCTAATCCAAACCGCCGATGGTGCACTTCAAACCATTGACGAACAATTAATCCGCATGAAGGAATTGGCCGAGCAAGCAGCCACTGGTACGTACGATTCCACTCAGCGTTTGATGATTGAATCAGAGTATCAAGCTCTTGCATCAGAAATAACACGTATTGCAACAGCAACAGATTTTAACGGTATCAAGTTACTAGACGGAAGCCTCTCAGGCGACCACGATGGTAGCGGACTTAAGGCCATTGGAGCCTTAAAGGTTCACTTTGGTACAGGCAATGACAGTGCAGAAGACTATTATTACGTCCAAATTGGCGACTCCACCGCTTCTGCTCTAGGCCTTGGTAATGCAAGTACGCCTGATGATGCTGGCTTCTCTATCTCTACACAAGAACAAGCACAGGCATCCCTTGTGGCCATTAACGATGCTATTATTTCTAAGGATAAGATTCGTGCCCACCTTGGTGCTATCCAAAACCGATTGGAAGCAACCATTAGTAACTTGAACATTCAAGCGGAAAATCTCCAAGCCGCTGAATCTCGAATTTCGGATGTGGACGTTGCTACAGAAATGACGGAATTTGTACGCAACCAAATCCTCACCCAATCTGCAGTAGCTATGCTATCGCAGGCAAACTCACTGCCAAAGATGGCCATGCAGCTCATAGGCGGCTAGTCATCTTTAATATAGGCTGTGGCAGACCAAAGACGGGAGGCTCGGAGGGAGCACCATCCCTCCGAGCCGGTCTGGCAAAATCAGCCTAGAGGTAGAGTTAAATGGCTTTCTATCCCTGTAGACGTGAAGGATTAAGACGGAAAATTTATCCATATCACTAAGGGTTTAGAGAGCAATACTCCAAGGCCATACGTGCAGCTTCTTGCTCAGCACGTTTAAGACTTGGACCGCTTGCAAAAAATTCCTGTCCGTTTGGCAATGTTAGACGCACTTCAAAGCATTTGGCATGCTCCGGACCATGGCTACCTTGTAGCACATAGATTGGACGATCTTTGTGCAAGCGTTGCGTTGTTTCTTGAAGTTTGGTTTTATAATCTTTTTCTTGATTATGTTCCAAGTCAATAGGCCAGCGTGATTTGAATATATGCACTATAACTTTGTGCGCAAACTCATAACCACCATCCTCAAAGATGGCTGCAAGCACGGCTTCAAGAGCGTCACTAAGCACACTATCACGCTTACGACCGCCTTGGCTTTCCTCACCGCGACCAAGATTTAGGTCATTATCAATGCCAAGCTCTCGCGCAAGCTCAGCTAAGGTCTTGGTACTAACTAGGCTTGAGCGAAGTTTAGTTAAATGCCCTTCTCTTGCATCTGGAAAGCGACTAAAAAGCTCCCAAGATACACACACTTCAAGCACTGCATCACCTAAAAACTCCTGACGCTCATTATGCGGTAAAAGTGACTTATTCTCATTTGCCCAAGAACTATGCGTAAGTGCACGTTTTAACAATTCTATATTTTTAAACTCATACCCTAGGGCTGACTGCAATGCAGCATAAACTGGCATAACGTAACCTCCCAAAGTTGCCCTTTCAGTCTACAAAGTAAAATTAAAAATTCATCAAAAAATACAATCTGAAAGCTTAAAAACAACAAACTATACATTATATGCAAAGCCTTGTAAACTTGCATAAGCAATACACAATAATCGTGGCCCACAAGTCCTGTGGCAATTGGCTTATACAGTAATTACTATTAACTAGTTGACTTTGTTTACTAGCTAATTAGATGATGTTTCTTATTCCTTTGCCCCATAATGAGATTTTGTTTATTTACATAAAACAAAATAATGCACACTCATAAAAATACACGGCATTGCATGGGCTTGTTTATAGCAATTTTACCCATTTACTCTAGCAAATTAACATATTAATTTCAAACAATTACCACACTTTTAACTATCAATTAATCATAAAAGCAAATGTTGCCACCTTGATTGGTAGTCAAATTACTGTTATAAAGGTCTTGTACTACATTTTATAAGGTTTATCATTACGTTTAAGGAGGTAGCTTTGCCAGAAGAACGCGAAAATAAAGTAAGTTGTAGCAGCTTCATTAATGAAAGAGAAGTAGCTCTTGAGGTTATTTCTGGAAAGTGGAAGTCCACCATTTTATGGAACCTTCATCTTTCCGAAAAAATTCGTTTCAATGAATTTTTTAGAATTATCCCAGGAATTACGCAAAAAATGCTCACCCAACAATTACGAAATTTAGAAAAAAATAAACTTGTTGAGCGCACTGTATATCCCTCAACCCCACCTACGGTTGAGTATTCACTTACACCTTTAGCAAAGGATGTTATCCCCATTCTAGAAAGTTTAAGCCATTGGGGAAAAAAAGTTATTATGTCCTATAACAAATAATATTCACTTACCATCCCTTTTAACATCTTGATTTTTCATAATTTCATAAGGCACCAAAAAGTACCTTTCCTACCTTTTTGTTTTTACCAAACAATAAAGTGCCTTCTTGTGCAATCTTTTTTCCATGT
>CAYJDF010000089.1:0-9853 GCA_964368845.1 uncultured Desulfovibrionaceae bacterium
TGAACAAAAAAGAGTTTCCCCAGACCCCTTCCAAAAAAAACTTTAACATAAGAACTAAATATGGTTATTAACATAATTCATTAACTAGTCGATGCTGAAAAACGCATTTCCATGCATTTTTCAGAAAGGCACGCCCACTCCAAATGCCCCTTCGGGGACGCCGGAAGCAAGTTCCGGCTCATTTTACGTGGCGCAAAATTTTTGCTGTCGCAAAAATTTTGTTAGTCGCCACAGAAAAACTAAAATTTAGCGTCATAAAAATGCCAGAAAAGTGCATCCCATGCCCTTATTTCTGGCATTTTTATTTGCGCATTTTTTCTAAAAAATAGTTTATTTTAATCGTGTTGTATAGTTTTTCAGTGTCGACTAACTAGCATAGTAGGGGTAGAGCACTAAAAACTTTGTTGCGATAAAATTTATCTTTTAATGCTAGCATATTGTCGCCGTGAAAGTTTTTTGAGGTGGGTTTGGGAGGAACTTTTTTTCAAAAAAGTTCCTCCCAAAAATCCCAAAAATCCCAAAAATCCCAAAAATCCCAAAAATCCCAAAAATCCCAAAAAATCTTAAAAAATTAATTCATGGCGGCGCGTACTTGGGTTACGCGTTCGGTTATATTTTCAGCTCCTACAAGTTCAGATACTAGGGCGCAGCATTTAGCACCATGTTTTACTACTTCATTGATATTATGTCTTTTGATGCCGCCAATGGCCACAAATGGTAGTTGAATATTTTTAGCCACAAAGTTTAGGTATTCATAGCCTACTGGCGCGCATACATCTTCTTTTGTTTGGGTGGCAAAGATAGGTCCAACGCCAATATAGTCTGCTCCAAGGTTTATGGCTTCGCGGGCTTGGTCTGGGTTATGGGTTGATAGGCCAATAATTTTATTTTGCCCAATGAGTTTACGCACCATAGGTACTGGTAAATCTTCTTGGCCCACGTGCACTCCATCAGCATCTACCAGCATGGCTATATCTATGTGATCATTTACAATAAAGCATGCGTTGGCCTGCTTGGTTAGGATGCGTATTTGTTGGCATTCTTCAAGCATTAGACCAGCTTTCATTTTTTTTTCGCGATATTGAATAATTTTGACTCCGGCTTTTAGTAGCTCTGTAACCACTTGCACGGCTGGGCGACCAAGGCTTAGGTTGGAGTCTGTTAGGGCATAAATATCTGTTTCGTTAGGTAGAATACGTGGCATATATTTTCCTTATTACAAGCGGCTTATGATGCGTTTCCATAGGCTTAGCATTAAGCGATGTGGTAAAAATGAAGTATCTTCTAATTTTTGCGGCAAAATGAAGTCACTTGTGTTAAATTCTGTAGGACTTTGCAGTGTATAGTTTATATTTTTTCTAAATGCTGCTTCAAAGGGTGTGAGTTTAGCGGCTTGCCAGAGGGGGGTCAAGTGTTCCTGAGCATTTAGAAGTTGGTATATAGCTGTGTCTAAAGCCATGGCTGAAGTGCTAGCCCCAATTAGGCCTAGATCATAAGGTTTGCCGCCAGAGGGACCAGTGACGTGCATGGCAGTTATGCCATCCACAAGGGCTGCGCAAGGTGGCAGGGCAGAAAAAAGTGTTAGAATGCTGTTTGAAAAAGTTTGTTGGCAACGTCCTTCTCTGGCGTGAGCCATAGCTTTGTGTAGGCCGCAAATGCAACCAAATAGATTTTTAACGCTAAGACTTAAGCCCATTTGGCAATGTGCTTTAAGTCGCGGTACAGATATAATGTAATCGCTTTCAAGGGCAAGGCGCGCAATGGGCCAAGTTTTGCCATGATTTATGTTTATGGATTTGGATTGCTCAAAGTTTTGCACTTTAAGCCCAAGAGGACTTAAAGCCTCAGCTAAACCAATATATTGAGCAATTTCTTGTGCAGACCCAAAACCTGGAGAGTCGGCAACTTGCACTTTTAAGCCGTAATTTTGCAGGCATATGCACAATGCTTTTACCACTTGGGGGTTGGTGCAGGTTAGGTGGTGCTTGCGCAATAAGTTGGGTTTGACAAGAATGGTGCTTGAGCGGGTAAGTTTTGCTTGTGGTCCCAATAGATTGCACGAGATAAGGCATTTTAATACAGCTTGTTGCACCTCATCTACTGCATAGCTTTTACAGGTGCTTAGGGCTACGTCAAAAGGGGGTGGAAGTGTCATAGCATTTTAGGAGTTAAGAGGCTTTGCCATGTGAACTTTATGGCTTAAAAAGCATTTATCTTGCATATCAAATACTTTAAATTCGCCCTGCTCATAAAAACCATATGAGCGCGGATAACCTTGCTTGGGTAGGGTTAAGCTGCCAGGATTCCACCAGTATACATGTTTGTAGGCTTCACCTCTTGGCACATGGGTATGGCCTGTTAGGATAATGCTGTTAGTAGGTACATTAGAAAAATTAGGTGGGGGATAATCATATCTATGCCCATGTGAGGCTAGTATGCATAAACTATCGGCATAGACCCAGCTTTGATCTACCAATGGGAAGGGGAGTAGGCTTTCGTCCACCTCGGCATCGCAATTTCCTCGTAAAGCAAGGGTTTTAACCCCTAAATTGCCAAGCATATCTGCCACATCCTTGGTGGAATACCCTTTAGGTAAGGGGTTTCTAGGGCCGTGGTATAAAAAATCACCAAGTAAGACGCATAAATCTGGCTTTAATATTTCAACCTTTTTTTGCAAAAAAAGCGCACTGTCCGGTGCACCATGGATGTCTGAGGCTATTAGGATGCGCATGAGCTATCATCCTTATTGATGGATTTTGCTTCATTCATAAGCATGATGGGTATGTCATCGCGTATGGGAAATAAAAGGGCGCAAGCCTCACATATAAGGCCAATATCTTGATTATTTTCTTGTTTTAGGGTTAGCTCACCGTGACAGCGCGGGCAAGCCAAAATGTCTAAAAGTTGTTTATCCATGTTAAATCCTAAATATAATTTGTGAGTTACATAAAAATTATTACAACATCATAATTTATATGTTTCTTAAAGGCAATATTTTAAAGGTGCTCATGCTACCTATATTATTTGCAAACTATTGTTGCTTATTTGCTGCATAATGGCTTTAGCCGTAAGTCTACCATCATGAATATGAGCTTTAGCTAACAAGGGTAAGTCGTATACTTTTACTCCTTGTGCTTCAATACCATCTTTGTCCACCCCGCCAGAATAAAGCCCGCGTTTAGTATCCACCAAAACATATTGTAAAAGTGCTTCTGTGGGAATATCACCAGCATCTTCGCGAAGGGTCTTTAAGATAATAGCTACGGCATCGGCTACAGACAGTGTGCGTTGTTCTGTATCATGTCCTACATTGGGGATGTAGAGTTTGGGGCAGGTGTTCTTACTAATGGCGGTGCCTACACCTTGAGGCAGTAAATTTGCTAGCACACTAGTGTAAAATGAGCCCATGGGGTAGCAGATGGCATTGGCACTACGTATATATGTTTCTGCTGCAAGGTGAATTTTAGGTACAACTTGTTTCTGGCCTGGGGCACCAGTTTTTTTGTCATGTGGTAGTAAAAAAAGCTTTTTTATAGGTACTAGTGGACTTGGTTGACCGTAGCCAGTAATACGATGTTGACCTATAATTTGTGAACCATCACAAAGCTCTGCACCAAGGTGTAAGCTCTTTGTTGTAATGGGCATAACTATACCACGCACTTGTAAAAGACGTGAAATTTGGTTTAAGGTTGGACCCCATTGATGTTTGTGATGTAAGTATCCACCTGCTATAATTAAATTACCGATGCTGGCTAGTCTTGGGTCAAAGTCTGGAGGCATTTTGTCTAGAAAGTAGTATAAATTTAGACGGAATGGTTCAGCAAAAAGACGTGGTATATGTTTCCAAGCATGGTGTTTTTCTGAGGTTAGGGAGTATAGTTGCTCTAAAATCTCTTCGCGTGTACCAGTTGTGGGTAACCTGCTTTCACAAAGTCTAATGACTGCTCTTGGTACGAGCTTTGGGTTAGCCAGAGCCAGAATTCTATTGCGCGCATCACCTATGGCCGGCATGCCAAAGGATGAGCGTAAGGTAGCAGAAGAACCTCCAGAATCAAATGGGGTTACAAGATGTACATTATTATGGGTATATTTACATAGAGCTTGGCTAAGGGACTTTAAGGCAGTGCCACCAGTGAAAAAAACAATACTTGGCCCTAGTTCGGGGCTAGGGTTTGTGGGTATGTTTTTTTGCTCAGACATTAACCATTCCCAGCTCTTCCATGCGTAAAAATACTTTACGCCCTATCCAAGCGTCGGTGGCAGCATAGGATATTTGCCTATGTGAGAGTTCATGTGCACTCCAGTTGGAGCATTGTGGCCCCTTAGTAATGCGATAGTCAAAAAAATTGGCGGCAAGGTTTCGCAAGCCCTTGGTTTCAAGTTTGTTTTGTGCTGCAATAAGCCCAAGGTCAACTATGCCAGCAGGCTCAAATGGAAAAACTTTTTGTAGTTCACGTATGTCATCATGTATGCTCACTCCAACCTTTAATATATTTGGATTGCTCAGCAAGCTTGTCAATTGGGCATTTAGCGGTAGCCAGTTTAATTGGATGAGAAATACGGTATTTTCTGCTGCTAATTGAATTAGAGCGGGAGGATTAAGTTTACCTTTGCGAAATGAGGGCTTTGTTTCAGTATCAAAACCAAGTACACGTTCATTTTGCATTATCTCAAGAGCACTTTGCAAACTTTCATCATCTCGCACAAGGCAGACCTCGCCCTCATAGCGTACAATGGGCAGGGCGTTGATATCGTCTTTAGAAAGTTTACGTGTATAGTCTTGATCTGGCATATAAATTACAGCTTTATTATATTATTTTCCAATACAAAAGGTAGAAAATACCTTGTCTAACATTTCATCATTACTATCAAGACCAGTAATTTGCCCAAGTAGGTTCACGGCAGTGTCTAGGCGTACTGAGCAAACATCATAAGGTAAAGCGTTGCCAATGTCAGTAGCTAAGGTGCTAAGTTCGGCGGCAGCATCACTTAATAGCTTGGCTTGACGCATATTGGGCACTATTTCTGAGGCCTTGGGTTCTGTATTCTGGTCTTTTAGTATAACACCTTTAATTTTTTCACAAAGAGTGTTAAGTCCTTGTCCTTCTTTTGCAGATACTAATAGGCACTTTGAAGTATAATTTTGCCAGTTAGAAGGTAAATGAATTTCTGGGGCAAGGTCTGACTTATTCCAAACTATTATACAGTGTTCAAAGTCGGCAAGTTTTTTATCTTCTTCAAGGAGCATTTCTACAGCTTTTGGTCCTAATGATCCATCGAGCACCAATATTATGGCATCGGCATCTTCTATGCGTTCACGCCCCCGCTTTATACCCATGCGCTCCACTTGGTCAATGGCGTTGCGTAAACCGGCAGTATCAACTAATTTTATACTAAGACCATGAATATTAATGTACTCTTCTAAAAAGTCTCTTGTGGTTCCTGGGGTATCGGTCACCAAGGCGCGATTATAACCTAGTAAGGCATTAAGCAACGAAGACTTGCCGGCATTAACTGCACCAGCAAGAGCCACAGTAGCTCCTTCTTGCCAGTGGCGATAACGTTCATGGGCTTGCAAAAGCTTTTCTAAGGCTTTGCGTACATCATTTATAATCTGCACAAATTCAGTTTTGCTCAAACATTCTAGCTCTTCTTCTGGGAAGTCTATGGCAACACTTAAAGATAGCCGTAGGTGCTCAAGGTTCTCACGCAAAACCAAAACATATTTACCAAGTAAACCGTCTAACTTATTAGACCCAAGGCGTAAAGCAGCAGGGTTTTTGGCGGCAATCATTTCTGCGATGGCCTCGGCTTGAGTTAAGTCTACGCGCCCATTTAACAAGGCACGGCGCGAAAACTCACCACGTTCAGCCAGACGTGCTCCACGGGCCATTAGTGTTTCTAAAACCAGCTGCAATATGGCTTGGCCTCCGTGGCAGTGAATTTCTACCACGTGTTCGCCAGTAAATGTTTTTGGGGCTGGCATATATACCGCCAGCACATCATCTATAATATTTCCTTGTTCATTAATAAAACGCCCACGGTGCAAAGTCCAAGGACGAAAATTAGTAAAGCTTGGTGATGCTGGCAAAAATACCCCAGCTAAAATTTGCTTGGAATCCTTGCCAGAAATACGCACAATACCAATGCCACCCGAACCCTGTGCGGTGGCAATAGCGGCTATGGTATCAAAGTTTTGCATAGTCTTTGCTCACCTGTATCAAACATTATAAATGTGTAAATATAATGTTATTGGCCGCGTTTGCGTTGTATTATTACGCGTTTTAGTGGTCCATCTCCGGAACTGCGTGTTACTAGGTCTGGGCAATCTTGTAATACTAGGTGTACTATGCGCCTGTGGTAGGACGAGAGGGGACGAGTAGAGTGAGCGCGGCCCACAGTGCGCACACGTTCGGCCAAATATAAAACTAAATCGCGTAATTTTTCATCTTGGCGGGTTCGATAATCACCAGTATCAAGTTGAACTCTGATGGATGTTTGCATTTCGCGTGAAATAATGCGTGAAGCAATATATTGTAATGAGGCTAGGGTTTGACCCTCGCGCCCAATAAGTAAACCTGAATCCTCACCACAATCAAGACTTATGCAAACTCTTGCATCTTCAAGAGTAACATCTATGGGGGCCATACCCACAATGGGCAGAACTAATTTGCTAATGACATTATAACTAATTTCTTTGAGTTTTGCATGATCCAATTGTTCAAAGGGTACACGCTGAGAGTCACAATCTTCATCTGTAGTTGTGTTGTCGTTATTGTTTAAGTCTGCCTCAGGTGTAGGAACCTTGCTTAATGCCGTTTCTTCAGCCTGCTTAGGGGGGGGTGTACTTTCTTTCTTTGGCTTGGTTTCTTGTTTTTCTTTTATAACTTCTTTGGGTTGCTCTTGGGTTTGCGCCTGTTCTTGCTTTGGTGCTTTACTAGGCTTTGGAGCTTTTTCTTTTTTTTCTGCTGTCGGAGCTTTTGTCTCAAGTGGCATTTGTAATGTTGCACGTCTAGCTTTAATCATGGCTTTACGCGCTCCAACTAATCCAAAGATGCCAGACTTAGCATCTTGAATAATATCAACTTCCAATTGTTCGCGTTCAGTATCAAAATACGCACATGCTTCGGCAATGGCATCATCAAGGTCTTTTCCGGTAAATTCTTTGAAGTTTTCCATGAATATTTCCTGTAGTATAGTTGTAGTCGAGCTATGCCTTATCGTTGCTACGTAACAAATGCCATTGCTGAGCTATGGATAAAATATTACTTATGGTCCAATAGAGGGTAAGTCCCGAAGGGAAATTAAAGAAAAGAACCATAAAGACTAAAGGCAGATATAGCATGATTTTTTGCTGTATGGGGTCGCCCATGGGTGGGCTTAGCTTTTGCATTAAAAACATGGTTAGACCAGTTAAAAGTGGGGTAATATACAGTGGGTCTGGTGCTGAAAGGTCCGCTAACCAGATGATGTCAGTACCTGGGAAATAAGTAATAAATGACGCTCCGCGCAATTCAACTGATGAGGGCAGAGCCTGCAAAAGACCAAAAAGCACAGGTAGTTGGATAAGCATAGGTACACAACCACCAGCTGGATTAATTTTATAGGTCTTGTATAAATTCATCATTTCCTGATTTCTTGCTGCGGGGTCGTCAGGATATTTTTCCCTAATGGCGGTCATCATGGGTTGGAGCTTGCGCATTTTTGCCATAGATTTGTAAGTCTTAGCAGTCAGAGGCCAAAATACAGCTTTAATGGCAATGGTTAGTAAAACAATGGCTATACCCCAGTTATGTACGTAGCTATAAAATAATTCCAAACACCATAAAAGCGCACCGCCAATTAAGCCAAACATGCCAAGGTCAATACTGCTAACAAGGTTATTGGGGGCTTTTTCAAGTAAGCTACGAAGTTTTGGTCCAAACCAATAAGTCACACTTTGGCTGGCTTCTGAATTAGGTTGGACAACCACATCTCCTTGGCCCAATATGACTCTGTAAACATCTCCTTGAAATTGAGCTGCTAGAATAACATTGGCAGTATTGGTTGGAGCTATGGCAGACATGAAATACGCACTCATGGCTGCACCCCAATAAATATTGCCTTGAGCATGTGCACCTGTGGTGGTTAGAGTTTCAATGTCGGTTTCTTCATTATAGTCACCGGCCATATCCCAACCTACGCGCATGGCGTCATAGTATCCACCACTGGCATTTTGAGTATTCTCAGCCACAGTATAAGCAATGCGTGCTGTGCGTGCTTGTTCATTGGGGTTAACTATGTCAACAGTTTCATCAATTTGGTAAGTGTCAGCATAAAATGTAAGTTTGCGCACAATATCCAAACCATCCACTTGACCTATGAACTCCAAGGTGGTTTTGCCTTCATCTAGTTTGACATCTTGACCATTAAAGCTCCAAGTGCCTGTACTCCATGACGCTTGACCATTAATGAGCAGGCCAAGTGGGCCATGCGTAGAGGTGTTTGGATGAACAAGATTTACCGGAGCAACCTTTTTAAGTCCATCCTTGGGCACAACTTCACCAAGAGGAAAACCAAAAACAGTAATCCAAGGTTCGGTTTGCTTTTCAGAAGGATATTTTTTTAATTCAAAGGAGCGTAGAGTTGCACCACCGGAATAAATAACAGCTTTATAGAGTGGGGTTTCAACAATTACATCGCGCCCAGGAGCAGAATTTACAGGAGCTTGAGTAGCAAGTTTAATGGTTTCTTCACTTGTTTTTTGCTCTTGCTCGTTGGCTTGTTGTATTGCGGCTTGCTGCTCTGCCACTTGTTGCTGGTCAGGAATTAAACCAAAGTGCTGGGCAAAAAATGTCCAACCAACCATAACTAATAGAGAAAGAACTATGGCAACAATTAAATTTTTATTTTCCATTACAGCCTCATGATTAAAATATGCCTTTGTGATATGCAGACGAGACGGGAGGTACAGGGTCAACCCCACCCTTTGACCAAGGGTGACAACGCGCAAGGCGACAAATTGTTAACCATGAACCACGCAAAATACCATGCAGCATAATTGCCTCAACGGCATATGCTGAACAGCTGGGATAATAACGGCAGGCATTGGGCAGCAGGGGCGAAATGGCGTATCTATAAATAAAAACTGGCAAAAGAAAGATACGCCGTATTAAAATTTTCACGCCAAACGCTCCCCACCATACTTATGGGCAATTTTGCTCATAAGTGGTGCTAATTCCGATTGCACTAGGTTAAAATTTAAGGGCTTATGCAATAAATTCTTTTTGGGAACTACTACAATATCAAGGCCTTGTGGTAATATATCTCCATGCAATCGAAAAAACTCTCGCAAAAGCCGCTTAATATGATTGCGGCGTACTGCATTGCCCATTTTTTTGCTTACGGTAAAACCTACACGCCATCCAAGATTTTGTTGCTTGCGCACAAATAGTACAAAATACTGTGAAAAATATCGACGATTTGTGTCATAACATAATAAAAAATCAGCTCGTCGACATATGCGCCGTGCGCTAGGCCATGCGTGTGTCATTATCCCTATGGGCCCTATCGCTCATCTAGTCAAATGTCAAAAAATCTTGAAATGCAATCCTTATGCACTAAGACGCTTGCGTCCCTTTGCACGACGGCGGCGAATAACAGCTCTGCCACCTACAGTAGCCATGCGCGCACGAAAACCATGACGACGCGCTCTTCTGATTTTACTTGGTTGATATGTTCTTTTCATGTGTAAACTCTCCTTCAAAAAATAAGAACAGCAGTAACTACACTGATTTTACAGTATCGTCAAGCAAGAACCCTCTACATAATTTTAAATTATGCAGAGGGTTCAGAGTGCTGACAAAGTCAGCAC
>CAYJDF010000090.1:0-9783 GCA_964368845.1 uncultured Desulfovibrionaceae bacterium
ATGGCGCATTTAGCGCGTGTGGAGTCAAAATAAAGATTTTTTCTAGGTCCTGCTGCCTCAAATTCCATAAGTATGGGTTCGGTAATATCTGCACATAGCTCTGAATCAACAAATATTTTTAGTATTTTATCGTCTTCCCAAGTGTCGTAGGGTAGGTTTGATTTTAGCTTTGCAGGACCAAGCTGTGTAATATCTGTAAGCATGGGTACAACTTTGCATTTAGACATTATTTGCCTCCGGTTGGTATATTAAGCTCGTTTGCGCGTTCACTCATGGCATGTATAGCTAGGGCCAAAAATTGATCTAACTCCATATCAAGCTCTGAGCATTGTTTAATATTTTCACGGCTAACACTGGCAGCAAAGGCTTTATCCTTCATTTTTTTCTTTAGGCTCTTGGTTTCCATGCCTGTGATACCAGTGGGGCGCACAAGAGCAGCAGTAACAATGAGTCCGGTAACACTTTCTCCGCAACGCAAAGCAAAATCAAGTTTGGTTTTGGGGCTTGTGCCATTCATTTCTCCATTGTGTGCGCAAATGGCTTCTCTTGCCTCTTGGGGCAATTTTCCCTCAAGCATTTCACTGGCAATAAGTCCATGCACTTCTGGAGTTTGATGCGTCTTAGCATAGTCTAAATCGTGTAGTAAGCCTGTGATACCCCAAAGGTTTTCATCTTCACCCAAGTGCTTAGCAAGGGCACATAATACGGCTTCGGCAGCAAGAGCATGTTGCATTAAATGAGCCTCGTTGGTGTTGCTACGCAAAAGCTCAATTGCGTCTTCACGATTGATTATATTTGACATTAAAAACTCCTTGTTACATTTAATTACTATACAAAATTTTTTATGCAAAGCCGTGTGTAGCCTTAACTACAGTCAATGCGATTAAAGTTTTAGAAACCTGCCCAAAGGCTGGCCAAAGTGGCATAGTCTTTAGGCGCATGCGAGCCTTACGAATACAAAAAGCAGTGTAGACGGCCATTTGTGTTGTTCTTGTTTCTAATAGGGTTCGCTATACTTACCTAGTGCAAACCATTGCACCGTTAAGTGACTTTTTTGTGTATCTTGTCTTACATAAGAAAGAATAAAAAAATGAATTTTAGTGCAGGAGCACAAAAATAATAAAAAATAATTGTACAGTACTCTAGCTTATGTATAGCTAAAACCCTATTCCAGTATGATGCGGAAATCAAGCAGATTATATATGAATCATAGAAATACCACGTGATTGGCTTGTATTGATGGTGGCTATTGCTTTTAATCGTAATCATTCACACAGGTGGATTTTAGTAAAATGCTTGTAATAGGTGTTTCTTTATGCTTGCTTTCAAAGGCTCTTTCCAGTATTTTTTACAACTTGTACACGCTACTGCTTTTCGTACATATATTTTATGAATTTTAAGAGGTATTTCATGCAAAAAACAGATTTCATTTGGTTTGATGGTAAAATGGTCCCTTGGGCTGAGGCTAATGTGCATGTACTTTCTCATGCTTTGCACTATGGAACTGGTGTTTTTGAGGGCATTCGCGTTTATCAATGTGTAGATAATACCTCAGCAGTATTTCGTCTTGATGAGCATGTAAAGCGTCTTTTTGAGTCCATGAAGATATTAAATCTTAGTATTCCACATACCGAGGAAAGTATCAAAAATGCTATTATTGAAACTTTAAAAGTCAATAAATTATCCGAAGGCTATGTGCGTCCACTTAGTTTTGTGGGTGCTGGCGTAATGGGCATTCATCCTAAGGATAACCCCATTCAAACCATTATTGCGGTTTGGCCTTGGGGTGCTTATCTTGGTGAGGAAGCACTTGCTAAGGGCATTAGCATTAAGACATCAACCTTTACCAGACATCATCCCAATGTGATGATGACTAAGGCCAAGGCCGCTGGTAACTATGTAAACTCCGTGCTTGCCAAAATGGAAGCAATAGCCGATGGCTTTGAAGAAGCTCTTATGCTAGATACCAATGGATATGTATCTGAGGCAACAGGTGAAAATATTTTCATGGTTAAAGATGGTATTATTAAAACTACTCCGCTTACATCTATACTTGGTGGAATTACGCGTAATTCTATTGTGCAAATAGCTCGTTCTCTTGGTTTTACTGTTGTTGAACAACAATTTACTCGCGATGAGCTTTACACAGCCGATGAAGCATTCTTTACTGGCACTGCTGCTGAAGTTACCCCCATTAGCTCTGTGGATAGACGCACTATTGGTGAAGGCAAGGCCGGCGCTGTAACCTTAAAGTTACAAGAACAGTTTTTTAGAGTAGCTAAAGGTCAAGAGCCAGATTATGAAAAGTGGCTTACTCGCTACGTTTTTTAAGCTAGATTTTACTAAGCCAGAATAATAATATTGGGCAAGTATGGGTTTTTAATATTTATAAATTCATGCTTGCCCAGTTGTGGGTTTATTTATGACACATGCATCTCTTGCCGCCCATTATCGTCCTCAAACCTTTGCTGAGGTTACTGGGCAACAAATGATTACCACTGTTCTTTCGCGCGCCTGCGCTGAAGAAAAGGTTGCTCCGGCTTATTTGCTAAGCGGTACTCGTGGTGTTGGCAAAACTACTATTGCACGTATTTTTGCTAAAGCCTTAAATTGTGTGCAAGCCCCAACCGGTGAACCTTGCAATAATTGCGAGCAATGTCATAAAGTTACCCAAGGTAACCATGTTGATGTAACTGAAATTGATGGTGCTTCCAACAATAGTGTGGATGATGCCCGTGCTTTGCGTGAGCATATTGGCTATGCGGCCATGGAAGGGCGTTATAAAGTTTTTATTATCGACGAAGCTCACATGCTTTCGCGCAATGCTTTTAATGCTCTTTTAAAAACCTTGGAAGAGCCGCCAGCACGGGTGGTATTTATTTTTGCCACCACTGAGGTGCATAAATTTCCTATTACCATCATTAGCCGTTGTCAGCATTTTGTATTTAAACGTCTGGTGGAAGATGAATTAATTGATCATCTTAATAAGGTACTTGCCAAAGAAAATGTGCAGTATGACCAAGGTGCTGTAAGCCTTATTGCGCGTAGGGCTGCAGGTTCTGTGCGTGATGGTATGTCGTTACTTGGGCAGAGTTTAGCCCTGGGTGAAAAAGTACTTAGCCTTGAAAATACACGCCAAGTACTTGGTTTAGCTGGTCAAGAATTTTTTGAAGCTCTTATGCAGGGTATTGTTGATAATGATTGCCAGCGCATTGTAGAGCTAAGTAATCAACTTGGTGATCAAGGGGTTGATATTGGATTTTTCTTGCGCGAACTCACAAGCCTTTGGCGCACTTTATTTCTTATTCGTGAAGCCGGAGCAAATATTTTACCATCGCTTAGCCTAAGCTTTGATGAAGCAAAACATTGGTGCGAAGTTGCCCCTAAATTTTCTACCGCACATTTACATGCGGCTTGGCATATGACCTTAGACGCACAACGCAAAATTATTCATAGCCCAGAACCTGCTGCAGCTCTTGAATTACTTTTGTTAAACTTAACCCTTATGCCTCGTCTTTTACCATTGCATAAATTAGACGATGTGGGGGAAGGTAGTACGGGATCTGGTAGTCAAGGCACTTCTGGTGGTTCAAGCCCCAGTACAATTTCAACAGCTAGTGTGGATAAAACCAAAGCTCAAGATTCCAATATGCTAAAGCAAAATCAAGCTGTGCAGGCTCAATCATCAGAGCTTATACAGCCTGAGCTTGAGAACATAAATTTGTCACAAGCAAACGCAACACAAGTTGAAGCGGTGCAAATAAATCCTGCTGAGCTTGAGCTTGCGCCAGTTGATTTAAATGCAAATGATACATCTGCTAGTCATAAACTTGAAGCTTCAATTATAGCAGCAGATACTCATACGACGAATGAAGCACAACAATCTGAACATATAGAACAATATTCTGAAGAACCTATGAGGTTTACAGAATCAGCAAATATCTTGCCGATTGTACAAGGTGATATTGTCAATTCAGTTTCGTCTGTAATTCCTAGCTGGGAAACTTTTTGTGATTACTTACAAGCTGCTGGACAAAAACATGGTCAAGAGCTTGTACCAACTCATATCCTGAGCCAAGCTAGAGGAATATTTAGTGAAAAAAATTTAGAAATTAGTACTATGTCTAACACTTGTTGTGATAGACTAAATAAAGTGCATGCTGAATTGGAGAGATTGTGCTCGCAATATTGTGGTTTTGATGTTGGTATTGTTATTAATGAACCAATACAAAATCATAAGGCAGAATCTGTATTAAAACAGGAATTTAAGCAAAGAGAAGACATGCAAAATTGCCTAAATATTTTAGATGCTGTAATCTTGCATGTAAGTCCTGCTCATAAATAAGGAGAAAACAATGAAAAATATGAACGATCTTTTACGTCAAGCTCAAATTATGCAAGGTAAAATTGCCAAGATGCAAGCAGAACTTGGCGAAAAAAGCTTTGAAGCTTCCAGTGGTGGAGGTATGGTTACGGCTGAGGTTTCTGGTAAGCAAGAGCTGCGCAAACTAATTATTGATCCTAAAGCCTTAGAAGGTAGTGATGTGGAAATGCTCCAAGATTTAATTATGGCTGCCGTTAATGAAGCCGGACGCATTGCCAAGGAAACCATTGACCGTGAAATGGGTGCCATAAGTGGTGGTATTAAATTACCAGGTGTTTTTTAATTCTTGATTTATTGTCACTTATTAGCATTAATAATTTAATATAATGAATAAACGTATTCCAGAACCCCTTAGGGTAGTGGTAGACCAATTGGCGCGTCTTCCTGGCCTTGGGCCTAAGTCTGCCATGCGCGTAGCCATGATCTTATTAAAGTGGCCTGAATCTGAAACACGCCGTTTGGGTAAGGCCATACATGATTTGCGTGATGATTTGCGGCTTTGTTCACGTTGTGGTGGTCTTACGGCTAATGACCCTTGCATTGTTTGTGCTGACCCAAGGCGTGAAGAATCCACTCTTTGCCTTGTGGCAGAATGGGATAGTATGCTAACCTTGGAAGAAGGTGGCATTTTTAATGGTCATTACCTTATTCTTGGTGGGCTTTTGCAATCTGGTAGCAGTAATACTGATGGACTTGAATTACAGAAGCTAAATAATAGACTTGGTGAAGGCTTAGTCAAGGAGTTGGTTCTTGGACTTGGTACAACCATTGAAGCCGATACCACAGGTTTTTATATTCGAAATCTTGTGCAAAAAAACTTCCCCCATATTAGGGTTACTCGTCTAGCGCAAGGTATACCCCTGGGTGCAGAAGTAAAGTTTATGGATAAAGAAACATTGCGCCAGTCCTTACAATTTCGCCAAGAGTTGTAAATTGCAGCAATTTATCACTACCTCTAACGAACTCACTTATGTTTGATATTCCAAACTTTGCCCTTGCCTTTGCAGTTACGCTTTTTGCAGGCTTATCTACAGGCATTGGGAGTATCCTTTCTATTTTTACAGATAAAACCAATACCAAGTTTTTATCCATCGCTCTTGGTTTTTCAGCTGGGGTTATGCTGTATGTTTCCTTTGTTGAAATATTTGTTAAGGCAAACGTACTTCTTAGTGAAAGTCTTGGAGAAAAGCTTGGCACTTGGCTAACTGTGGGTGGGTTTTTTCTTGGCATGTTGCTTGTAGCAGTCATTGATAAATTTGTTCCTGCCATGGGTAACCCACATGAAATGCGCAAAGTGGAAGAAATGGACGATGCATCGGCCAAGCAAAAATTAGCCCTTATGCGCATGGGTTTAGTTACTGCTTTTGCTGTGGCTTTACATAACTTTCCTGAAGGATTTGCAACCTTCATTGCCACCATAAATGATCCCACCGTGGGCTTGCCTATTGCCATAGCCATAGCCATTCATAATATACCAGAAGGTATAGCTGTAGCTGTGCCCATTTACTATGCCACCGGTAGTAGGGCAAAAGCTTTTGCTTTTTCATTTTGTTCTGGATTAGCCGAACCTGTGGGGGCTTTAATTGGCTTTTTGCTATTTTATAATTTTCTTACTGATACGGTTTTTGGCTTAATATTTGCCGCTGTTGCCGGTATTATGGTTTTTATAAGCTTAGATGAGCTTTTACCAGCTGCCAGTAAATATGGGGAGCATCACCTTTCCATATATGGTCTTATGGCCGGTATGGCTGTTATGGCTTTAAGTTTGTTGCTTTTTATATAAATTTATGTCCTTAGGGAGCGTGTATGTCCTTACAAAAAAGATTAAATATTAAAGACCCCCTCTATCTCATGGATGGATCAGCCTTTATTTTTAGGGGTTTTTATGCCAATCGTCTCCAACGCTCTGATGGCTTCCCTACTAATGCGCTCTATGTTGTAGCACGCCTTTTATTGCGTATCATTCGTGAGGAAAAACCCAGCTATTTTGTATTTTTGATGGATGGAAGAGGCAAGAACTTTCGTCATGAACTATACCCTTTATATAAAGCTAATCGAGATGCAACCCCAGAAGACTTAGTTGTGCAATTTGATCCGGTTAAGAATATGGTCAGACATTTAGGTTTGCATTTAGAAGTATCTGAAGGTTGTGAAGCCGATGATTGTATTGCTTCGCTTGCCAAGCGATATTCTAAAGAACGTCCAGTGATAATTATTGGTGCAGATAAAGATTTGCGTCAATGCCTTGGACCTAATGTGTGGCTTTGGGATCCTGCTGCCAAGGAAGAAAAGTTACTTTCGGCAGACTCCTTTATCCATGAGACGGGCTTGCAGCCAAGTCAGTGGCCTGATGTACAAGCCCTAATTGGGGATAGTAGTGATAATATTCCAGGTGTGCCTGGCATTGGACCTAAGACTGCTCAAAAAATCTTTATGGATTTTTCATCTTTAGAAGATATTAGCCAAGGTTTAGACCGCTTACCTCCTAAGCTTGAACAAAAAATTGCCCCGCATGTGGATGAAATGTTTTTATATCGTAAACTTACCACTTTAAGCACCAATGAATGCTTGCATATTCAAGATGAAGATATGCGTATTAAGCCCATAATTGCGCAAGAAATTGGTGCATTTTTACAAGAATTTGAGCTTACTTCACTAAGACGCGAAGTGGAAAGCATGTTTAGAGCAGGTATTTTACAAGGGGCGAATAGTACTGAATATTCTAGTCAAATTCCACAAGCGGGTATGCAAAGTATTTTGCAAAATAAGTTAGAGAGCGTGAATGTAGACAAAGAAAATAAATCCAGACCAAAAGCTCAAGTGCAAGCAAGTTTATTTGCTTTTACTAGTGATGTAGTTCTACAAGAATATGCTCTGCCCCCCAAGGTAAATGTCTTGCCACACTTAGAACAAGAAGTGGTGGCCTTGATACCTGCTTCGTATTATCCCAACTCTAGACAAGAAAAAGGTTTGGTACTTGGTGTTGGTGGTAATGAATTTCACGTAGATGTGACTAAGGAGCTGGTGCAGCAATTGACCAAAGCTCAGTGTATTATTAGCCCTGATGTGAAAGCTCTGTTGCGTTCTAATGATGCTTGGTATGATGTAGATCTTAAACGTTGGTTTGACCTTGGTCTTGCAGCTTATTTACAAAACCCAGAAGATAGAGATTATAGCTGGCCAAGGCTTGCCAGTCAGTGGCGAAAAACCTTACAAGATGACAAAAGTCCACCGGCCATTCTAGCTTTAAGTATTTGGAAAAATTTACATGATGGGCTTACAAAACAAGACTTGAACTCATTATTTTATGATTTAGAGTTACCATTAATTACTGTACTTGCCACCATGGAAGATATGGGCATAGCGGTTGACCCACAAGCCTTTAAGCAATTTTTAGACGATGTGCAAAAAGATTTGGAGATTCGCACCGAAGAAATTTATACAGCTACCAATACGCGTTTTAATTTACGCTCAGCTCAGCAATTGGGTGAGGTGCTTTTTTCTACCTTAAAGTTACCAACAGCTGGCAAAACTAAGGGCGGACAATTATCAACTGCTCAAGAAAAATTAGAAAAATTAGCTGGTCATCCTGTGGTAGATGCGGTTTTAGAATTCAGAAAATTAGAGAAATTGCGCTCCACTTACTTAGAACCATTACCAAAACTTGCCGATCCCCAAGGGCGTATACATACTAATTTTAATCAACTAGCTACAGCTACTGGCAGGCTTTCATCAAGTAATCCCAATTTACAAAATATACCTGTACGTGGAGTTATGGGTGAGCGTATGCGTACATGCTTTGTGCCTAAGCAAAATTGCTTACTAATATCTGCTGATTATTCACAAATTGAGTTGCGCGTACTAGCGCATATGTCACAAGATCAAGTGTTATTAGATGCCTTTATGCAAGGCAAGGATATTCATACAAGTACAGCAGCCCTCATTTATAGTAAAACATCAGATGAAGTTAGTAAGGATGAAAGACGCAATGCCAAAACCATTAACTTTGGTTTAATTTATGGCATGGGTGCGCAAAAATTAGCCCAAGAACTAGGCATTAATACTGCTCAAGCTAAGGAGTTTATTGCTAATTATTTTAAACACCTTGTGCAACTAAAAAACTTTTATGACCAAGTGGAAGCTCAAACCAAAGAGCTTGGATATGTTACTACTATAGCAGGACGTAGGCGTATTCTACCAGATATTCACTCCAAGCAAAGCCAAAAATTTTCTTTGGCTAGACGCCAAGCCATAAATACGGTTATTCAAGGTTCAGCCGCTGATATAATTAAGCTTGCCATGCTTGAAGTGCATAAAGATCAAGACTTAAAAAATATGCAGGCCAAGCTTATTTTACAAATTCATGATGAACTTTTATTAGAAGTTCCAAAGGATAATGCTCAATTAGCAGGGGAGCGCGTAGCTAAAATCATGTCTGATGTAAGTCCTCATGGTCAAAAACTTTCTGTACCCCTGCTTGTAGATTGGGGCTTGGGTGATAATTGGGGTTTAGCTCATTAGCATAGTAGTTTCAGATGCAAATTATTACCATTGACTGTGGTAGGTTAAATATTACACAGGCATAAATGCAATTTTATTGCACTGTTAAGCTCCAAAGCTAGTGTTCCTTTACTTAAGTTGATACTAGTAATGTCTATAATAATCCTAAGCCTGCTACAGCATGTTGCGGGTGTTCTTAATTTGCGTAATTGTTTGCATGACTCACAACTAGTTAACAAACAAAATATATTTCTTGAATAAAAATCATTTATACAAATAGATTATTGTAATAAAAATACTTTGTTGACACTTTTTAAAATCTAATTGAATATAAGCGGATATACTAAAATAAAAAATGGATTTTCTTTCCTTAAAAGGCACATATATGATAGCTGGAATACGCTTTAGTAAGCATGGACAAATATACTATTTTTCTGCTGAGACAGATGTTTCTACTGGTGATGACGTAGTGGTTGAAACAGAACAAGGTAAAGGCTTTGGGCGAGTATGCTTTGTACGGGATACTTTGCCGCAAGGTGAGGAAGGTCTTGGGCAGCTTGTGCCAATTTTACGTAAGGCCACCAAAGAAGATGTGCAAGCGGCTGAGGATAATTTAAGCCTTGCTAAAAAAGCCCTAGCGTTTTGTAAAAACTGCATTAGCGAGCGCAAACTTGATATGAAGCTTGTGGATGTAGAAGTTTTTTTTGATCGTAGTAAGGTAATTTTTTATTTTACAGCACCAGCACGTATTGATTTTCGTGATTTAGTAAAGGATTTGGTGCGCGAATATAGGGCGCGTATTGAGCTTAGACAAATTGGAGTACGCCACGAAACCCAAATGGTTGGAGCTGTTGGTAATTGTGGTATGGTGTGTTGCTGCAAAAGATATTTGCGCAAAT
>CAYJDF010000091.1:0-6680 GCA_964368845.1 uncultured Desulfovibrionaceae bacterium
AGACTCACTTCGTATCAGCAAGGATAATGCCAAGCATTATATTTTGCGGACATAGAAAGATTTTGTCAGAAGAATGACAAGATTTTTAGGAAGCAAAATGAAGACTATGAACTTTGGGCCAATAAGAAAATAAGCTCATCAGCTACATCTAGAATTTCCTGGTATAAGCCACCGGCATGCATGGGTTTACCAAAAAGCATTTGCCTTTGTTCACTTAGCATATGCTTATTAATAACACCTGGGAGTTGATGGGATAGAGTTGTGGCCAAGCGTTCTGCCAATAAATAACCTTCAGCAGCTTGCCAAAACGTATGCATATTATTAGCAAATTGTGAGCGTTTGTCCTGCCATAGTTTATGTGCAGGTTCATTTAAGGGCAGACTAATAATGGTTGCAAGACTGGCATATAAGTTATTTAGTGCTCCACCAGGAATACCCATACGCCAACCATATAGCCATGCATTACGACTAAACAATAAGCGATGATTACAACCTAAGTCCATAAGATTACTAATAAGCCCAAAGGCATCATATAAAGGCGCAGTAAGGTCAGTTTGTTCAAGACTTCTTGGTAGGCATGCTAAATCCCACTTAGGGCTAAGTTCATTTGTAATTTCAATGCCAGTTAAAGTACTAATAATATGCGACATCAAGGCATTGGCGTCCTTAGAGTCCGGAGTTTCTAAGTGCGCATACGATAACACATATTGACCCTTGCCATAATCACCACACACAACACATGGATAATCATATAAAAAATCTACACTAATATTTACCCCATAAAGCTCTTGCCAATGCTCTTGCATATGTTTTGGCAATGAATCAAGCACAATATCCGCAAGGCAAAGGTCTGCATCTGGCTGCATATATGTTGCTAATACGTTAACATCTTTAGTGTGATCTGGTTCAAAAAAACCTGGCCACCACACCGGCAATGACGCACTTTCCCCAAGCTTTGTAGCCATTAATTCATGGGGCAAAAGCTTTGAGACCACATGCCCTGAAACTAGGTGATAAATACGGTTAGGGTATGATGCTCGCTTCCATGGACAAAGGGACAAACCGTCACTATCTGATAGGCCAAGCCCTGCTCCACCACAAAATCCAAAATATTTTCCCCCAGCAGCCACATAGTCACATATGGCCGCGCGCCCTTTTGCACCAAGGGCTTTGGACTTATTGCTAGCTGTGCCGCCTGGCACGAGAAGCATAGCTGGCGGCTTGCGTAAAAGCAGTCCGTGGGTTATGTCTTTAGCGGAAATAAGTGTATAAGGAATGCGCATGGCTTGTATTGTATGCAGGGCCATAAGTCCCCAAATATGCGATGCGTCCCATAATATATATATAACTGGTTTCATAGGTCGATACTCTCGTCCTAATTATCCCATTATTTTCGGAGAAGTCAAGATGGCGGAAAACGCACTTCCCAAAGGCTATATGCCCCATGATGTAGAAGCTCGCTGGTGTGAACATTGGGAGAAAAATTCAACATTTACCCCAAATATGGATGCTGAAGCAGAGCCATATGCCATTGTTATTCCACCCCCCAATGTAACCGGTATGTTGCATATTGGGCATGCCCTAAATATTACCCTAATAGATGTTTTATGTCGTCATGCAAGACAAAAGGGCAAAAAGGTGGTGTGGATTCCAGGCACAGACCATGCCGGTATTGCGACCCAAAATGTGGTTGAACGCTCACTAGCCACGCAAAATATAAAACGTGATGACCTTGGTCGCCAAGCCTTCATTGAAAAGGTATGGGAATGGCGCGAAGATTATGGTCATCGTATTCTTGATCAAATTCGCAAACTTGGCGCATCGGTAGATTGGTCACGTTTAAGCTTTACCATGGACGAAGGTCCATCTAAGGCTGTGCGCAAAGTCTTTGTAGATTTATATAATCAAGGTTACATCTATAAGGGCGACTACATTATTAACTGGTGTAATCGTTGCCATACCGCACTTGCCGATGACGAAGTAGAACATGAAGATAGCCAAGGTAATCTATGGTATGTGCGCTATCATGTAACAGACAGTGATGACAGTATTATTATTGCAACTACTCGTCCAGAAACCATCTTAGGTGATAGTGCAGTTTGTGTTCATCCAGAAGATGAGCGTTATGCGCACCTCATTGGCAAAAAAGTATTTGTGCCCATCATAAAGCGCGAAGTACCTATTATTGCAGATAATTATGTTGATAAAGACTTTGGCAGCGGTGCACTAAAAGTAACTCCAAGCCATGACCATAATGATTGGTTGCTAGGCCAAACTCATAAATTAGAGTTCATCCAAGCTATTGATGATAAAGGTATTATGACCGATGTAGCTGGGCCATATGTAGGACTTAGCAAAGAAAAATGCCGCAAGCACATTGTACAAGACATAGAAGCAGCTGGAGACCTAGTGCAGGTAGAAAATATTAGCCATGCAGTAGGCAAGTGTTATCGTTGCCATACTGTGGTTGAACCACACGTTTCTACCCAATGGTTTGTGGCAGCCACCAAGCTTGCTCCACGTGCACGCCAAGCCGTGCCAGAACTTACTAAAGTTATGCCAGAAACATGGTTAAAAACATATTATAACTGGCTGGATAATATTCGCGACTGGTGTATTAGCCGCCAAATTTGGTGGGGACATCGTATTCCTGCTTGGACTTGTAAGCAATGCAACGAATTAATAGTTGCAGAAGAAGCCCCAACCACTTGTAACACTTGTAAAAGCCGCAACTTAGTCCAAGATGAAGATGTACTAGACACTTGGTTTTCATCAGCACTTTGGCCCATGTCTACCCTTGGCTGGCCCGATAAAACTAAAGACATTGAAACATTCTACCCAACGGCAGTGCTAGTTACTGGTTTTGATATTTTATTCTTCTGGGTGGCGCGTATGATGATGATGGGTCTACACTTCATGGATAAAGTGCCCTTCCATCATGTATATCTGCATGCCTTGGTGCGCGATGCTCAGGGACGCAAAATGTCAAAATCATTAGGTAACTCCATTAACCCTCTTGAAATGATAGAAAAATACGGTTGCGACTCCTTGCGCTTTACCCTAACTTCATTTGCTGCCATGGGACGTGATATTCGTCTGGCAGAAGATCGCATTGAAGGCTATCGCCACTTTGTAAATAAACTTTGGAATGCCGCACGCTTTGCCCTCATGAACCTACCAGATGAAGCTCCAAAATCAGTACCATTAGATGAAGTTAAAGGCTTGCACCATCAATGGATTTTGCATCGTTTGGAAATATTCAAGCAAGATATGGACAAAGCTTTGCAAGAATACCGCTTTAATGATGCAGCTCAATGTGGATATAAATTCCTTTGGGGTGAATTTTGCGACTGGTATCTTGAACTTATTAAAGCAGATATGCAAGATGAGATGCGCAAAGCCGAAGCCCAATATGTTTTATGGACAGTTTTGCGTGAAATGTTGGTGCTTTTACACCCCATCATGCCCTTTGTTACAGCTGAAATCTGGCAAGCCCTACCTGGCGGAGCCGGTCAAGATATTGCTCTTGAGCTATACCCTGCCCCGCGTTCATCTTGCATAAAGCCTGACCAAGCTGAACGTATGGAATTTATACAAGAAGTCATTGTGGCCGTGCGCACCATTAGGGCTGAGCTTAACATTAATCCATCTCTAAAACTTAATGCCATGATTCAAACGGCAGACCAAGGTCAAGCAGAGCTCGTAACACTTGGCAATGAGATGATTTGCACTCTAGCTCGCTTGGCAGAGTTAAATGTTGACACTAAATCTCAAGTACCTAAGGCTTCTGCCTCACAAGTGGTGCAAGGCTGCCAAATCATAGTACCTCTATCAGGTGCTGTGGACTTTAAGGGTGAGCTAGCAAGGCTTGATAAGGAAATAGCAAAGCTAGATAAGGACTTACTTAGCACTTCACATAAATTATCTAATGAAAGTTTTGTGGAGCGCGCACCTGCAGAAGTGGTGCAACGTGAAAGGGATCGTTTAACTGAAATGGATGATGCTAAGAGCAAGCTACTTGCTCTTAGAAATCGCTTTGCTGAGGCCATAGAATAAAAAATCTGGGGTAATAATATGTTTGAAACTATGATTTTGGGGCAAAAATTTAGCAAGAAAGAGTATAAAGAATTAGAAAATGAATTGCGTATTAAGCTTTTTAGGCTTCAGCAAGAGTGTGAAAAGCATAAAATCGCAGTATTAGTAACTATACTAGGTGTGGACGGTTCTGGACGTGGTTCCATTGTTAATACCCTTTCCTCGTGGCTTGATGCAAAAAAAATTAGTAATAGAACATTTTGGCGTAGCACCGATGAAGAAAGAGCTCGCCCCGACTCTTGGAAATATTGGGTACGTTTGCCAGGCTATGGTGAATTTGGAATTTTCTTTGGTGGCTGGTATGATGAAGATATACGCAAAGCTTCCTATGGGCAAATTTCTGAAGCTCATTTGTACAAAACCATGCACAAACGTGTCGAACTTGAGCGCACCCTCGCCGATAATAATTATGCCATAGCAAAGTTCTGGCTGCATTTAAGCGAAAAAGAACATAATAAAAGACGTAAAGCGCGCCTCAAAGAACAAGGGCAAAGCCGTTTTACTCCTTATGATAAAGAAAGCGAAAAACATTATTCAAGTCTTATTGAAACCGTTTCCAAAACCATTACCATGACTGATAGGGACTTTGCGCCTTGGTACACCATTGATGCCTATGACAATGATTACAAACTAATTTCTGTAGTGCGCGCCCTTATTGAAAGACTAGAAAATGCTATTGCAACCAAGATTGCGGCCAAAAATGTCCCACAACTTGAAGAAGCAGAACAAAGTGAAAAAATTATAACTGCCTTAGATAGAGTTGATTTAAGTCAAAGCATTTCGCGCGATGCATATCGAAAACAACTAAAAGAACTAAAAAATGAAATATATCAGCTCTCATATAAAGCTTATAAACAGGGTATTTCTTCAACCTTAGTATTTGAAGGCTGGGATGCTGGTGGTAAGGGTGGAGCCATAAGGCGCATTGCTAGTGGAGTTGATTCGCGTATTACGCGCATAATACCCATTAGTGCTCCAACTGATGAAGAATTGGCCCATCACTATCTCTGGCGTTTTTGGCGTCATGTGCCTATGTCTGGTTATGTAACCATTTATGATAGGTCTTGGTATGGGCGAGTCTTAGTTGAACGAGTAGAAGCCTTTGCAAAACAACATGAATGGCGCAGAGCCTATGCCGAAATAAATAATTTTGAGGAACAATTAACCGAAAATAAAAATATCTTACTAAAGTTCTGGATGCATATTTCTCCTGAAGAGCAATTACGCCGTTTCAAAGAACGTGAAGAGATTGCTTGGAAAAATTATAAAATCACCGATGATGATTGGCGTAACCGCGAAAAGGCCGATGCCTATAAAGTTGCTGCCGATGAAATGTTTATGCGCACCAATACTGACTATGCCCCATGGCACATTGTGCCAGCTGAGTCAAAATACTTTGCGCGTATCTTTGTCTTAAAAATTTATCGCGATGCTCTTATCAAAGCCTTAAAACAAGAAGAAAAAAATGAACAAGAAAAGCGGAGTAGAAAAAGACATAAGGATTAAAAGACATTAATTTATAGTGGAATATAACCTTGGCAATATATTATTATTTTCTCTGGCAGCTAGCCTAGGCGGCATGGCCCGCTATGGCTTAAATAATCTTTTAAATAAACTCATACCATCAACATTTCCATGGGGAATCTTCGTGGTAAATATACTTGGCTGCTTTGGGTTTGGGCTTATTTGGGCCATGAGCGAATATTTATTAATTATAGATGCACAGACAAAACAGCTCCTGCTTATTGGCTTTATGGGAGCATTTACTACCTTTTCAAGCTTTATTTTTGATATAGAAAAACAAAGACAATCTGGACTTAACCTAGCCATGCTTGGCAATATATTAGGACAAATTTTACTTGGGTTTGGAGCTTTTGTTTTAGCAGTAGAATTGGTAAAATAATGCAATTTTGTTGCATAACAAACTAAATCAGTATTATGCAATATTTCAACGCCACTTGGGAAAACCTTAAAGGTTTTTCCCAAGTGGCAAATACTATTTTATGATTTGAAAGTTATTCAGGCTTCCAAGCTTCCCAAACCTTACCCACAAGTTGAGGGCTTGGTTCAAGATGTGTTTTGCCAGGAGTCCAAGCGCAAGGTGCGGCCTTGCCTTGATTTTGAGCTACAAATTGATGTGCAGCAATTTGGCGTAAGGCTTCATTAAAATCACGTCCAATGGGCGCAGCAAGAATTTCCATACTCTGAACTATGCCATCAGGATTAATTATAAAACTACCACGTAGATTGATGTTATTCTCGCCATTAAATACACCATAGAGCTTACCAATATTACCGCAGGGGTCAGATAATAGGGGGAAAGGATTACTAGAACCACGTACTTTTGAAAGTTCTTTTTCATCCCACATTTTGTGCACAAAAACGCTATCCATACTAATACCGAGAACTTGTACATCAAGCTTAGCAAATTCTTCATACATTGCTGCAACTGCAGCAACCTCAGTTACTCACACAAAGGTAAAATCACCAGGGTAGAAAAATAAAAAAACCCAACTTTTACGATAATCTTCTAATGTTACTGCTTTAAACTCACCATTTTCATAAGCCATGGTTGCAAAATTTGG
>CAYJDF010000091.1:6780-9736 GCA_964368845.1 uncultured Desulfovibrionaceae bacterium
GGAAAGTCAAATTTTTGCATATGTGGCACTAAAGCTGCAATAATTTCAGCAGAAAACAGCATGCCAGTCTTGGCCGCTTTCACTTCAAAACCATCTAAAACAGTGCATAATTGTTCCACCACAAAACTTGGTTCTGGAGCATGAATGGCTTGCACCCCCTCACCATTTTGAGCTGTGAGGGCAGTAATAACACTCATGCCATAGCCACCAAGAGCCATGATAGTTTTTAAGTCGGCTTGAATACCAGCACCGCCACCGGAGTCTGACCCAGCAATAGTTAATATATTAGGTATATTATGCATGTATCCCTCGTATCTATTACTCAATAGTTTTCCACCATTGATCAAAGGTTTGGTCAGGTTGATTTAAGTCAATAACTTCGCCAATGCGTGGGGTAAGAAGGGTATAATTCTTACCTTGGCTTGCCTTAGTAAATTCTTCTAGTGGAACTTGCCAATCATGCAGGGCAATTGCAAACTTACTATTATGTGCAGCATGGACACGCTTTGCACCAATTTCCTCGGCTGCCTTTGCGGCATGTTCTGGCAAGAAGTGTATATGCGGCCAACCAAGAGGGTTAAATTGTCCAACATCTAAGATAGCTAGATCAAACCCATCAAACTTTTCCGCAATTTTTTTTATCTGACTACCATAACCCGTATCAGCACTATAATATATTTTGGCAGAAGGTGCTATTAAAGCCATGCCAGCCCAAAGGGTTTTATTGCGTGATTTTAATCGTGAGGAATAATGTCTTGCTGGGGTAATATATAATTGTACATTATTTTTAAGGGTAATACTGTCAAACCAGTCACCCTCCCAAATTTCTTCTGGTTTATAGCCCCAAAGTTCAAGATATGCACCTACCCCAAGGGTAGTAATTACTTTATCTACCTTACCACGCAAAGCAAGCATGGTTTCATATTCCAAGTGGTCATAATGATCGTGTGAAATAAATACATAATCAAGCTTTGGCATGTCATCTAGCGAATAGACTACAGTGCCATCAAAAGCACGGTTGATAAAAGAAAATGGCCCAGCATAATCTAAAAATACTGGGTCAACCAAGATGCGTACCCCATCTACTTGCATGAAAAATGATGAATGCCCAAGAGGTATGACCACATTTAGTTTGGGGTCAATATTTTTAATGTCAGTTTTAACTGTTGGAATGGGCTCTTTAGGTGTGCGTTTACCACCCTTAGCCACATGTATATTATACATGCGGACAGCAAAGTTATCCTTTACTAAATTAACTGGTTCTGGGTCATAGTTGGCAAAAGCACCATCTTTATAATTGGGAGATTTTTCAATGCGTGCCAAACGTTCTGCGCTTGGGTCAACCCCAAAGCGTGGATGTTGAAATTCATTATATAAATATGCGGCTAAGGCCACTAATATTATTAAAAATAAATAACGTTTTTTCATACTTTAATCCTAATTATTCTTGAGTGTATTCTACTTCAATATCAGGGAATTCTTCTTCCTTTACTTCAACTTCCTTAAAATGCAAGAATGGAGCATTAGTATCAAGAGCATCACGCATGCTCCAAATATGCGCAACTAATTCTTCAATGCCTTGTCCATGCATGGCAGATATAAAAAATACTGAGCGCTTATCTGCATGTGCCCTTGCCTTAAGTTTAGATACACTTTCTTCGTCAACTAGGTCAATTTTATTGATAACTTCTATTTGAACACGCTGCCCAAGGGCTTCGTCAAATTGAGCAAGTTCGCTATTAATAAGTTCAAAACCAGCCCAAGGATCACTTTCATGTATATCTTCAATACTTAGAATATGTACCATAAAGCGAGTACGCTCCACATGCTTTAAGAAGCGATGCCCAAGACCTTGGCCTAAATGTGCTCCCTCAATAAGGCCTGGAATATCTGCTATAACCATGCGCCGCCCAGGGTCAAATTCATCAATAAGAACACCTAGGTTAGGAGTAAGAGTGGTAAATGGATAAGCTGCAATCTTGGGCCTTGCAGCAGAAACTTGCGATAGAAAAGTAGACTTTCCAGCATTGGGTAGTCCAATTAAACCTGCATCTGCAAGGATTTTTAATTCAAGGCGAAGGGTGCGCTCCTCACCTGGTTCACCAGTTTGGGCAAAGCGTGGGGCACGCATGGTAGAAGATTTAAAATGCTCATTTCCCTTACCGCCACGGCCGCCCCTAGCTATCACAAATTCAGCTTCAGGGTCAGTTAAATCTGCTACTAATTCTTCGCCTTCTGGCCCTTGTTCATAAATTAATGTACCTTCTGGTAAATGCAAAATACAATGTTCGCCTTTGCGTCCATTGCATTGACTACCCATGCCAGGCTGGCCATTTTGAGCTTCGTATAATCTTTGCAAACGAAAATCATAAAGACTTAATAAACGCGTATCCGCGCGCACCAATACATCACCGCCATTGCCACCATCGCCACCATCTGGGCCACCCTTAGGCACAAATTTTTCGCGTCTAAAAGACACACATCCATGACCGCCCTTACCAGCGCGTACCGTAATTGTGGCTTCATCTACAAATCGCATACATACCTATCAAAAATAAAGCCGCAGTGGTTGCAATCATAGATTGTCCCCTGCGGCATTTAAAATGTATAAAAATATCTAGCTAAATTTAAGTACAGCTCTTTATATGAACCAAACCTAAATAAATAATTTACAAAAATTATTACGCGCTAGCTTCAACTATATGAACTCTAGTTAAGGTGCGGCGTTTACGAACATACTTTTCGTACTTAACAACACCGTCAGCCTTAGCAAATAAGGTAAAGTCTTTACCCATGCCCACATTGTTGCCGGGGAAAATACGAGTACCTAACTGACGTACAAGTATGCTACCTGCAAGTACACGCTGACCGCCAAAACGCTTAACTCCGCGTCTTTGCCCGTTACTATCGCGACCATTGCGCGATGACCCGCCTGCTTTTTTATGTGCCATGACTA
>CAYJDF010000092.1:0-9539 GCA_964368845.1 uncultured Desulfovibrionaceae bacterium
CCAGTATCAGTAACTGTAAAGTTAAGAATAACATTTTCTTCATCAATAACTTCTTGTAAAGTGATGCTAAGTGACACTGAGCCTTGATGGGTAAATTTAATGGCATTGCCAAGGAGGTTTAATAAAATTTGGTTAAGCCTTTCTCTGTCTCCAATGATGAATTGTGGCACATTGGAGTCCATATGGCTAGTGAGTTCTAGTCCTTTATCCTTAGCTGTAAAGTACATGATACTATAGATAGCATTCATGTTGGTTATTAGGTTAAACGGTTCAAGTTCCAATTCCATTTTATTTGCTTCAATTTTTGAAAAGTCTAATATGTCATTAATAATGCGTAACAATCCTGCGGCAGATATGGTGATTTTTTCAAGGTAATTGGTTTGTTTATAGGTTAGATTATTTCTTTCAAAAAGATGTAAAAATCCAAGTATAGCATTCATGGGAGTACGAATTTCATGGCTCATGGTGGCCAAGAAATCACTCTTGGCCTTAGTTGCAGATTCTGCCGCATTTTTTGCTTCTGTGAGTTCTTTTTGAATTTTGCGCATTTCTGTTACTTCTAAGGCCCAAATTACGTTGACTCTTTCTTCCTGCCAAAATGTACAAAATGCTGTGATGAGGAGGTTGCGCAATTGGCCTGTAGTATCACAAATAGTAAAGGGCATATCATAGGCATTAACGCCTTCCATGACACATTGCTGTAAACCTGCTACGTCTCCTTCTACCATGGTATCACCGCTAGGAGATGGACCACCAACGTAAACTCCAGCCATTTCTCTAGCCTTGGGGTTGCAATAATGCACTATGCCGTTTTTACTAAAGAATACTCCGGCTGGGCAATTATCTAATATGGCTTCCAGACGTGATATATCAGTTTCTAATTTAGTTTGCAGGTCAATATTTTCTGTAATATCGGTAGATAAACTCACACAGGCTTTTACGGTCCCATCTTCATCAAAGATGGGGTTTTGAATATTTTGGAAGAATGTTTTCTTGTTATTTTGTCCAGTAATTAAAATTGTGCTGGTTATGGGCTTGCCAAACTCTTGAACTCGTTTAATTATGCTTAACCTATCAGCAAAGGTTTTTTCGCCAAATTGCTGGCGAAAAGCCAGCCCCACATCTGCTACATTTTGTACTCGAAGAAAATTCTTGGCACTTGCATTAGCTACAAGTACTTCGCCATCTAAAGCATGCACTAACATGGGTGAGGGAAGACTATCAATAATTTGTTGTAATTCATAATTATGATTTTTGGTAAGTTCTATTTCAACCTTATGGTGATGGGCTGAAACATTAATACCAAGTAAAATCCAAGTATCTTTTTCTTCACTTGGTAGTACATTCCATTGGATAAATATTTTTTGTTTATTTGCCGTAATAATAGGCAAGACAAATGGAGTACCATCTGTAATGAGTTTTTTTAGAGCCTTTAATTGTATGTTATCTAGAAAGTTTGTTAAAGGCGTTTGGTTTTTATGCTCAATATCTATGTAATTTAATAGATATTCATTGGCATAAATAATATTGGCTTTGTCATCAAGGGTGACATAAAAAATACCATCAACATGTAGGACGGTTCTAGCTATATTGCTATGATGTTTGTATGTTTTGCGTATAAATAATAGATATACTATATATGCAATAAGTAATATCATCATTATAACCATAGTGCCCACAGAAAAATAGAGAACATCGTTCATAAGCTGGGCAGCGCGATGTCTTGGTACTATGGTAATTACATTCCAACCACTAAGTCCAACCGGATTAATTATTAAATAACTCTCTTGGCCATTGTATAAAAATGTGCGTCCAATATCTCCATGTTGATTAATGAGATCAAATACTACTTTGTAGTCTAGCTTATTTTCACCAGCAACCTTAGCATAGAAATTATCACGCATGATTTCAGTGCCTTTTAATAAGACTCCATTATCATCCATAAATTGATTTGTAGCGTTTGTTTGTTCCGAAATTCTTGAGCCTAGAGCAAAATTAACTCTGGTAGCATCTTCAATGGCAATTAATACACCCACAATCACATGATCTTTTATGAGTGGAACTGCATGTGCAACAACGGGCACATTATAAAGAGGGCTATTTAATATGGCTGAGTAAGCCGGATTACCATTCATGGCATCTTTAAAATATCCGCGCCGCGACACATTTAGAGTTTTGGCACTGGGACTTAAGGTAATACCATTTTCATCTGATATTAATATATCTAGCCAGTCATGCGTTTTGGCAGCTTTATGTACTATATCCAATTTGACAGCATTACTAATGCTATTATTGGTAAGAATTGGATTTGCCGCAATGCTTTCGAGGCGGATAATACTGTTATCCATGCGTAATCTAGCAAGGTTAGAAGCATTAGTACCCATATTAACGATGGTTCGCCTAAGGTCTTCGTGCAGTAAATCATCCAGCTGGACAATGTAAAATGATCCAAAACCAATAAATGCGACAGGAAGTATGCAAAGAAAAAGCAGCAAGTTTATGATATTGGCGTATTTTTTTTTGGTTTTCAACATAATTGCTCACCGGAGATGTTAGATATGACTCTTAGGCTAGGTGTAAAATGAAGATGGATATAGAAAAAATATAGTAATATTTAACACGAATTTACAGCATTATCACGAATTAAGTCTGATTAGTTAGTCTTGTTTAACGTCATAAAATATTTAATAAAATTTCTTCTCGGCTTCGTTTTGGAACACAATGAACTTGTTCTGCATCGCGCCAATAGTTAAAACTCCCATCATCAGGCATGGATGCAATAACACGCTTTTCTTTAGCAACACCTAATCCCAAAATTAATGCAATCTCCATATCCTCTGGGACTTCAAATAATTTATGACATTCTTTAGGGTTAAAAGATGCATGCATACAACAACCCCACCCTTTGGTATGGGCGGCTAATTGCATGGTCTGAGCGGCAATACCAGTGTCCATATGTACAAGCTTTCCTGACCCTGTGGGGCAAAGTATGGCAATATAGGCTGTTGGGCGCTCAGAGGCAATTGGACCATCCCATTTAAGAATGCCAGCCCAACGTGTAAAGGGGAAGACAGCGTCACAATTTTCTTTACTTATAATAGCGGAGTAGCGCAATACTTGAGCATTACGAGCACAAGGGCTTACGCGGGCACAATCTACCAGCCAGTTAACATCATCTTGGTTTAAGCGTTGATCCTCAAAAAATCGACGGCAAGAGCGTGCATCTTTAATCAAAGTATCAAAGTCCATGTTATGACCTCAAAGTAAAATTTTATGATAGGGAGCATACCAATAGTAGTTGGCATTGTCCAGTAACTATAATTGAGCCAAGAATATCTCCATTACAGCCACCATGTTTTCTGGCAATATTAAAAAAGGCATAAAAAACCAAACCGCCTATTAGATGACTAATTAACACAATATAAAAGCCTAAAGGCCAAAGTAAAATTAGGTTGAGTAACAGATAACCAAGGCAAAGTTTTTTATTAAGCTTAGTGCAAACTTTTCCCCCTAAGGATTCGGGATGACGCGCTTTTGCCACGTTAGTTAAGAACACACAAAGTATTCGACCAAAAATTGGAGCCATGAACAAGGCATACCATTGTGTTTTTTGGATAAGATTTTCAGTGGCAATTAGTTGTAAGCTGAGTGCTAAAAAAAGAGCCAAAGCACCAAAGGCTCCAAGGCGACTGTCGTGCATTATATCCCAAAATTCATCACCTTTTTTACCGCTACCGAGAGCATCGGTCATGTCTGCTAGTCCATCATAGTGTAGAGCACGGGTAAGCCATACATCAAGACATATATAAATCCAAGCCAAAAGCCAGCTAGATGCCGATGCTATGTTGTGTAATGTATATATAATGGCTATATATATTGTGCCAAGTACAGCACCAACTGCAGCAAACCATACTCTGGCATTAGCTAGGGAACTATCCTGCACAAGCCTAGCTTGGCCTAACCTAGTGAGGAAGGTTAGGGCAATGTTAAAGTTATGCATACTTAGCTTGGACGACTTAACTTAAAAGCCAAGGTGTATAAATGGTGGAAAAAGTCCACATATTCCACATGTACTTCCTTGGGTACGGTGATACGCGAAGGCGCGTAATTTACAATGGCACGAATTCCAGCTTCAACAATGTGGTTTGCAGCCCGTTGGGCACGTTCGGGTGGTGTTGCCAAAAAGGCCATTTCAACATTTAATTCTTCGACCTTTTCCTTTAACCTCTTGGTACAAACAACTTCAAGGCCATAAAATTTTTCCCCAATCTTAAAAGGATCACAATCAAAAGCTCCTACTATGTTAAATCCTTTATCCTTAAATACAGAATGCTTAAGTAAGGCTCGGCCCATATTGCCAACCCCAACTAAGGCTATGCGCCACTCCTTAGATATGCCAAGAGCATCTGATATAGATTGAATTAACGATTTAACATGATATCCTACACCTCGCACACCAAATTCACCAAAATAAGCTAAATCTTTACGAACTTGTGAGGCATTTACATCACAGGCCTTGGCCAGAGGGTCAGAGGATATGACCCCTATACCTTCTTGGTCTAGATGTTCTAACACTTGAATATAAATTGATAAACGCTGAATGGTAGCCTTTGGTATGTGTAAACTTTTGACATTGCTCATGAGAAACCCTTTTTTAAAGGTTCAAGGGAGGTTGTGATGAAAATAGCAAATTGATGATAGATGCTAGAGTTTTACTTGTCAATGTAAATTAAGATAAATATGACATTTGTGTTTTTTGTATATGCAACTAAAAAAAACGCCATCTTAATAAGATGGCGTTTAATTGATTTAGTTAATCCTTTTGACAAAGGATAAAGTTTCTTTTCTAGTATAGATTTGGGAAAGCCCAAATAAGGTAGGTAGCAATGATACCTACGGCAATACCATAAAGAATGAAGGGCCAGAAGGTCTTTTTAAGAACCATACCTTCTTTACCAGCAAGACCAACAACGGCGCACACAGCAACAATATTGTGCACACAAATCATATTACCCATGGCACCACCAACTGCTTGTGCAGCAACGATGAGCTGACGTGGCATGTTGAGTACTGCGGCTGTATTCCATTGGAACTCAGCAAAGAGTAAGTCAGAAACAGTGTTAGAACCGGTAATGAATGCACCAAGACCACCTACATAGGATGCTAACATAGGCCAAGCGCCACCAGCAAAAGCGGCAACGGTTTGGGCCATGGCAAGAGGCATGGAAGGTAGACCGTCTGGGTTAACGCCAGAACCACGGAAGATAGATACCAAGGACACTGCAAAGATAAGAGCAATGGTTGGAGCTTTCATCTTGCCTATGGAGGTTGTCCAAGCACGTTTTACTGCATCTCCGTTCATTCCATGAATACCAATGGTTAGAATGGCTACAAGGATGAAGGGAATTGTACCTGGTAGATATAGGTATTGGATGCCAGCATCAACGTTGGTAAATCCAAGAATGTCATTGAAGGCAATGGATTTTGAAGCAAGCCAGCCTTTAAGGCCAAGCTCATTAATACGAGTAATAACAAGGATGAAGCCGATAAGGGCATAAGGCAACCAAGCTTTGAATTGGCTCATATGAGGGGTGAATTCAGTCTTGGTTGAAGTTTGTACAGTACCGGTCCATTCTGGGTCCCAAGTATCTTGTGGGCCAAAGGTCCACACATCATCAGGCACGCAGAAGCCTTTTTTAGTTCCAGCAACAAGAATACCAAGACCCACAAGACCACCAATAAGGGATGGGAATTCTGGGCCAAGTAACCAAGCAAATGCAAGATAAGGAACTAAGAAGCACACAGCGGCAAATACACAATATTTCCACGCTTTAAAACCTTCTGCCCAAGACTTGTTAGGACCGTAGAAACGGGTCATAAAGCCTAAGAGGAAGATAGGTAGAATTACAGCCATAGGACCGTGCATGGTGGTTGCCCACTGTCCAATTACCTTACTAAAGCTAGCGTAGTCAGTGAAGTTAAGACCAGCTGCACCGGAAGCAACAGCAGCATTAATTGGGTCTTTTAAGAATTGCATACCCACAAGAATAGGTGTACCAACAGCACCAAATGTTACAGGGAAGCTGTTAAATACTAAACATATAACTGCAGCGGCCAAGGGTGGGAAACCAAGAGCCAAGAGTAGTGGTGCAGCAAGGGCCGCTGGAGTACCAAAGCCTGCAGCGCCTTCAATGAATGATGCAAACATATAACCAATGATGATGGTTTGCACGCGACGGTCGCGGCTAATGTTTTGCATTCCGTATTGAATGGTTTCCATACCACCACTTTCTTGTAGGGTGAATAGAATTAAAATAGCACCAAAAACAATGATAAGTACGCCGATGGCCGTTACTGTACCTTGCAGAGTTAGAGCTATAAGATAAGTTGGGGAAAGCTTCCAAGCAAACATGCCTGCAGCTGCAGCAATTAACCATGCAATAGGCATAGCACGAGTTGCTGGCCAACGCATACCCACCATGAGTATTAGGGCTGCCAAAATGGGCAGGATTGCCATTAATGCCAAAAATGATACGGACATATCAACCACCTAAGAAATTTGTGGGAAAATCCCAGTTAATACAATCGGACTTGTCCATCAAGGCCGCACCTAAAAAAACGCCGGGTTTGCACCCAAATTTAATACCTAAAATATGCAGGGCTGGACTCATGAGAATCCAGCCCTATAATTTTAGTTATTTTTTCAAGTTTTCTGCCAATAATTCGGCAATGTGTGTTACCTTTAGACCTTTACCACGTTTTTCTGCTCCGCCGCGTAATTGCATTACACAACCTGGGCAGTCAACCACAAGGCGAGAGGCCTTAGTCTCCTCAACATTATTTAACTTATTTTCCAAAAGTGTTGCTGAAATTTCAGGGAACTTCATGGAATAAGAACCACCAAATCCGCAGCAAACATCTTCTTCTGCACAAGCTACATAGTTAGCGGAAGAATTGATGAGGTCACGTGGAGCTTCATGCACATTAAGACCTCGGCAAAGGTGGCAAGAAGCATGGTATGTGACTTGCTCGTCGGTTTTATTAAAGTTTTCTTCGTTTAGTCCTAGGATATTATGCACAAAAGAACTAAAGTCCGTAACTTTATTCACAAAAGCAGCGCAGCGTTGTTCTGTGCCAGCTTCGCTTTCTAATATTTCCGGATATGTATTCTTTAAATGGGAGGCACAAGAAGCACAAAGAGTGATGATGGCATCATATTGACCAGCATCAAAAGCAAGTAGGTTTTGCTTAGCTACACTTATTGAGGTTTCGCGCTGCCCCATCATTTCTAAGGGTAAACCGCAGCAGCTTTGATCGTAAGGGAAATCCACAGCCACATCATTAGCTGCAAGGATTTTTACACAAGCTTCTAGCTGTTCTGGATAAACAAAGTCTTGTGCACAACCAGCAAACAAAGCAACTTTGTAGCGTGGCTTATCAATTTTTGGTTTAATGCTTTCAAAGCGATCGCGGAAGGATTTGGACGCAATGGCTGGTAGAGCCTTAAAGTCTTGCTTTCCAAAGAATATGGCTGGCAAGTGACGTTGATAAGGTGTACCACGGGTCACGGGATATTGTGCAAACTTTGCAAACTTAACAAGGCTATGGAACATCTTACGATTTTTCATAACTGCACTAAGTAAGGTTGCTTCAACCGGAGTTCCTTCTTCTTCATTTAGGCGTACACGTATTTCGCGAATAAGCCGCGGTAAATCAATACCACCGGCACAAATATTCTTACATGCTTCACAGTTAACGCAGTTCTGAGCTAAAACTTTAGCTTTGTCGCGTCCGTGGAAGAAATAAGTTAGAATTAGACCAATGGCTCCAATATAGATGTAGCCCATTTTATGTCCACCAACGAGGCGGTAAACTGGACACACGTTAGCACAAGCGCCACAACGCACGCAGCGGAATACTTGAGAGAATAGCTCATCTTTAGCAAGTGCGCTACGACCATTATCAACCACCACAAAGTGCATAATTTTTTTGCCATCATCATTGATGGAGCACTCACCAGCGCCACCCATCCAGCTAACATATGTAGTGAGCATTTGTGCTGTGGCATTACGAGGTAATACAAGAAGTGCGTTTAATGCGTCATCAAGGGTTGGAACAAGCTTATCAAGACCCATAATGGCCACGTGTACACGAGGTAGTGTGGTCACAAGACGGCCATTACCTTCATTGGTAACAATGGCAATAGTTCCGGTTTCGGCCACGGCAAAGTTAGCACCAGAAATACCCATATCTGCAGCAATAAATTTAGGACGTAATTGAACTCTTGCAACTTTTACAAGGTGTTGAACGTCTGAATCTTGCTTAACGCCAGTGGCTTTACTAAAGTCATCGGCCACTTCATAGCGAGAAAGGTGAATAGCTGGCATAACCATATGTGATGGACCTTCATGGCGAAGTTGGATAATCCACTCTCCAAGGTCAGTTTCATCAACAATTAGTTTATCAGCCTCAAGACGGGTATTGAGCTGAGTTTCCTCAGCAGTCATGGATTTGGACTTAGTTACATATTTAACATTGTTTTCTTTAGCTATTCTTGCAATAATTTCGTTGGCTTGAGCAGCAGTTTCTGCACGGTGTACCACAACGCCTCTAGCTTCGGCATTGGTCTTAAATTGTTCGTATAGCTCTTCAAAGTTTTTGCTAACAAAGTCTTTTACATCAGCGATTTTGCGTATGATGGAAGGACCGTCAACTTGCTGGAAAACGTTATCGCGGTTAGCTTTATATGCTACAGCAAATGTATCTAAGGTCTTACGTAAAAAGGAATTTTCAAGGGTTTTTTCTAACTCTACATGATATTCTTTCATGTCTTTGGGGGCATCGTGCATGACCTAGTCCTCCAAAAGGATAATATGCTGTTCAAGGGGACCGTGTACACCAACAGCGGGCACACGTTCAATATCTGCAGTGCGGCTTGGGCCAGAGATAAATGCTGTATAAGCAGCTGTAGGCTTACTTTGAGCAGCGCGCAGAGCCGGAGCAATGGACAAAAGGTCCGGATGTATGGTGGATTTTTTCAATATTAAAATACATATTTCACACATCATGGTTGCAAGGCGAGTTTCTTCACTGTCAGAAATAACCATGCAAGTACCACTGGCAGCAACGGCGAGTTCGGCTTCTGCAATGCCAATATCAATACCTGCTAAATAATCACGCATACCCTTAGAAAGGAATTCATAATTCTTTTCTTTACAGCTTTTGCTTAAAGGGGTTTGGAATTTTTTACTTAATCCAGGTGCAGCAATAATACGATTAAGTCGTGTGGGCACGCTATTTGGGCTAAGTGGACCTTTTTCAGTATTGGGCTCATCGGCTAAAATTTCACAGGGGGCTTTGGCTTCGCAGACATCAATGATATATTGTACCGCATCTGCCTCATTGGCAGCTTCGAATATCTTTGTTCCTACTACACCAGCCTTGGTACTAAAAAGTTCTACCAATGCTGTATCTATTTTTCCCATTGTAACCTCCTTTGGGAATTTCTTCTATGGTAAAGACTCTGCATAGAGTTCAAT
>CAYJDF010000093.1:0-9480 GCA_964368845.1 uncultured Desulfovibrionaceae bacterium
ACTTAGGGTTTTTGCTTTTAGGCTGCTTTCTGGATAGCCTGATGCATCAGAGCGCAAAAGGTAGTTTTCTGAGTCACTATCAAGAAAGAGACGTTTGACTATTAGTCCTTCGTGGGGTGAATATAGAGCATACACTGTGCCAGATATGGGTACAGTAGCTGTAGTATCAATACCCATATAAGCATTGCGTACAATGGTTGGCTCCATATTTGGTGCATCCATACGTACCACAGTTACATTGGCAGTAGCAAAGTTAAGAGGCAGTGATATTTTACCAACTTGCGCAAGCAAAGGCTGAATATCTCCATCTTTATACTCACAGGACATACCATGCACAGTTAGCATCACACTTTTCGCCGCAGGGTCACCATAATGGGTTGGATCTTCCGCCATACCACTTATGGGTGCTTCTTGCGGTTCATAGCCCTGCTCTGTACGCAAGTACATGGGGCCAACTCCTTGTTTTAACCAGTCCGGGTTTAAGCCAAACTTCTCAAAAAGTTTCATAAACCAATCTGCTGGCACCGAATTACGTCTTTTAGCATCAGATATACTAGATTGTCTTATATCTAGTACCTTAGCTAACTCCACTTGGGTTTTTGTATTTGTTGCGAATTTAATTCGCTCATATGCTTCTAAAAATGAGGACATATGCCCTCTCCTATTTTGCCCTTACTGTAGGGGTTTGAGAACAGGATTATCTTGCGAAAGAACAATTCGACTATTTTGTTTTAGTGACTTGCGCAAAGTATCTAGCCCTCGTTGAAATGCAAAAAATTCAGGTGATTTGCCAAAGGCATCAGCATAAGTTTTTGCTGCAATGGCATCACCTTCACCTCGAATAATTTCTGATTTTTTAGCAGATTCAGCTAAAATAACTGCTCTTTGGCGATCAGCATCAGATCGAATACGTGTGGACTCTTCAACACCTTCTGAGCGATATTGCTTAGCTTGGCGTTCACGCTCTGCTCGCATACGTTCAAAAATGGCACGTTGATTCTCAGATGGTAAGTCAGTGCGCTTAATACGCACATCTACAACTTCTACTCCAAACCCCTGCATAAGCCCGGCCACACGTTTAGTGACTTCCTCCATAATTTGCGCACGTTGTGTTGATACAACCTCAGTTAGAGTAAAGCCACCTACAAGTGCACGCAACTGCGAGTAAACCACGTCATCAAGACGGGCTTGAGCACCAGGAATGGTGCGCATGGTACGATAAAATTGTAAGGGATTAGCTATACGCCAACGAGCATAATTATCTAAAACAATGGCTTTTTTATCCACTGTAAAAGCTTCTGTCGGACGAGCATCATAATCTAAGATACGCGCATCAAAATATAATACATTTTGAATAAATGGTAACTTAAAGTGTAAACCAGGTCCATAAATCTCGTCCTGAGGTACACCAAGTTGTAAAACTAATGCTTTTTCCGTTTCATGCACGGTAAAAAAGCTTTGCCAAATCAATAAGCCCACAATGAGAGGCATTATACTTAAAAAAAGAGGATTTTTCATTATTTTACCCCTGTGCTAGCTGCAGCACCCTTAGCATTTTTATTACTTACCCCTTGCTCTAAAGGTAAGAAGGGCAAGACGCGATCAGCAGTACCTTCAGGTATTATAATCTTATCCGTAGCATTGCTTAAAATATCTTCCATGGCCTCAAAGTAAAGCCGTTTTTGGGTAACATCTTGGGCCTTTTCATATTCTGCCAATATTGCTAAGAAACGCTGTGTTTCACCTTGAGCATTTTGAATACGTGTTTCTCTATAAGCTTGGGCTTGATTTTCAAGTTCAGCCCCATGACCACGCGCTACAGGTAATAACTCATTGCGATAGGCCTCAGCCTCATTGATAATACGGCTTTTATCTTCTCTAGCAGACGCTACATCTTTAAATGCATCAATAACTTCTTGAGGTGGATGCACATCTTGCAACTGCACCGCAATAATTTGCACACCTATGGCATAACGATTAAGAATATTTTGTAAAAGCTCTGTTGCATCACTTTGAATTTTAATTTTGCCATCGGTTATGGCAGAGTCAATCATACTTTTACCTATAACTTCGCGCATGGCAGCTTCTGCAGCATTACGCACCACAGCCGCTTGGTCCATTACATTAAATAGATACTCAACTGGATCTGAAATCTTATATTGCACACTAAATTGCACATTTACAATATTTTCATCACCAGTAAGCATAGAAGCCTCTTCAGGCACAGTACGTACTTGACCTTGCTGGAAGGTGCGTTCTTGACCAACAGACCTAAAGCCCACCTCACCACGCAAAACTTGCGTTACTTTTGGCTTATATACAGTTTCAAAGGGTATTGGTAAGTGATAGTGAGGGCCAGGGCCAACAGTACGCACATATTTACCAAAGCGCAGCACAACACCTTCTTCATCAGGGTTTACAATAAATATACCTGATAAAAGCCATACACCAAGTAATACGCCAACTAATACCCAAACCCCTTTCCCACTGGGCGCATTAAATTTGCCTTTGAGGGGGTTATCAGGAAATTGTTTAAAATTAATAGGAGGTTGCCTATTATTGTTACCACCGCCACCAGAGTCGCCGCCATCGCCACCACTTGGAGGTGGTGTTGGGCGCGCTTGCCTTTGCCGTTTTTCTTGTAATTTATCCCAGTCCCAATTCATAATACCTTATAAATAAGTCACTATATGTAACAGGTCAAGGCATAAGTCTGTAAGAAAAGTTTTATTTACTCACATATATGGCATAATACTTCAATTAGATGCATGTACAAAGTACAAAAAAAAATATATACCGCTACAGAGTTAAGCATTTATTTGCATGACTTTTTTTCATGTATGCATTAGCATGCATGAAATTGCTGAAGATAATCATTTTAACAACACAAAATAAGTAAGGAAATAACATGAAAAAAACAATTTGTATTCTTACACTTTGCTTAGGCCTAGTTAGCCAAGCCCATGCAAACCCAGCTCAAATGAATCAAAGTTCCGAAGCTAAATATAAGCAAATGGACACCAATGCCGATGGTAAGGTTAATATTGAAGAGTTTATGGCTCTTTACCCCACCATGAAGTCAAATGTATTTGGTATTATTGATGAAAATGGCGACAAATTCATTGATATGAAAGAATGGATTACATTCCAAGAAGACCATATGTCTGGCATGAAAAAAGAAAAGGCTAAAAAAGGCCCTGCAAAAGTGCCAGGTGATGCTGGTGGACGTGGAGCTAATGAGGGCATGCAACCTGCAGAAACTCACCCTGGTGGCAATATGCTAATCATGCCTCCTGCAGGAAAGTAATAAACAGTAGTTATGGTTCATAAATTATCAGCTAGGCCCCTTTGCTCTCCATCTTTCTTACCTATGTCACGTCAAGAAATGGATGAGCTTGGTTGGGCTTGGCTAGATATTTTATTAATTACTGGTGATGCTTATATAGATCACCCTGCTTTTGGGGTTGCCTTACTTGGACGAATGCTCACAGCACATGGTTTTCGTGTAGGTATATGTGCCCAACCCAACTGGCATGATACAAGAGATATTTTGTGCATGGGTAGGCCTCGTCTTTTTGTGGGCATTACGGCCGGAGCTTTAGACTCCATGCTGGCCCACTATACAGCATTTCGTAAAAAACGAAGTGATGATGCCTATACCCCTGGCGGTAAAGCTGGAGCTAGACCCAATCGAGCAAGTATTATTTATGCAAACCTTGCAAGGCAAGCTTTTCCTGATTTGCCCATTGTTCTTGGCGGCATTGAAGCATCATTGCGACGCATTAGCCACTATGATTTTTGGACTGACAAGTTACGCCGTTCCATCCTCTTTGATGCAAAAGCCCATATTCTAGTCTATGGCATGGCAGAACAAGCCTTACTGCATATTGCCAAAAACTGCCTTGAACAAAAAGAATTAAGTCATATTGCTGGCACAGCTTGGATTGGGAAGGAAGATGATGTTAAAGATAAACCACATATATACCTTCCCGCACATCAATCCATGCTTGATAAACCATCTCTACTCATGGACGCAAGCTTAAGCCTTGAGAGGCAAGTACATGATGGGACAAATTATGCTATACAGATGTATGATAATCGTGCCTTAATTATAGCCCCACCGGCCAAGGCCCTAAGCCAACAACAGATGGATGAACTCTACGCCCTACCATTTAAACGTGCGGCCCACCCCAGTTACTCTGAGCCTATTCCAGCTGAGGAAATGTTGCGCACCAGCATTACCAGTCATCGTGGGTGTGGCGGTGGTTGCTCATTTTGTTCATTGGCTTTACACCAAGGTAGACGTATTAGCTCACGTTCGGCCAAATCTGTTCTAGATGAAGCTATATACATGAGCAAACAAAAAAATTTTTCCGGCAGCATATCAGACATTGGTGGTCCCACAGCCAATATGTGGCAAGGGTATTGTGCTTCCAAAGAAAATTGCAAACGACATTCTTGCTGCCATCCCAAGGTATGTAAATTTTTTATCACACCACAAAAAAAACATATTGAACTATTACACGCAGTAAAAGCCACAAACGGCATACGTCATGTGCGTATTGCCAGCGGTATTCGCGCAGATATTGCCATGCATGAAGCAGAAGCCATAAATGCATACACTAGTGAATTTACAGGTGGTCAATTAAAAATTGCTCCCGAACATTGCTCCGGTACTGTGCTAAATTATATGCGCAAACCCCCTCTTGAGGTATTTGAAGTATTCTTAAAAGCCTTTAAAGCCCAGAGTATTAAAGCCAAACGAGAACAGTATGTTGTGCCATATTTAATGAGTGCTTTTCCTGGTTGTACCGACGAGCATATGCATGAACTTGCCTCATGGCTTAAACAAAGAAATTGGAAACCAAAGCAAGTACAATGTTTTATTCCCACACCAGGTACTATAGCTACAGCCATGTATTATACAAGTCTTGATACTAAAGGACAAAAAATTTATGTGGCCAAGAGTGATGCGGAGCGTTTACGCCAGCACCGTATTCTCATACCAGAATTAGGACGCCCTACACCCAAAAAAGCTAAAAATAAACCAATACCCAAGTGTGGTTGACAAAAAAAAAGTACTTCTGGTAGAAGTAGAAATAAAAGATAAATGGCTTGTTGCAACATTAGATGCATAAAAATTTCTTAGGTATTATTAATTTAGCAATCGGTAACATAGGAATATTATGTATATTGGTATATTAGGCGGTAGTTTTAATCCTATACATATTGGGCACATACGCCTTGCTATTGAGGTTTTGGAGTGCAAATCATTACCAAGACCTTTGGACCGTATAGACCTTGTGCCATGCTCCATACCACCACACAAAAGTAATCATAATATTTTGCCCTTTGACTTACGTCTAGCCATGCTTCATGCCGCCACTAAAAACCTTGATGGACTATATATAAATCCCCTAGAGCATGAGCGAAGCGGGCCGTCTTATACTTTTGACACCTTAAATATTTATAAACAAAAATACCCCCAGAGTCGTTTGCTCTTTCTAGTAGGAGGAGAGGATTTTGCAGCAATATCACAATGGTTTAGAGGTCTTGAGCTACCTACGCTAGCAGATATTGCCATGCTAACCAGACATGACCATGATGTTGAAACCTTCTACACTGAGACCAAAAAACTTTGGCCTGAGGCAAAAATCAATCAACATAACACAAATCCATGGGCAGAATTTGAACATGGTTCAAGACTGTTTTATTTACCCTTACTACGTCTTGATATAAGTGCCTCATATATACGTAATTGCTGGTGCAAGAATAAAAATTTGCATATGCTTATGCCTAAAGCTGCCCTTGAAATATTAAAAAGTTCCCATGAAAAAGTGAACAGATATTGGAATAATAGTGAGGTTAAAAATGAGTGTACCTAAGGAAATACGTGAAGACCTAGCCCGTGCTAAAGCGCACCTTAAAGATGACGCTTTAATCCGTGCTTTAGAATTGGTGAGTATAGCCCTACGTAATATTACTAGCCTACCCCATGTGCCATCTGACAATGAAATGGATAAGCTCATAAATTCAACACTTAAATCCATAGCAAAACATCCGCGCATGCAAATAATTCTACAACACCATGCCAGTGAAAAAAAATCTCCACTCACCTACAAACGCGGGAAAGAAAAAATACTTGCCACTGTACTAAAAGAATTTATCAAAATGCTACAAACTCCAAACCATGAGGCCGATTTACTAGTTAAGGAACTAGAAGATAAACGTCTAGAAGAACTGCTAAACAAAGCACGTAAAGCTTTTAGCAAGGGTGAAATGGGCATTGCCATATCTTTTTTACAAAGAGCTGCGGCTGAGTTTGATACAAGACCTACTGTGCTTAATCATATTGGTAATATTTTGGCACGCACCAAACAATATAATGCAGCTGGCAAAGTTTTTAAACAAAGTATTAAATGTGCCCCAAGAAATATGGAAAGTTACACCCAAGCCATTAATAACTTTATCCTTGCTGAGAAATACTCCAAGGCAGAACACATATTTACCTTAGCCTTGCGCCAATTTGGTGCACATCCACGCACCTATGGACGCATGGCAACTCTTTATTTACTATGGAAAAAGTATGCTGAAGCCAAAGAGTTTACCCGCATGGCCTTAAAGCTTGATCCAGAGGAACAATATGCCCTACAGGTATTAGAAAAGTTAAAGAAAAAAAAATATATGTAGCTTATTCACAATATCTATTACATACGTCGCGAAGACGATGGCTCAAGAGAGTTTAATAGTTTTTCTAGCTCTTGTTCATCATCGGTTTGCTTTATATTAGTGTGCACATTGAGTTTAGGGTCTTTACTTTGTTGAATATTTTGTAGCACCTTATTAAGGAGTTTTGCTGGATCCTTACTCTTTGCTTCTGCAGGCTTTAATAGAGTAAATGATGTACCATCTTGAAGTTGGGCCGTATGTTGAGCAGCCTCAAGCACATCTGGGTGTACGGCAATGGGCGTGCCTGTCCGTATGGCTAAGGCTATGCCATCAGAAGGGCGGCAATCAATCCTATTAATGGTATCTCCCTGCTGTACCAATAAATCCGCCAAGAAAGCTCCTTCATTAAAGCTATGTATTTCTAATGCCTTCATCCTTGCATCAAGCGTATCTAATAAACTAACCATAAGATCATGCGTCAGTGGTCGTGGTAAACTTTGCTGGCTTAGAGCAAGCGAAATACTCATAGCCTCCATAGCTCCAATCCAAATGGGTAATATTTTCTGATCTTGAACAGATTGTAATAAGATAATGGGAGTCTTGGCATCGCTATCCAAACTTAAACCCATAATTTGCATAATTATCATATTTTACCCATTGTTTCGCCAATTAGAGTATGCTTTTTGGCGGTAATAATGTTAACTGGTATAAGAAGACCAGCCTGACCAACGTTAGTTTCTAATGGTATATTTACGGTTACACCATGCAAATCCTTGCCTTGCCACCACTCTTGATGTAACGCGGTTTCCACGGCTTTTTTACTTTTATTTTCTAATAATACAACAGTTTTTTGCCCTACTCTTTCTTGTAGCCAAGCCTGACCCAATTCTTCTTGTAAGGTTTGTAATTTTGTTAAACGCTTTAATTGAATATCTTGCGGTATTTTAATTGGTTGGCGTGAAGCACTAGTACCTGGACGGTCAGAGTAACAAAAAGAAAAACTTGCCCTAAAATTAACCTCTTGCACTAAAGAACAAGTTTGTAAAAAATCATCCTCACTCTCACCAGGAAAACCCACAATAATATCAGTAGAAAAACTTACATTAGGGCGCACGCTTCTCAAATCTTGTACCAAGGATAAAAAATCTTCTCGCGTATATTTACGCTTCATGGCTTTAAGAATTTTATTTGACCCTGCTTGCATGGGTAAGTGTATATGTGGGCAAAGTATCTCAATATCCCCAAAAGCCTTCACAGTTTGTGCCGAAAAATCCTTGGGGTGAGGAGTCATAAAACGCAAGCGTTCAAGGCCTTTAAGTTCAGATATTCCATACAAGAGCTGCACAAAGCTTGTGCCGTCTCCGGATTTATCTTGCCCAAAAGCATTAACATTTTGACCAAGCAAACATATTTCCTTAGTCCCGTGTTGTATAAGAGACTGACATTCCTCAAGTATGGCTGCTGTATTACGTGACTTTTGCCTGCCACGAGTAAAAGGTACTATGCAGTAGGCACAAAAATTATCGCACCCTTGCATAATGTTTACATATGCCACAGTTGGTGCTGGGCCTTCATTTAGGCTTAGCTCACGTTCTGGATAATTGGTTGAAAAATCAATAAGAGATATTTTGCATTGTGGGTCTTGCAACACTTGTTCAATGGCAGAAGGTACAGCATGTAACCCATCTGTTCCACTAACAATTCGTACCTGTTGAAAACGGTCAAAAAAATCCGTACCCAATTGCTGAGCTACACAACCAGCTACAATGACAAAAGCTGTTGGATTGTTACGACTTTCAAAGCGTATTCTATTTAACGTAGCATATACTTTTTGCTCTGGTTTTTCTCGTACTGAACAAGTATTTACAATAATAACCTGAGCTTCATTTAAGGGAGCAGCAGTAAAACCACGTTGGTCTAAAGTGCGACTTAGCCAGTCTGAATCATTAAAATTCATCTGACAACCAAAGGTCATAATGTGATAGCTGTATGACATTTATTGTTCAATATTTCCATCGCCATCTAGTAACATTGCGGCGGTTTCTTCGTCCATATCAAGAGTATCAATTTTATCCTCAAGCCACTCAAGCACAGCGCGCGCAGTATGATAATTTAACACCACTCGCGAATGGACATGCCTAGAGATAGTGCGTACTTCATCATCAAATGGAACCATCTCATGCCCAAGACTTCCGTCAGGTGCAATAATACGTTCAGAAAAAGCGGGTATTTTATCACTTTCAGTATAAAAATTCATTTCAATTTCGCCTTGTGGATTAATACCACCCCACACACCATGTGCAAAGTTAAGACGCAAATTAGAGTCTTGCTCATATTCATAGCGTATGCGACTTGGAAATTTATTATCTTGGCTCATTATAGCTCCTTATATGCTATATCATTCAATTAAATATTATTTTAATACTATAAATTGTGTGTTATTATGGCACCGCTGGCAAGCTCTGGTATGCTAGACCTGCCAAGATGACGTACATGTATACGTGCAACTTGAGCAGCCCAATCAATTTTATTCGACAAATGTTCTTGGGTAGCCATGGACATTTCAGCACCAACTAAGCCTACATCTTCCACCAATGGAGTATATGGTGGTGTAATGTATAACATGCGGCTACGTGGCATAGCTCGATTTTCTATGGAAAATATATCATCATATGTTTGCATACATCACTCTCAAATAACACATACCGAAACTTTATATGGTTAGTAAAGCCTTATTCTAAATTAAATTTTTTCTAGGCCTAAATTAAAAAAAATTAAAGAAAAATACCCCGACTTTATTAATACAAAAGT
>CAYJDF010000094.1:0-2114 GCA_964368845.1 uncultured Desulfovibrionaceae bacterium
ACCCTCCAGAACACTGACCCGACTTGCCACTAGATTTTAATTTATAGACAATAAAGTCTACAGCCAGCGCAATGATTATGACAACTAATAAGTCGATGCTGAAAAAGACGTTTCCACGTCTTTTTCAGAAAAGCACGCCCACTTCAAACACCGCTTAGCGGTCGCAGAAAATGAACTCCTGCTTGTTTTTCGTGGCGCAAAATTTGAATTTTTCAAATTTTGTTAGCCGCCGCTTGAAAAACCATTCTTTTTGCGTCATAAAATCGCCAAAAAAGTATGCTGCGCACCCTTTTTTCTGGCAATTTTACTAGAAAATTTTGATTCGAAAACATTGCTATTTTTACAGTTTTATATGATTTTCAGCGTCGACTAATAAGTCTCCCATGGCTATTCCTTCTATTTATAATTTATATCTTCCACAACTTAGCTTAAAATGAAATTGAATGTCAATATTAAAACATTCAGCTTTTATTAATGTCAACGTTCTCAGGCACTTTCTTCAAAATATCCCAAATCCTTCTATCAGAGAGTCTATAACGCCTAGCTAGCCTTTGCACGACTTTTCCACTGCTAAGCCCTTTTCTAGTGCTTAGCAAAAATGCTTTAATAATTGCCTCATTACGTAACTCTAGCAAAAATTTATTGCAGTTGGGAATATATAATGCTGTTCCACCATAGTGGCTTACAATTTGAAGCATTTGCTTAGGAGTTAACACACGCCTTAAGGGATGGCCTCGGTAGATTGAAGTTTTACCAACAGGTGGCCACTTAACAGGAATGTTTAGAGTACAGCCACCATATCTCGTAATAATGCGCAATAAAATATCATCATTTTTCATAATTTCAAGTATGGTTCTTGCGGCATCTGGAAGGCGATGATATATTTTTTTAGACTTTGATGAACCCAAACGTTCTTTTAAGCTCATAACCCTTGGTTGAATACTATTTGAACTACTTGCTTTTCGATCTTCCAAGCATTGATTATAGTTAATAATATTTTTGCAAAGTAGGCAACTGTCAGATACAGTATGACGCAACAAGTTATGTTTGCTATTACTACCCATGCACTGCCCTCCATGATATACCACTAGGAAATTGATAGATACTTGCCCTTAAGTTGGTACAAGGTGTATATGGAGCATAATATTTTACAAGAAATGTTTGCGTAAAAAACTTTGTTTTGAAAAAAAAATATAAAGCAAAAAAATGTCCTTTAGTATGAAGAAACCTTTCAAAAACATTGTTTTTATACTGCAAAACACTACATAAACCCCCTAATGTAACTTTTTTTGCATTCAAGGAAAACATGATACCTCCTACAACTTTTCTGATACTTTATAAAGTATTTACTATATAGATACACAAATAATTACTGGTTTGCAAGTTTTTTATTTAAAAAATAAAGTTTTTCTTTTATTAATAAAAGAAAAGAACTGTCAAAATGAGAAAAATTTCAAAATAATGTTATCAACTAGCTGTATTTTCTTCAAAAAAATGTTTATATAATGTTGCTTGCCAAGTATTCTTATTTTTTATACCCTTTTTAAAGTTTTTCTTTTAATAGTATGTGTAGTATTAACTTATTACTTTTGCCCCATTAGTAACCAAAGGAAAAATCATGGCCCATAGCGAAGTGCAAAATTTTAGTGAACGTTTGAGACATCAGCGAGAAAAACTTGGTATACGTAAGCATGAACTGGCCGCAAATATTGGGGTTAGCCTTACAACAATTCAACAATATGAAAATGGACAAATGCCAAGGGGCGAGTTTGCGGTACGACTTGCAAACGAGCTACACTGTTCTTTGGATTGGTTGCTTGCAGGGCGAAACACTGAAGCCTTTACCCAAATTGCAAGTCAAGAATTTATAAAAATACCTATTGTAGAAGCTAATTTTGAATCAGACACAAATGGTTTTACTCTTTCTCCTAAGGAGCAAGGCCATTATATTTTTTATAGTGACTTTCTGTATACTAAGGGTAACCCTGCAACTATGGTTCTCTTACAAGTTATGGGTGATAGCATGCAACCAAGCATTTTAAATAATGATCTGGTGCTCATTGACCAAGACCAAACAAAACTCATGCCTGGTCAAATGTACGCCATAGGTATTG
>CAYJDF010000094.1:2214-9217 GCA_964368845.1 uncultured Desulfovibrionaceae bacterium
ATTGACCAAGACCAAACAAAACTCATGCCTGGTCAAATGTACGCCATAGGTATTGAAAATATGGTTTATGTAAAGCTTGTGAATACTATACCTGGAAAGTTGCTACTCTCAAGTATAAATACTGCCTATGCCACCATTGAGGTTGATATTAATAAGCAAAACTCCCTCAATATAATTGGTCGAGTGATCTGGCTTAGCCGTAATGTATATTGAGTTATTCCAATTAGCATACCCTACTTACAGGCTAATACCAATATACCATCTTCATATTTATTACGCTTAGCCTGTAAGCAAGCATTGGGTATTTTACCCACAATCTCAAATCCCGATTTTGGTGCCAAACGCCAAGCATGGGCATTGCTAACTGGACAAATACCTATAATACTGTCACAAGGTGCATGCTCAAAAATCCAAATCAAAGCTTGCTTGCTCATGTTCGGGGCCTCGTTAAAGTGTGGACGAAAAGCTGTAAAGTCAAAGCTCCAAACGCGCCCGCGCCATGGTTCAAGCCATGCTACGCCACAAAGTATGTCCACAGTATGCTGTGTGGCAGAACTGGGTACACAACACAAAAGCCAGCCTTTGTGCGGGTCGGTTATTTCTAGCCATCGTACAAGAGTTGGATTAACTTCACCATGCATAGACGCACTGACTAAGCCTTCTTTTTGCATACGCAAAAAAATTTCTGTGCGCATTTGTGTATAATGATTAGGTAAAGCAAAAAAATTATAACTCATGCATGACTCCAAATATCGTAATTTGTCTTGGCCCGCCCGCTTTGTTGTGCATCTTTAGGCTTAAAACCTAGAACACCATAACGCAAGGCATCCGCGGCATGACTTGTCCAATCATGTATAGGACTTGATGAGTAAACTTCTTGCCTTGGCCGCCATTGCCTTCGATATTGGCGCAAGGCGCGCAAGCCATGGGCACAATTAGTGGCATCAAACCACATGCGCGGCAAAGCTGCACGTAAGGCATTTATGCCATCTGCTAAACTTAATTGTGGTGCAACTTGAAACTTTATACCTAATTGTCTTGCCATTTCAAGGCGACTCAAACCAGTACCAAGCTCCCTTACGCGTATATCATGAGGGGCAATATGTAAGCCATAAACGTAAGGTTTTGATTGTAAAATACGAGCATAATGCGCAAGTCCTTGCCCACTATCTTCAAAATACTCCAAAACACGCCATTGCCCCCCACTTTGAACCTGAAAAAACCAAATCCCCGTGGCATCATCCATACCCAAATCCCATGCCGTATGAACAGCTAACTCTGGGGCATAAGGTACATTACTAAGGCGCCCTCTTTGTTCTAAATCTTCAATGCAGCCGGCATAATATGCTCCTCGCACCGCCGCTGCAAAGGAACATTCAAACTCTTGCAAGTAGTCTTCTTTACTCATGGACTTCTTAGCTGCCAGTAGCTCTGTCATGTCAATATAGTTTGTTTTGGAGGCAGGAAAGCAAAACCTTGACCAAAGTTGTGGACTATTAGCCATAGCTTGTTCAAGGCTTGCTTTATTTTCTAAGGTAGTATGGGCTGATAATTCGTCTTTACCTGCCTCCTCCCATACATCATGCAAAAGATTATCTACGCCATTGGGTGTGCCACAAAAAAGAGCGCGTCCCTTTCTATCAGCAAGCATGGGGCGCAAGATACGCGTCCACACATGCCTTGGCATATCTGCAGGTTCATCCAATACCACATCATCAAGATATAAGCCGCGTAAAGCATCGGCATTATCCGTACCAAAAAGCCTTATATTTGCCCCTGTTGGTAATATACAGCGTAATTCAGACTCTAAAAAGCGCGTGCCTGTTATAGCTCCAGCAAAAAGCTTTAAGTAATCCCAAGCAACACTTTTAGCTTGGCCTAAAAATGGTGCCATATAGGCTGCGCGCCAATCGTGGCAATGTGAAAGTAAAGCTTGCCGAATTAAATCATTAATAGCAGCAACAGTTTTTCCAAAGCGACGATGACAAAGCAACACACAAAAACGAGTGCGCTTGGTATGAAACTCCCACTGTAATGGCCTAGGCTTGTATGGTATTGTACAGATATTTTTCACAATTTTAGTCCATCTTTTTACTGAGTTTAAGCTTGGTCGTGGCTTGGAGGAGGTCCCCAAACCACCACAAGCTTACTATCTTCAACTTTTTGAGCCTTGGGTTCTGGCTTCAAGGCTGCAATCATAGAATGCAACTCCTTTATTTCCTTTACCAAATCAATACCTTTTCCGCCAACGTCAGCCTCAGCTAGGCCTTTTGTAAGAGCTGCAAGACGAGCTTTCAATGCTTTCTCTAGGGTAGCTTTGGTGTAACCTGTGACTTTTTCATGTGTCATTGCTCACCTACTAGGCTGATATTTTTATGTCGCGCAAAATAAGCTCTTGTCGATCAAGGGTACGATCAAGAGCCCGCTCAAGCCTTTCTAACAGTCTATCTAAACCTGTAATTCTGGTATCAATAGCTTTGAGATCACCGCGCAAACTTTCTACAGTTCCAGCTAAATGTGCAATGGCATTTACATCTGGGAGCAGGTTAATGCGATCTTCTAGGCCAAGTAGGCTACTCTCAAGTTTACTAACCTTTGCATTACATTCTTGTTGTGCAATGCTTGTGTTTTCTACATGCTCGGAATAATCTTCTTCACGTACAAAGGCTTGACGAATACTCCACAATGCCCAAGCCAAAAGACCTTGTATTATCAACACAATAATAGGAGTTATAGAAAAATTTTGTATAGTCATATGCTGCTCATATTAATGTTATAAATTAGTGAGTTTTAAACATTTCTCTCTAGCATAGATAAATGTTCAAGCAAAGCTTGACAGCGATTTTTCCAACCTTGTAAAAATACGCTCAAGCTTTCATTTTGACGACTCAAGCTAATATAAAAATTAATACGTTGACGCACAGCCATACGAGCAGCATAAAAATCTAACCCAAAATCTTTTAGGGAAGAACTTAGAGTAATTGTTTTCGGCCCACAACGACCGTCAACTTTAATGTCCTCAAAGTCATCTAAATGCGCCTCACCAACCACGTTCAAAACTTCCTGCAAAATACGTGTGGCCCTACCTTGCCCCATATTGACAGCACTATCATAAAGCACCACTGCAAGAGCTAATGGTAAACTTTCGCAATGTAGGGGTTTCCAAAAGTTGTCATGCATAAGCTTTGCAGCTTGCTCCTTGGTACAAGCTCTTATATCCTCAGCATCAATGATGCTATCTGCATTAAAATCATAAGGGCTATCCCATGCATTGCTGCCATCACAAGTCTTGGCCTGTTGCTGGCATTGATCTTCTGTTTCTTTTGCCAATTGTTTTAAGAAGCGCAAAGAAATTCCATGATTGGTAATGCCGCCTGGGTCATTTTTATGGTCTACAAGTCCACCTTCCCAAAGAGCTGTAAATTCATGTGCCAGTTCAAAACGTTTTGTCATATTCACCTCGATTTTTTATTTAATCTTGGTGCATCTTGCCTGTTTTATTGCTGGGCGTAATACTGAAGCACATCACATGAATTTATGTTTTATTATTAGTGTTTAAATTAGATTTATTGAGAAAACTTGACAAAAAAACATTTTATGCATATCCTATTACTTATACAGCAAATATTTCAATGTATATTTACAAAAATTATACTTCATCTATAAAATTTATGATGCATTGATGTAGGCTTAACTATTAATATAGAAATTTTTATATATACTACTTCAGAAATTTAAATTTTTGCTTCAATACTGCATATAAATATAATGTATATTATGTTTTATGTAGAAAAAATAAATATTATTACATTGATAAAGCTTCGCTTAATTTATAAAATATTAACATTAAAGAAAATTTAAAAATCAATCTCCGCGGTGGGCTTGTACACAAGCTCACCACGGAGACTTATCATGGCTTGATATTTATAATATTGCACCTGTGGTGCAAAGTTATTTACTGTATATAGGTTGGAATATTAATAAATACACTTTTGGTAAATGAAATCATCCTCTCCATAATCCATGGTAAGGCTAACAACAAAGCCACAAACATGGATAAAATTTTAGGAATGAAGGTTAAAGTCATTTCTTGAATTTGCGTTGCAGCTTGGATAATACTTACAACTACGCCCACTGTAAGCCCTACACCTAACATGGGTAAAGCCATCATCAAACAAAGCTCAATGGCCTGACGACCAAAACCAACTACGAATTCAGGAGACATAATAATCCTCACTTTGATAAAGTGTTTTGCACAATTATTTATGCAGACTTTATAATACAAACGAATTTACTAAAGAACCTACCAATAGATTCCAACCATCAACCATTACAAATAAAAGCAACTTAAAAGGCATAGACACCATCATGGGTGGTAACATCATCATACCCATAGCTAACAACACACTAGAAATAACCATATCAAGCACCAAGAATGGAATATAAATCAAAAACCCTATGGTAAATGCGGTTTTCAGTTCACTAATCACATAGGCAGCAGCCAACATCATAGTAGGCACTTCGTCTTTATTTTTGGGGGCTTCCATGCGCGATATGGCATAGAATACTGAAATATCTTTTTCGCGTGTATGCTTAAACATAAAGGTGCGCAAAGGTTCTTGAGCACGGTCTAATGCAATACGGTAGTCTATGGTTTCATTAAGATATGGCTGTAAGGCTGTATCATTAATCTGTTTGCCCACAGGATACATAATAACCACAGTCATAAATATAGCTAAAGAAGCAAGAATTTGCGTAGGTGGAAGCTGTTGCACGCCCATAGCTTGGCGCAAAAAGCTAAACACAATAATAATACGTGTAAAGCTTGTGACAGTTAGCATAATGGCCGGTGCCACAGAAAGTATAGTTAAGAGAAAAAGGATTTCTAATAGAACAGTAACTTTTTCAGGATCAGAAGCTCCACCCGAAAGAGTAAGCTGCATGGGTGGCATAACAAGGTCTTGAGCAGCTAAAGCTAAGCTTGGCACAAGAGCTACAAAAAGGAGGCTAGAAATACTAGTCGTCAGACTTTTGGCGTTGAGCCATTTCCATAACGTCCTTAAATTCCATGTTATTTTCGTCTTCATCATCTGTGGTTTCCTTCAAAAGGGTTATTTGGTGGTCAGTGACCCCAATTAATAACCTTTTATTCAAAAACCGTACCACCATAAGACCTTTGCGAGGTCCAAGGGGCAATTGACTCTCAAGGCGTAAGCCATCTCGTGGGAAAGCGCCAGGTTTTGGCAAAAAATTGAAACGACCATAACGACGTACCAACCATACCACACCCCAAAGTAAGGCCAATAAAATCAAAAGTGTACCTATAGCTTGAAAATACCCACCCCAAGTAAAAGCACTTTCCATAGGTAGGGGTGCAGTGGCGGCTTGATTTGCCAACTCACCAGCCACTTGCCCAACAGTCTCAGTAGCTTGGGTTGCGCCTTGTTCTAAAACTTGACCTGCTGCTTGCTCAGTAGCTTGTGCCTGTCCGGAAACTAAGTCAGAAGCCTGCTCTGTAACTTGTGCGCCAGACTGCGAACTAGCCTCAGTAGCATCATGTGCCATCTCTTGCTCTAATACATTGGTCTGCATGCCAGAAGTTTGACTACCAACATCTGGTGTCGCACCTTGTGCCATGTCCGTATTAGCAGCAGCCCCATCTTGATGTTCAATGTTTGGGTTTGCTTGCGCTGCTGAGTTTATTTGCTCTATAGTGTTAGCCAAGCTGTTTTACTCTTTCCATGGGGCTAATAATATCTGTTAAGCGCACCCCAAATTTTTCGTTAATGACAACAGCCTCTCCACGGGCCACCAATTTGCCATTTACAAAAACCTCTAATGGTTCACCAGCAAGTTTATTAAGCTCAACCACTGAGCCTTGGCCTAGTTGTAAAAGCTCATTAATGAGCAAGCGGGTGCGTCCAAGCTCAGCAGAGACATCCAGTGGAATATCCAAAATAAAATCAAGCTCACGTTTAGCCCCATCGGCAGGAGGACGCCTTGCTATGTCGGTCATATCCTTAAATTGAGCTTCTGTGGCTTGCGTGCGTAGGGTCGATTTGTCCCAACCTTTTTGGGTTTCTTCCTCTTCGTCTTCGGCTAAAGCCTCTGCCCAACGTGCGGCTAAATCCTCATCACTTGAAGATTCACCAGCACTAGCTGCATCATCTCCACTTCCTGCGGCAAGAGCAGCCTCAAGCAAGTCATCAGCGGCACTTTGCCCATCTTCCTCAGCTTCTAATTGTGCTGCCCATTCAGCGGCTAAGGCATCTTGGTCTTTATCATCGCTCATAATACATCCTTGGCTTACAGGGTAAAAAAGCCTATGGCGTTACGCCGTTTTCCACTATAAAATCTGTAAAATATACACGGACTACATATGATCCGCCAAGTATTTGATTTAATCTTGCCGCCACCTCAGCTTTCAGTAATATCTTACCTTCGGCCGAAGAAATATCAGCATAAGTTTTGCCCGCAAGCAATATAATGACAGCATCGCGAATTTTTGGGCTTTGAGATTTAATTAAGGCAGAAACATCACGATTGACTTCTACCTCCATACCAAGGCGCAAATACCTTTTACCCGTAGGATCAGAAAGATTAACCACAAATGGAGGTAGTGGTAAAACCATACCCTTAGAGCGTGGTAAATCTGATTGACGCTCTATGCGCGGTGAGTCACCTTCTTCACCTTTGACTTCCTCAGTAGCCTCAGATGGCTTTGCACCTTCTTCAGTGGTAGTGGCCTTCTCTGCACCTGGATCTACAGGAGCACGCATAAAGAACCACCAATAGGCCCCGCCACCACCAGCAGCAAGTATAATTAATAAAATCAAAAATATAATTAGAAATTTTTTTACTTTTGATTTTTTTGGAGCTTCTGCACCTTCGGGTAAAGCTTCCTTATCTGCCATACAAATCTCCTTTCAAAACTTTGACTGTATATGGCTTGCTTTAATCATTATGCACAAAGCATACCAGAAATACAAGAAAAAACTATTTA
>CAYJDF010000095.1:0-9129 GCA_964368845.1 uncultured Desulfovibrionaceae bacterium
CTGCTGGTACAGTACAATGTAAATTCTTTGGCCTTGGTGCTGATGGAACAGTTGGCGCAAACAAGCAAGCAATTAAAATTATTGGTGATAACACTGATATGTATGCCCAAGCTTATTTTGCATATGACTCCAAAAAATCTGGCGGCTTTACCGTATCACATTTACGCTTTGGTAAGGAGCAAATTAAATCATCCTACCTTGTAACTCAAGCCGACTACATTGCATGCCACAAGGCTGCCTATGTAAATCAATATGATATTTTAGAAGGCATTAAAGATGGTGGAACATTTGTTCTAAACTCCAACTGGTCGCTTAAAGAGATGGAAGCACAACTACCAGCCCATATGAAGCGCACCATAGCCAACAAAAAATTAAAATTCTACAATGTAGACGCAGTTAAAGTAGCTACAGAAGTAGGCCTTGGCGGGCGCATCAATATGATTATGCAAACTGCATTTTTCAAGCTTGCCAATGTGCTTGATTTCAAAAAAGCTGTAGATTTACTTAAAGTTTCCATCAAAGAAACTTACGGCTCTAAAGGCGATAAAATTGTTAATATGAATATTGCCGCTGTAGATAAAGCCCTTGATTGTCTTGAGGCTGTTAAGTACCCAGCCGCATGGGCTAAAGCTACCGACAACACAAACAATAATGAGCATGAACCAGAATATATCACCAATGTTGTAAAGCCCATTTTAGCTCAACAAGGTGACAAATTACCAGTATCTGCTATGGATGCAGCAGGCTTCATGCCTCTTGGCACTGCAGCCTTTGAAAAACGTGCTGTGGCCATTGCTGTGCCAGAATGGCAAGTGGATAATTGCATTCAATGCTATCAGTGCTCTTTCGTATGTCCACACGCAACTATACGCCCAGTACTTGCCACCGAAGACGAGCTAAAAGGCGCGCCCAAGTCATTTGGCACTAAGGACGCAACTGGTAAAGAGTTAAAGGGCCTTAAATTCCGCATGCAAGTTTATGCTGAAGATTGCCTTGGTTGTGGATCTTGTGCTGATATATGCCCTGCCAAAGAAAAAGCTCTTATCATGAAACCTTTAGAAACTCAGCTAGATGACCAAGTGGCCAATCTTAATTTTGCTGACGAAAATATTGTATTAAAAGACGACCTCATGCCACGTGATACCCTCAAAGGCTCACAACTACAACAACCTTTACATGAATTCTCAGGAGCATGTGCAGGTTGTGGCGAAACACCCTATGTTAAATTATTGACTCAGATGTTTGGTGATCGCATGATTATTGCCAATGCCACAGGTTGTTCTTCTATCTGGGGTGCATCATCTCCCACCACTCCATACACCACCAACAAAGATGGTTATGGTCCAGCTTGGGGTAACTCCTTATTTGAGGATGCAGCAGAATTTGGCTTTGGTATTGAAATGGCTTACCAACAACGCCGTGACTACCTTGCCAACTGCATTAAAATCTTGCTTGAAGAAAAAGATCTTAGCAAAGATTTAATTGCAGCTTGTGAGGGATGGCTTGAAAATATGAATGATGCCGCTGGTTCTCAACGCTATGGCTTAGAAATACTAGGTAATCTAAACGGCATTGACCACCCCATTGCGCACGAAATCTGGCATATGGATGATCTTTTCACCAAGAAAAGCATTTGGGTATTTGGTGGTGATGGCTGGGCCTATGACATTGGCTATGGTGGCCTTGACCATGTAATAGCTTCTGGTGAGGACATTAACATTTTGGTTATGGATACAGAAGTTTACTCAAACACAGGTGGACAAGCCTCTAAAGCTACTCCTCTAGGATCTATTGCCAAGTTTGCTGCTGCTGGCAAGAGAATTGGCAAGAAAGACCTTGGAGCAATGGCCATGAGTTATGGTTATGTATATGTAGCTTCTGTTTCTATGGGTGCAGATAAACAACAAGTATTAAAAGCTTTCCGCGAAGCCGAAGCTTATAAAGGACCATCACTTATCATTGCTTACTCACCTTGCATTAACCAAGGTATACGCAAAGGTATGGGCAAAACCATGGAAGAAGGCAAACTAGCTGTAACTTCTGGCTATTGGCCTTTATATCGCTATAACCCAGACCTAGCCGCCGAAGGTAAAAACCCATTCCTCTTGGAATCCAAAGAACCCGATGGAAAAATTCAAGAATTCCTCATGGGAGAAATTCGTTATGCTGCTCTTGATAAGATTGACCCTAAAGCATCGCCTGAGCTTAAGGCAGACTTAGAAAAGCAATATATCAAACGTTATAACTACTACAAGCTTTTAGCTGGTTTACCAGGTCTTGGCGAAGTAGAATAATAAATCAATATTATTACAGCCTTGCATCTAAAATCATCAAGAATTTTAGATGCAAGGCATAACTTTATTAACATCTAAAATCACGCTAGATTTTTCAATTCAATACTAAATAAGTGGGTATGGAGTTATCATGTACAAAAGCCTATATATCACAGCCACGGAAGCTCGTTCAGGTAAGTCTGCCATTGTGCTTGGCATGATGCAACTTATGACGCGTAATATGCGAAAGGTTGCATTTTTTCGGCCTATTATAAATGAACCCATGTTTGATGATAAAGACCATGATATCCACCTTATGCTTAGTCACTTTAAATTGGATTTATCCTATACTGACACCTTTGCCTATACCCTTGATGAAGCAAGACATTTAATAAATAACGGCCAACGCAACTTACTAATTGCTAATATTTTACAAAAATTTCATTCTCTCATGGAGACACATGATTTTGTTGTATGCGAAGGTACAGATTTTTTAGGCACCGATGCATCCTTTGAATTTGAACTTAATGCCGATATTGCAGCCAATCTTGGTTGTACTGTTATGGTTATTGCTAATGGATCTCAAAAAAATATAGACAATATTATTCAAGGAACACAGCTAGTTATTGACCAATTAGAAGAAAAAAATGTTGATATTTTAGCTGTCGTGGTCAATAGGGCAGATTTATCCGTAACTGAACGTGACGATCTCCAAGCTGGAGTTACACTAAAGAGTTCAGATAAAAAACCACTTATCTACACTGTGCCAGATGAACCAGCCCTAGGTAAACCCACCATGGCCGATGTGGCAAAATGGCTTAATGCCACCGTGCTTTATGGTTCGCATCGTATGGATGCTTTAGTAGGTGACTACCTCATTGCTGCTATGCAAGTGCACAATTTTCTAGACTATATTAACGATGACCATTTAATTATTACCCCAGGTGATAGAACAGATATTGTACTTGCATCTCTTGCCTCAAGAGTATCTTCATCCTATCATAATATTGCAGGTGTACTTTTAACCGGCGGTTTAGATTTGCCGCGTAATGTGCAATTGCTCTTAGAGGGTTGGACTGGTGTACCTGTTCCTGTTTTACTCACAGCTGACCATACTTACAAAACTGTCCAAATGTTATCTCAATTATATGGGCGTATTGAGCCTGAAAATTTACAAAAAATTAATACAGCTCTAGGGCTTTTTGAGCGCAATGTTAATGCCAAAGAGCTTGCCAAGCGCATTGTAACCCAAAAACCAACGCGTATTACCCCCATGATGTTTGAGTTTGACTTAATTGAACGCGCAAGACAAAATAAAATGCGTATTGTTCTAGCCGAAGGTGAAGAAGAACGCATCTTACGCGCAACAGATATTTTGCTTCGCCGTGATGTGGCTGAAATTATATTGCTTGGTAATGCCGACCGCATCGGCACAAAGATTGCGGAGCTAGGTCTTGACCTTGATGGAGCAACAATTATTCAACCAAACCTATCTCCAAATTTTGAAGACTACATTGAAACCTATTATGAGCTACGCAAAGCCAAGGGCATGAGTATTGAACAAGCTCGCGACCGCATGACTGATTGCACATATTTTGCCACTATGATGGTACATAAAAATCACGCTGATGGCATGGTTTCTGGAGCAATAAACACAACAGCCCATACCATTAGGCCAGCCTTTGAATTTATCAAAACCAAAGCAAGTTGCTCCATTGTTTCATCCATATTTTTAATGTGTTTAAAAGATCGCGTTTTAGCTTTTGGCGATTGTGCTGTTAACCCTAACCCCACAGCCCAACAACTAGCCGAAATTGCCGTGGCCTCAGCACACACTGCCTCAGTGTTTGGCATTACACCACGCGTGGCCATGCTCTCTTATTCTACCGGAACATCCGGTAAAGGTGCAGATGTGGATATTGTAATAGAAGCAACTAAAATTGCACAAGAAATTGCTCCGGATTTATTATTAGAAGGTCCTATACAATATGACGCAGCCATTGATAAAGAAGTGGCCCGCACCAAGTTACCAGATAGTCAAGTAGCAGGACAAGCCACTGTGTTTATTTTCCCAGATTTAAATACTGGTAATAACACATATAAGGCAGTACAACGCGCTGCCGGTGCCATTGCCATTGGACCGGTGTTGCAAGGGCTCAACAAACCTGTCAACGACCTCTCTAGGGGTTGCACTGTTCCGGACATTGTTAACACTGTAGCTATTACTGCTGTGCAAGCTGCGGCAGAAAAATAATTTCTTTTGAGGTGCATATGAAAATATTGGTAATAAATGCTGGCTCTTCCTCTTGTAAATATCAATTAATTGAAATGACAGACAAGGTTGTCCTTTGTGCTGGAGTGGTTGAACGCATTGGCGATAATATAGGTAAATTAACCCATAAAATTTGGCCTGATACTGAAAAGGAAGAAAAAGTAATCCTTGAGCAAAAATTCCCCACCCATGTGGAAGCCATGGAAGAAGTTATCACACTACTTAGCCATGAAGAAAAAGGGGTCATTAAAAGTAAGGATGAAATTTTTGCTGTGGGACATCGTGTGGTACACGGTGGTGAAGAAATTACTCGTCCCATGCTTTTTGATGAAAAGGTTAAAGACATTGTGCGCAAATACTACACCCTTAGCCCCTTGCATAATCCTGCCAATCTCATGGGCGTTGAAGTGGTAGAAAAGCTACTCCCAGGTGTGCCTAATGTGGGTGTATTTGATACAGAGTTTGGTGCAAGCATGCTTCCACCGGCTTATATCTATCCTATACCCTACGAATTATATGAAAAACTACATATACGCCGCTATGGCTTCCATGGAACTTCGCATAAATATATTGCCAAGAAAACTGCTGAATTTTTAAATAAGCCTCTTAATGAGCTTAATTCCATCACCATGCATCTTGGCAATGGTTCATCAATGTCTGCGGTTAGAAACGGTATATGCGATGATACATCCATGGGGCTAACCCCATTAGAAGGACTTATGATGGGCACACGCTCAGGTACAATTGATCCAGCTATCATACCATATATTATGGAAAAAATGAATTTATCCGCTCAAGATATAGACACATTATTAAATAAAAAATCTGGATTACTTGGTATTAGCGGAACCAACGATATGCGCGACTTACATGCCATGCGTGAAAAAGGTGATGAAAAGGCTGAACTTGCCTTCCAAATTCTTACCCGTGGCATTAAAAAATTCCTTGGTTCTTACTTCTTCCTCTTAGGGCGGGTAGACTCCATTGTATTTACCGCAGGTATTGGTGAAAATGACGACTTTGTGCGCGCTGCTGTTTGTGAAGGTTTAGAACCACTTGGCATCATAATTGATCAAAAAGAAAATGCTACTCGCAAGTCCATTGCAAGGGCCATTAGTACAGCAGAATCAAAAATTCCTGTACTAATTATTCCCACCAATGAAGAACTACAAATTGCCGAAGCAACTTTAGAGGTATTGCAGTAGGTTAATGGACAAAAAGGGTATATTTATGTCAGTAACATTTTGCCTAAGTACAGAAGAAAAAAGCACTCTTGGTAAACTAGCTTGCCTTGCCATTGAAAGTACCCTTGCAGGTAATAAAATTGAATTACCTTCGGTAGAAAAAGGTATTTTACACCAACACTTGGGCAGTTTTGTAACCATTAATATAAACGGTCGTTTACGCGGATGTATTGGCACCATGATTGGGCAAGAGCCACTTTATGTTAATGTTGTGCGAATGGCCCATGCAGCAGCTTTTCAAGATTCACGCTTTACTCCGCTATCATCTGATGAATGGGCCAAAGCAGATTTATCCATCTCTGTGCTCGGACCACTTTGTCCTTGCCCAGATGTGCAACAAATTAAGATTGGTCAACATGGACTTATGCTTAAACTTGGTAATAATAGTGGAGTTTTTTTACCAAAAGTACCAGTAGAACAAGGCTGGGACTTAAACGCCTACCTGATAAATTTATGCCATAAAGCTGGTTTATCTCCTGACAGTTGGAAAAAACCTGAAGCAAAGCTATTTTGGTATGAAGCCTTAGTTTTTGATGTAATAAAAAATTAATATATATAATATTTATGGGGGATTTTTGCACAAGCAAAAATCCCCCCTTTGAAAAGCTCTAATAAACCAACTAAAGCCAATGACTTTGAATAGTAGTTAAAACTAACTATTACTGCTAAAAACCGCTTAAAATTAACTCTCAATGTAGCTCTAAAGTTGATTACTACAAAAAAACGTTAATGAGCTTATCTCTGTGCTTAACTCCCGAAACGCTTTTCTCGCAATTGACTTTGACAGACATTATTGCTGTAAGTACAAATTTTTCTTTATACATAATCCCAATTAATGCCAATGCGAGAAGACCAAGGCACGAGGAACGACGTGGCAAACCATACGGGTTCCAGAAAAGAAAGAGCATCTTAAAACTCTTATAGAGTTCTTTTAGCTAGGTTTTATCAAGGCTTTGCAATCTTTATCATTGAAGGGGATAGTAACGATGTGACTAGGGTAAGAGCGGAGTATGGTGCTATTTATCCGTATTTGAAGGCTGTAGGGGTGAAACTTTTTTAGCTTATACTAAATGTGCTTACAAACAACACTATGTCCATTTATACAGAAATGGCTAAATACACTTCCAACTTGAGTGATTCATCAGTTTGATATGTTCCATCCATTATAGCTCGAAATATTTTACATAAAAGTTTTTTATCAATTTTACCCGCAGCTACATTTAAACTTATCATCTCAGTATATTCAAAAAAAGTTTGTGCTATAGCCATATATCCATTTTGTAAAAGAAATTGAGCAGATAGTGTTATTGCAAGCCTTTTATTACCATCCGCAAAGCAATGAAGTTGGCAAACACTGTAGAATAGATGAGTAAGCTTGTCGTGAAATTCTGGATAAAAATCATCATTTTTTATATGCTCAAGAACGCTTAGCAACCTGCTACTATCAAGAACATTTAAAGTGCCACCACCACTTTTTTCAATTGTTTTTTGATGGATAGATGGGATTTGTTCGGCCGTAAGGTATAAAATAAGCATACTTAGTCACTACTCGCTTTCTTTTAAACGTTTTAACACTTCTTTGTTTTCATCCATCAAGCGCTCTAGTTCATCACCTGTGGCACCCAAAAACTTTTGATATTCATCCTTATTTAGCGGTTCAATATATTCAGAAAGCTGATAGTGAAAAGCTTCTCTTAATGCTAAATCTCGACTAGACATTTTCACACGTCCACTATGTATTAGAGGAAGCCATAATTCCATTTTTTCAAAATTAATAAATAAATTTTCTGTTTCTGAAATTGATAGCTGCCTACCTAATTCATTATATGCTCGTTTTAATTCTGCGGAGAAACCATTTTCATAAGCTGCTATGATATCTAAAATTTCACTATAAAAAGTATCACGTACCTTATCTTTTACTTTTAAATCAAGAATTTTTTTATACTCTTTGGCATTTTCTCTAAAAATACTCACATAAATCATGTCAGTAAATTTTCCATATTTAAATGGCTTATCAACAACATATTGATTTAATGCATCAGTAAACTTTCTTCTATAATTTTCTTCTTGCAAAGAGGCAGATAGAAAACTTTTATCTCGCTGATTGATGTATTTAGTACCAAGCCCAGATTTCTTATTTATTAAATCAATTACAATATCAAGCATAAATTGTCGAAATATTTTTGCTTTTTCACTTTCAGTAAGTAACATGGCAATATTGAGAAAGCTTCTAAAATTAAAAATAGATAGTTGGGTCACTTTTTCATTTCTGCTCCCGACATTAATGTCGGGAGCAGAAGTCATTGATTTTAAAAAATTTTTTAATCTATTTCCCCTTAAAATTTCATAACCATTATTTTGTAATTCATCTGAGTATTCATTCACATATCTTTCAAGTGTCCTAATATCTATTTCAAAAAATTCAGCAACCATATGCTTAGTAAAACAGAGCTGGTTTTCAAATAATACCCCCAAAACATTAGAATTTTCTTGTATTTCAACAAGTGCAATCTCATTATTTAGAATGTTTTGTCTATCTAGTCGTGAATTTGTTAAATCCTTACCCATGCTTATACTCCTTACCCAAAATGTTCTTGCACTCTACTATTATGCAAAAGCTCGGTTTTTTCAAGTTCTACATTCATAGTTGGCCAAATTTTCATTACTTTTTAAAAAAGTCCACAAATTGACTTTGCAGTTCTGTTGGGGGGAAGAGTGTGACTAGACCAACAGTTCAGTATGATGCTATTTATGAGTATTTATAAGCTATGAGGTGAGGGAGTTGGATAGATAGGATAAAGTTATCCCTCTTGTATTACTTGTTTAAAACTTTTACCTTGTGCAATTTATACACGATAAACGTCACACTTTTTTTTGCTTCCATGAACTTGATATCTGGAAATGGCCCCAAAGACATTTTGTATTCTTTTTTTATTAACCCAATAATATAAATACACCATTTACTTCCATTGGGGCAATCTCAAAATATAGACCTCTTTCATCAGTTATGGTGTACCTTTTTTCTTTGGGCTCAATTTTATGTATATATTTGTCTGTAAGTTGCATAGTTTATACCTCCAGCTGTACAACTTTTGCGTCAGTATGCCGTACATTTTGCTTTTGTCCAAACCGTGGTACGATTACTCTATAAAACTTTATGATTTTTTATGGCACTCCATAGCACAAAAAAACACCCTTAATTTTTTAATTTTAAGGGTGTTTTGTACTTCTTGGTACTTTATAAAACTAAGCAGTGGCTGAAAGGGTAACCCTCCCAAACGAAGATAATAAACCAACTAACATCGTACTGAATTCAACAAACCACCAGCCCGAATTATTT
>CAYJDF010000096.1:0-9098 GCA_964368845.1 uncultured Desulfovibrionaceae bacterium
CTTAAACCCTAAGAGGGTTTTGCCGCAAAGAAAATATGTCGGTGGCATGTTTTTAGGCAAAAGGCATGAAGGACGCAAGTCCGAATGCGATAGATTTGCGGGAGCAAATATATGTCCCTTCGCCGGCACCAAAAAAGACACCGCCTCTTGGTGGTGTCTTTTTTGTCCGCCTACCAATCGCCCGTCGCCTGCGCAGGGGGCGCTATACCAAAAAGATAAACTAATGCTTTTGTCTATGCCAAAAACTTTGAAACACCTACGCTATACTACCCATAAACCCCAGTCTGTGGGCTAAGCGCCGAGGTAGTGCCTGCACCTGCCTTGTGCACAATCACGCTGTACACCGAGAAGCTTGTGGGGAAGAACTCCACATACCCATTGTACACGTACACGGGGGTTATCTCCTCCACACTGCCGTCGTCCTTTATGTGCAGTACGGTGACGGTGTCTGCGGTAGTAAGCCCCGGCACGTTTATGCGTATGCGTGTGTTGCCGTCTTGGGGCTGTACCTCACCTCCGTTTGCGTCGGTCATGGTGATGTCCGCAAGGAAGTGCACCTCGCCCGTGATGCCGTTTTGCTGTGCAAACTCACGCAGTTTTGCCAAATCCTGCGATTGCTGTACCGAACTTTGTGGGTTGATGTGCAGCGTGTTGCCGCTGGGCACAAGGGAGTCTTCGAGGTCTAAAGTGCCGTTTGGCTCAAGCGGCAGGGCTTCCTCGGCTGTGCCCACCACCGTGAAGGGCACGGCCAGTGTGCCGCTGTAGTTGCCCTTGCCTGTGACGGTGAGTGTATAGCTACCTGCATCCGTTGCGGTGTTGCCACTCACGGTATAGTCTGTGCCCTCGGCGAGGGTTCGGCCGTTCAGTGTTATAGAGGCAACGCTTTGGGTCTGCTGTGTGCCGTTTGCCACAATCGGTGTGCCCAAGGCCACCTGTGCGCCTGCCAATGCAAGCGGCGTGATGCCGGCCGTCGTGGGGAAAGAAAACTCGGCGTTGCTAAAGATGTAGTTGCTTGCCTTTGCCGTGTTTGTAAGCTGCACCACGCCCCCCACGGTGAGGTTGTCGCCCACATCGGGGCTTGGAAAATCGGCACTTACGGTGTAATCTGTGCCTTTGGTGAGGGTTTCGCCGTTTACAAGGCCGCCGAAACGCACGTCTGCCGTGGCATCAGTGATGCCGTTGTACGCACGGCTTTGCGCCGTGGCACCCGTGATGGTAAGGTTTTTTTGTGCAATGTTGTAAACCTTGGTGGCAGTGCCGCCATAGTTTCCGTTGCCCGCTACGGTGAGGGTGTACGCCCCTGCATTCGTTGCGGTGTTGCCCCGCACGGTGTAGTCACTGCCCGCAGTGAGGGTTACACCGTTTAAAACCACCGAGGTGATGTTCTGTGTTTGCTCGTTGCCGTTGTAGGTTAAGGCATTGCCCAAGGTGATGACGGCAGAGGTGAGGGGGGCTTTTGCCACGCTGAAAGCCGTGGTGGCCGTGCCGCTGCAATTCGCCCTGCCGGTGAGGGTGAGGGTGTAGTTGCCCGCATCTGTGGCGGTGTTGTCGCTTATGGTATAGTCAGCGCTGTTAAGGGTTACGCCGTTCACCACCACCGAGGTGATGCTCTGCGTTTGCTCGTTGCCGTTGTAGGTTAAGGGGTTGCCCAAGGTTATTTGTGCGTTTGCGATAGGAAGCCGGGTGATGTTTGCCTCAAGGCCGCTTGGCAAATTAGTATCGGCAAGGCTGTAGTTTGCCGCTGTGCCGGTAGTTGCAAGGCTCACCGTGCCGGTTACGGCGAGGTTATCGCCCACATCTGCGCTTGCGAAGTTGGCGTTTACGGTGTAGTCGGTGCCGCTTGCAAGGGTTTCACTGTTTACAAGTCCGGTAAAATCCACCGTCACTGTGGCATCCGCGGTGCCGTCGTACACCTTGTTTTGCGGCGTGGGATTTTGGATGGTGAGGGGTGCTTTGGCGATGCTGTAGCTTTTGGTAAAATCGCCGCCGCCGACATAGTTGACACCCGAGTCAAATATGCCGTTTGTGCCCAAATCTATAGCTACGGTGAGGGTGTAATCTCCGGCGTTTGTGGCGGTGTTGCCCCTTAGGGTGTGGTTTGCGCTTGGCAATGTGTAGGTGTCAAATTTCACCGAGGTAACAGTCTTCATTTGCTGTGTGCCGTCGTAGGTTAATGCCGCTCCCAAGTTGATGGTGGGGGTGACTGCTTCCATGCTGATATAGACGTATTTACTTTCATAATAGTTCGTTTCTGTGCTGAGATTTATTGGAGATGCACTGTCCTCAGCAGCCCCCGCATTAACCGTGGCTTTTGCCACCCGGTTTTCCGGCACCGAGATGGTGGGTGTTGTCGAAAATGCCTGTGCATGCTGTGTCAAATCGGCTATACCCGTGGCGGTTATCGTGCCGCCCGAGATGGTGATGGTGCCGCCTGCACCGCTACCGCCACCACCGCTACCGCCACCACCGATGGCTGCGCCGCCGCTATAGTTACCTCCCACGGCGGTTATAGCACCGTCCGAGATGACAATGGTGCCGCCGTTGCCACCATTGCCGCCACCGATTCCCGCACCGCCTCCGCCGCTTTCGTTAGCTATTATCGTGCCGCCCGAAATGGTGATGGTGCCGCCGTTGCCACCATTGCCGCCACCGCCGATACCTGCGCCGCCAGCATTTCCGCTGGCGGTCACCTTACCGCTCGAAATTTTGATGGTGCCGCCGTTACCACCGGCACCACCGCCGCCGATACCCGCACCGCCACTTCCATAACTGTTGGCGCCGCCGGTGGCCTTTACCGTGCCGCCCGAGATGGTGATGTTGCCGCCGTTACCAGTACCGAAGCCGCCACTAAATCCGCCGCCGATGCCCGCGCCGCCGACGGCACCGTTGGCGGTTACATTGCCATCCAAGATATTGATATTGCCGCCGCTCCCGGCATGGCCGCCGCCAATGCCCGTGCTACTATTGCCGCCGTTGGCTTCTAGTTTGCCGGTGCCACTTAGGTTTAGGGTGGCTGTGCCGGAGGTGGTGCTTTGCACCTGTAGGCCGGCTTTGTTAGTGCCACTTTTTAGGGTGTTGTCACCGGTTAGCGTGATGTTTGCCGTGGCAGTGCCCTGTATGTCAAAAGCGCAGGCATTAGTAGTGGTGTTCACATCTATGTTCACGCCGTTTAGGGTGAGGTTGGCGGTGGTGCCGCTTTGCACCACAATGGTGTCTGTGGTGGTGGAAGAAACGCCGGAAGCCATGGATATTTCCAGTGGGGCATTGCCTGTGATGGTGAGCACGTTGATGCCTGTAAGCGAGCTGTGTGTGCCATAGCTATAACTGCCTGTATCGCCCGTCACGACAAAGTCGCCCACCTGCACACCTGTGCTCATCAGCATCGGCCCATGCAAAAGCGCCTCGCCCACCCTCACAAGCTGGTTTGGCAAATAACCCACTTCACCCGAAAGCGTGTAGCCCCCTGCAAGTGTCGGCTCGTAGTAAAACTCGCCCTGTGCAGAGGAGGAGAAAGCACCGTCCGCTGTGCTTGCGTACACCAAGCTCCACTTAGTCACGGGCACGCTCTCGCCCTCCGTGCCGTTTACCGTGGCGGACACAGCATCGGGAAAGCTGTCTGTTATCTCCGCCTCGGTGCGTGTATCGCCTATTGCGATTTCCATCACGTCAGGCTCAATGAATGCGGAGATGAGCGATATTTGGGGCGAAGCGCCGCCGTCATCGCCACCGCTGGCAAAGACGCTTAACGGCGATACGCCAAGCAGCATCGCAAGTGTTAAAAACAGGGCCGCAAATCTTTTGGTTTTCATAAAAAGTCCCCTTTTGTGGATTGTATGTGCAGAAGCATAACCATACATTGTATATTGTAGCATAATGCGTGCGTAAAGAAAACATGCGAATTGACTAAAAAAGAGGCCTTTCCCATTCGCAGAAAAAGGTCACATTGCGCCACAAAAAACGACCTTTCCCAAGGCAGTGTCTACACGAGTTGAAACAAGACGCTTCACTTTACATGAAACGCTCTTGATGGTTTTGTGGGTAGTTGTTTTTCGTTGGCTATTTGGGGCAAATACCGCTTGTGACTGTCTATAAAACCGCATTGTTGCTGGGCTTTTCGTTAAGTCCTATATCGCTAACCGCACCAAATATAAAAAACCGCCGTAAATAGGCGGTTTTTTATATTTGGTCGGAGTGACAGGTTCTGACTGCAAAATGGGTTCAGTATTACAATGAAGTGCGGCCTCACAGTGCGCTTGGAGGAAGGCCTCCTGCACCACAAAGCATCGTACCGATACCGGCCTAAAAAACGAGCAAGCGGCAACCTTCATTTCGCTACGCTCCACTTCGGTTGCCGCTCAAGGAAAGGCTCTACACTAACGTTGTGATTGGTACAAAAAACGGGGGCAGTTCAGTATTTATATGATTTGAAGTATAAAATAGCAGAGGAGAATATGGTAATGGATATGATTTTCAACAATATAGAAGCAGAAGAATTTTCCTCACTTCGAGATAGAAGTGGTATGAGCCCTCGCAGTGTGGAAACCGCTAAAATCGCATTAAAAAACACATTGTTTATGGTAGGAATCAGGAACAAAGAGGGACGTTTAATTGCTTTTGGTAGAGTTGTCGGAGATGGTGGCACTACATTCGTTGTAAGTGATATAATGGTAGATAAAAGTTATCAGAAACAAGGGCTCGGAAAACAAATAATGTCACAGGTGGATAACTATCTTAATTCGATTGCAAACGAAAGTGGGTATATTTGTTTAATTGCTGATAAACCAGCAGATAAATTATATGAAAAATTTGGGTTTGAATATTTGGACGAAGAAACAGCTGTGGGAATGTATCGACCATATAAGTAACGAGACAAAATGAGCAAACCGCTACCTACCAACGCAACCTCAACTACAAAAAAACAACCCACAAATAGAGAAGCACCCCCGCTTCTCTATTATTTTTATCCTCAAAAGGAGTTTTTTCTTCTTCCTCATCGCGTAAGATTTTTTGAACCACTGGCCTAGCCGGTGGTTCAAAAAAACTCCCCCCGCCTGCGGCGGGGGGAGTTATACCAAAAAGTTAAACCTAAATTTTGAACTACCTACGCCGATACTATGCGTACACACCCGTCTGTGGGCTAAGCGCCGTGGTAGTGCCCGACGTTCCACGTGAAGCCCAGTCTACCACCACGGTGTACACCGAGAAGCTTGTGGGTGCAAACTCCACATAGCCATCAAAGCACACAGCATCGTACTTCTCTATGCTGCCGTCCGCCTTTTCGTGCAGTACCCACGCTTTGTCCTGTGGGGTGATGCCCGGCACGTCGATGCGTATGCGTGTGTTTGCGCCGGGCTGTGCGGCTGTTCCGTCTGCTGTGTTCACCAGCGTTAAATCGGCGATGTAGATAATCTCGCCGGTGAGGCCTGCGTCTACTGCCGCCTGCTTCATCTTGTTGAGCGTGTCGGCCGACACAGGCGTGCCCGTGCCCTCAAGGCGTGTGCCTGCAGGTAGGGTGGAGCTGCCCGTGTTTACTGTGCCGCTGGGGTTATAGGGGAAGTCGGCGGAGGAAGAGCTTGAGGAGGAGCTCGAGGAAGAGCTTGAGGAAGAGCTTGAGGAAGAGCTGGAAGAACTTGAAGCATTTTCGTTCCATTTTGCATATAAGATGGTTGCTTCTGTTACCGGCGCCGTAAAATCATAGAGCGTTTGCAAGGCGGCATCTGCATACCATCCGTCGAAGGTAAACCCGGTCTTTGTTGGTGCAATGGGCAGGGGAAGTGGCCGCTGTGCCAAGACAACGGTGTCTGCAATAGCCGTGCCACCGTTTGTTTGATACTGTATGGTGCAACCCCATCCTGCATATAAGCTTGTATGGGCACTTATGGGTGCGGCGAAATCATACGCATTTGTAAGTGTGCTGTCTGTATACCAGTTTTCCAAAACATACCCATCAGCCCGTGCATCTGCCGGCCTATTTGGCGCTTGGCCATTGCTTACATTCACTTGGGGTGGCATGTAGCTGGGCGTTATATTCTGTGATGTGTTGTTTTCGTATGTAACAATATACATCCCGCCGCCACCCATATTTAGCGGAAGGTAATTCCAATCGGAAAAAGCGGCACCTTGACTGCCAAACGTGTTTCTTGGGCTTGAGGGTGTGCCGTTGCCGTTTATTATAGATTCCGCTGTTCTGCTTTGGTTTGGCGCAAGGCTCGTTGTTGCAAACACGTTGCCGAACGAAGGCTCATCATACTGTCCCGCATTATCCAGCTGTTCTTGCGAAAGTTTTGTAAACTTAAAGACATCGTTTATTACAAGGTTTTTGCCGGCATTCTCAAACATACCATAAGCAAAGCCGTAGCCAACTGCGTCTGCATTTCCGGTTGTAAGCAAAGGGGAAGTGGGCAAGTTGAAGTTTGCCCCCAAACTTTCTAAACTTGAACACCCGTTAAACATGTCGGATGCAAACTCCCTATCTATACTTGTAATCACCTGCGATTGCGGCAGGGTTAGGGTATCGCCAAGTGTTTTTAAACTTGTGCAATTTCTAAACATTTCATCGGCAAAAAGATAGCCGATTGTGGTAAGTTTTTCCGATTGCGGTAAATTAAAGGTTGTGCCTAAATCATTTAGTTTGGTGCAATTTTCAAACATGTTAGAAGCAAAGAAATTTCCAATGGTTGTAAGTTCTTCTGATTGGGGCAGGTTAAAAATATTGCCTATACTTTCAAGCTCTTTGCAACCGTCAAACATATAACTCCCAAATTGATGTTCTATCGTTTCAAGCACGCTTGATTGGGGCATTGTAAAAGTTGAGCCTAAAGATGTTAATTTTTCACAGCCATAAAACATACTGCTTCCAAAGCTATCGCCAATGCTTGTAAGCACAGTTGATTGCGGCATGTTGAAGGAGTCGTCAATGGTTGCGAGAGACGTACAATCCCTAAACATGTAGTCGGCAAAATCATCTCCTATTGCCGTTATGGTATTAACCTGCGGCATGGTAAAGTTTGCTCCGGTGCTTGTAAGGCTTGTGCAACCTCGAAACATTGACGAGAGAAAATTGTCGCCTATTGTTTTAATGTCTGATTGCGGAACTTGAAAGGTGCTTGGGATTTCTTTTAAAGATGTACATCCTTCGAACATACTGATAGCAAACCGAATGGGTATAACGGTTAGCTCATCTGATTGCGGCAGGGTGAAGCCGGTTTTTATTTCTTCTAAAGACGTACAACCCACAAACATATATTGGGCAAAATTCTCGCCCGGGTCTGAAAGCACGTTAGATCCCGGAAGAAGAAAACTATCTCCCATTTTTTTTAAATTAACACAATTGCGAAACATATCCGAACCTAAGATATCACCAATTGTTGTTAATTCTTCAGACTGAGGGGTGTTGAAATTTGTTCCCATGTCTTCGAGCGCTGAACAACCGGAAAAAAGACTTGCACCAAAACCGTCGCCTACTGTTGTAAGAACGGGTGACTGGGGCAGGGTAAAGCCACTTCCTACCGTTTTAAGGCTTGTGCAACCGTTAAACATCTGGAAGGTGTAATCATTTCCGATGGTTGTTATTTTGTTTGAAACTGGAAGGGTAAAAGTGTCCGGAATGGAAGGTATACTTGTGCATCCGTAAAACATAGCTTCTGCAAAATCATGCCCTATTGCGGTAATATCTCCCCATGCTGCAGATGAGAAACCGGCTCCGATATCCTTTAAGTTTGTGCATCCGTAAAAAGCGTTTTCCCATTCGTGGTGAATGGGAGTGGCGGAATCTAAGTCTGCTGCTGTTCGTGTCATCAATGGTGTTATCGGCGAGGTGATGGCGGTAACCATTGCTTTGTTGTACGAAGCGTTCGCATCACCGGAATACACATTTGAATAGAAACCGAAAGCCGCCAGCCACGCATCGTTGTTTGCGGTTGTGCCATCGGTCTGCAACATATTGTTCGTTATGGTAATTTCATAAGTGCCCGCAGCTGTATATGTGTGCGGTATACCATCTGAATCTATCTTGTTTTCCGGGCCACTGGTGCCGCTGGCCGGTCTGTCTGCATAAGAGAATCCGCCATACTTAATTTCGGGTGTGTCTGTGGTACTTGCGGTATCCCAATCTATGCTCCAATAATAGGGCTTATAATAGTTGCCGACTGTCCCTTCATTTGTTCCCGAACTACCCGAAAGGGGGATGTAGAAAGTGTCGTCTTTGTTTACGGTTATTTGAAAGCTAAAGCTTTCCGCACCCGTGCCTGCCGTAGGCTGTGGTGCGTGCACTACCTCGCCCACTTTTACAAGCTGGTTTGGCAAATATCCCACTTCGGCCGAAAGCGTGTAGCCCCCTGCAAGTGTCGGCTCGTAGTAAAATTCGCCCTGCGCAGAGGCAGAGAAAGCACCGTCCGCTGTGCTTGCGTACACCAAGCTCCACTCGGTCACGGGCACGCTCTGGCCTGCCGTGCCGTTTACGGTGGCGGACACAGCATCGGGAAAGCTGTCCATAATTTCCGCCTCGGTGCGTGTATCGCCTATTGCAATTTCTATCACACTTGGCTCGACAAAGGCGGAGATGAGCGATATTTGGGGCGAAGCGCCGTCGCCATCGCCACCGCTGGCAAAGACGCTAATCGGCGAGATGCCAAGGAGTATCGCAAGTGTTAAAAACAGGGCCGCAAATCTTTTGGTTTTCATGAAAAGTCCTCTTTTCGGGGTATTTATGCGCAAGTGGGTAGCGTATACATTGTAGATTATATCATATTGAGTGGGGGAAGGGAACACAAATACAACACAAAATAGTGTGACTTTTTCAAAAAAAAGCTACATAATATGTTGCACTAAAAACGACCTCTCTCATTTTCAGAGAAAGGCCGCTTTGGGCATGTGTTTCTTTAGTTAAATGACAACAATTTAGGCAAAGAATAAGATATCCCCCCGCCTGCGGCGGGGGGATATACTAAAAAGTTAAACCTAAATTTTGAACTACCTACGCCGATACTATGCGTACACCCCAGTCTGTGGGCTCAGCGCCGTGGTAGTGCCCGACGTTCCACGTGAAGCCCAGTCTACCACCACGGTGTACACCGAGAAGCTTGTGGGGGCAAACTCCA
>CAYJDF010000097.1:0-2840 GCA_964368845.1 uncultured Desulfovibrionaceae bacterium
TTTATATGTTTATAGAAAAAAATAAAAAAAATGCTTGGCATATACATAGTCTTTGTGTAATCTCCTTCGGCTGTGGCTTCTTCGATAGGACGCCCTAAAGCAGCAATCTGTGACTTTTGCTTACTTTAAGTGAGGGTTAAGGCGAAAGAGTAAAACTTCAATTAGTGGCATATACTTACTTTTTTCGTTAGTTTGCATCTTACTGTTTTTGAACGCCCTGTCGAAGCCAACTGTTATTGATAAGATTTATATTCCCCAAGGGTAGTTGAATCTCCTTGACATGTTGGTTTTTTTGAACTATGGAGCTTTTTTTGATTTGCAAGGAGTTATTTTGCATGAAAACTTTTAGTCCTACACCTAGTGACATCAAACGCGAATGGTTTGTGGTTGATGCAAAGGATCAAGTGCTTGGTCGCTTGGCTTCACAAATTGCACACCGTTTGCGCGGTAAGCATAAGCCAGAATTTGCGCCACATATGGATAATGGTGATTTTATTGTTGTGGTAAATTGCGAGAAAATCCGCGTCACTGGTAAGAAGCTTGATAATAAAAAATATTATAGCTATTCTGGTTATGTGGGTGGGCTTAAAACCACCGTTCTTAAGGATGTGTTGGTTAAAAAGCCAGAGCATGTTATTATGAATGCTGTTAAAGGTATGCTACCCAAAAATCGTTTGGGTCGAGCCATGCTGAAAAAGCTTAAAGTTTATGCAGGTCAAGATCATCCGCACACAGCCCAAAACCCCAAACCCCTAAGCTTCCCTTATTAATGGGGTGAGGAGATATTATGTCTAAACATTTTGATTATGGAACTGGTCGCCGCAAGACAGCAACTGCACGTACTCGTCTTTATGCTGGTAGCGGCAATATTGTGATAAATGGTCGCCCCTATGAAGAATATTTCCCTCGCAAAACTTTGCAAATGATTATTCGTCAACCACTTGTACTAACTAAGACTTTTGAAAAAATTGATGTTAGGGTTAATGTACAGGGCGGTGGTGTTGCTGGCCAAGCCCAAGCTGTGCGTCATGGCATTTCAAGAGCATTACTTTCTGTAGATGCTGAATTGCGTAGCCAATTAAAGCGTGCTGGCTTGCTTACTCGTGATGCTCGTAAGAAAGAGCGTAAGAAATATGGCCTACGTGCTGCTCGCGCTAGGTATCAATACTCAAAACGTTAAGATTTATGGTGCTATATTTAGCGCAAAGTTAAATAACTCAAAGGACAGGCTAAACAATGCATTAGCCTGTCCTTTTTTATTAATGACAATAGTGAGAGATTATGAGCTTAAAATATATTTATAAGCACAGCAGTACTGAAGCCACAACTGGATATTTTTCATGTGAACCTGACCCTGCTTTGAGTGTAGAGCAAGGAATTGAAATATTAAATAAATTTCCATTAGATGATTTTTTGCATCAATATATTTTACGCAAACTTATGCTTATGTCATATGAAGATATTGTAGTTAAATTTAAACCATTAATTGACAATAGTAGCGCCTGCGCGCCAGTACTTACTGCTTTACTCTTAGAGTGTGCCATGCTTAATCCTAGTTTAGCTAAACTTAAAGACATGTTTTCAGAGGCTGACTGTGCACAAGCTTTGGATTATACGCCTTTACCTCATTTAGCATGGCAGCTTTTGGAACACAAAGACTTACAGCGAGCATGGAGTAAAGTATTTGCACAAAATATTTTGTGGCATCATAAATTGCCTCATCCCGAAGAGCTTAGTGATGAGGGGCTTTCTTTTCTTTATGACTCGGTGCCAGAATCAAAAAAGATTAATATTCAAGATATTTTTGATTTACATCAAGCGAAAGAAGGTAGTGTTTGGTCAAGACCACCTTCTAAGCAAACTGCCCAGCAAGCCTTAAATATCTTAGTTGAAAATGATATTTTAAATGGCATGGAAATGCGCCACGAAGCGTCACTTTCTCCTATTGCCTTGTTGCGCAATTGGAATGTACGTATGGTTGTAGAGCAGGGGCGACATCACTATAGTGTTGAAGGGCAAGGAACAACCTATGGACGTGGTCTTTCTTTGGCTGATGCTAGGGCATCATATGCTATGGAAATGATAGAACGTGCTTCGGCTTATGCGAGTATTAAAGATGATTATGTACAAGGATTAACTCGTCCTACTCCTATATTTAAAGCACGTTATTCTGAGTTGTTACAGCAAAAAACTCCAGCACTTGATCCAAATACATTACCCTTAGAAGTACCCTATGCAGACGCTGAGCTTTATTGGATAGAGGCTGAGGAGGCAGGCACTAAACAAACTATACTTGTGCCAGTTCAAGCTGTATTTTTATTTTGTAATTTAGACGAAGTATCTATCTTTATGAATCCTGGTTCTACTGGGCTTGCCACAGGTAATACCTTAGCTGAGGCTAAAATTGCGGCCTTAACAGAAATTATAGAACGCGATGCTGAGGCAACTATGCCATATGCACGTCATAAGTGCTTTATTTTACGCTCAAAGGATGAGCGCATTCAAGCCCTACTTGATGACTATAAGGCTCGCGATATTAATGTGCAATTTTTAGACTTAACTACAGAGTTTGGAGTACCATGCTATCAAGCCTTTGTTATGGATAAACGTGGCGAAGTTGTACGAGCTACTGGGGCTTCGTTAAGTGGTGCCAGGGCGGCTATTTCGGCTTTGACTGAAGTGCCATATGCATATCCACATGGTTCGGCTTCAGGTCCGGCTTTGGCTGGTTTGGATGAGAGATTTTTGGAAGATTTACCAGATTATACCTTAAAGTCCCCCACACAAAATTTGGCTTTGCTTGAAGATATATTAACTCAGCATGGGCATAGACCTTTATA
>CAYJDF010000097.1:2940-9074 GCA_964368845.1 uncultured Desulfovibrionaceae bacterium
CTTGTTGCAAGGCTTCGCACATTAAGAATTATGTTACCATTGCTACGTGCAAAGTTAACATCTTGTACATGTTGACAGTGCAAACGATCCATATTTTCGGCCAATGACATAAAGAGGCAAAAAATTTGCTGATTATATTTTTTGCTACTCTTCATAAAATTTTCATATTTTTTTGTAGGTTTAACATTATGGTATTGGATAAGGTCAGCCATAAAGTTAATTTCTTCTTCATTAAAGCCAAGTAAATCAGAATTACGTATAATATAAGCTCCATGTGCAGCGTGGCGCGCATAAGAAATAAAAATTCCAATGTCATGGAGTAGGGTAGCATAGTATAAAAGCTCGCGCCCGTTATGGTCTAGACTTATAAGCCCACAATCTACAGCCGAGTCGTGCATTTGTAAGCTTAAATTAGCTATATGTTTGGCATGACCATGCTCAAAATGACATCTTTCAGCCAATTGTTGTACGCTTTGTTCACGCACAGAGCGGGCTTGATGTGTTTCTTGACCAAGGCTACGCAAATAATCAATTAAAATCCCATCTTGTAGATTTCTTGTGCTAACAGTTAGCTCTGTAAAGTCTAGCTCTTCCATTAGCGTTTGCAATATGGCAGCACCAGCTACAAGCACCTGCCCACGCCTAATACTAATACCCGGTAAGGCATAACGCTCACTGGCGGTGAGGCTGCAAATAAATTTACTGGCTTTTTTAAGGCTATCAAGAGTAAGAGTGTTTTGCACATCACTTGGGCCTACACCATGCTCAAGTCTGTAAGCTATGTTTTGTAGTGCTATGGCAGTTCCTGAACTTGCAATTAATTCTTCCGGATTAAGTTGCTTAGTGCGGCTAAGAGGGTGAATGGCCTTTGTGCGCACATAGTTACACATTTGCTCAAAAATTTGTGCTGAAACTTTGTCTTCGCGCTTGGTCAAAAAACGGTTAGTTAAGCGGACGCAGCCAAGTTTTAGCGAATCAAGGTTTTCATGCCCATTAACACCTGCAATGGCAATTTCTGTACTGCCGCCACCAATATCCATATAGGCCCTAAGCGCGTGACTAAAGGGTAGCCCACTACTTACCCCAAGGTAGATGAGACGAGCCTCCTCTTTGCCTGATATAACTTGCAATTTGAGTCCGGTTTTTTCATGCACGCGTCGTATAAATTCATCGCCATTGATGGCATCACGCACGGCAGCAGTGGCCATGGGTAGCATTTTTGAAACATTATAGGTGCGGCACATGCTCATAAATGAACGTAGTACGAGTAAAGTACGTTGCATGGCTGGTTCTTGCAGGCGTTTGGTTTGAAAGGCATTTTCACCAAGTCGCACCATATGTTTGACCCTATTAAGTATACTGTAGGCACCATTTGGTAATATCTGTACCAAGAGTAAACGCGCAGAATTACTACCAAGATCAATAATACCTATGACTTGGTCCGTAATGTCGGCAGTTTGGTTCAAGCTTTTAGATGCTTGATTTGGTGATAAGTAACTATTCATAATTTATTATTTGAGCTTTTTTGCATTGGACGATGCAGATTACCTTTTTTCAACGATTTACCACGTAAAGTTTGTCTAGTAGTTTTCATTCCATCAGGCTGTTCAAAAAAGGTGAGATGCAAGGAAGTGAAAAAAGTCAAGGTGCGCAGTGTATTAACATACATAAGCAGTTTGGCTTTTTTGCATTGGACGATGCAGATTACCTTTTTTCAACAGCCTGATGCGCGTATGTCACGCTTAAATACCTCTACAAAAAGATTTTTTTTTACTTGCACACGATTAATTTCAGACTGACAGTTGTGCTTGCATTTCAGTTTTAAATGTACCATATCATCTGTAATACATACAAGTACATCTTGTACACAAGAGCTGTGACTAAAATCAAGAGCATCGGCTAAGCGAATAATGGCTGCTAAGTGGCGTATTGCCTTTTGTTCTTTGTTAGATAGGGCCATAAAACGCCAATGCTTTGCAGAGGGTTCAGATCGGCGATGGTAACGTGCCACTAATGCCACTATATGGCGTATATTTTCGGGTAGTTGCTCTACTTGTCCAGCTCTAATCATGGCGGCAGAAACTTTGTGATGAGCTCGCTTGCCATGTATCCAGCCAATGTCATGTAACTCTGCAGCTTTTTGTAATATATGCCTCCAGCTATGCTCAAGTCTATGCAAAGGCATAAGACCATCAAATAGGGCTATTGCACACTTGGCAACACATTGCCCATGTTGCAAAGATTCCTCAATAATGGGTGATGTTGCTAACATGACTAACCAATATTCTTTTTACGCATAGTTAGCATATATTCTTGGGCATTTAATAGCTTTTTACCGCGTGGTGCTTTTTTACGTGTATAGCTGCCATTTTCGTGTAATTTGTAAGCTTTGGCCGTATCATTTAAATGAGGTTCTAAAATATCTTGATATATTTGTTCAATAATATTTGGGTCAAGAATGGGTACAAGAGTTTCAATGCGCCTATCTAGGTTACGTGGCATGAGATCAGCACTACCAACAAATATACGCGCATCACCATTATTATTGAAATAAAATATACGAGGGTGTTCTAAAAAGCGGCCCACTAACGATGTGACACAAATATTATCGCTAATGCCTGCAATACCAGGTTTTAAACAACATACACCACGAACTTGTATACTTACCCTAACCCCTTCCATAGAAGCAGTGTATAAAGCTTGTATGCAGTCCTTATCAGCTAATTGATTGCATTTAATAAGAATTTTTCCATTTCCATGAGCTTTATGGCAGGCAATTTCAGCCTCAATGGCCTGCAATATTCCTTTACGCATGCCTTGAGGCGAAACCAATAGATGCCTGTAGTCATCTTTTTCGGCATAGCCTGTCATGGTATTAAATATATCACTCACATCGGCACAAATGCCTGGGTGGGCGGTAAAAAGGCCTAAGTCAGTATAAACTTTAGCAGTAGAAGGATTATAGTTACCCGTTCCAATGTGGGCATAGCGACGCACGCCGTTAGCTTCACGACGAACCACCAAGCAAAGTTTAGCATGGATTTTCATACCCGGAATACCGTAAACCACATGCACACCGGCTTTTTCCATTTCTTCTGCCCAAGTGATGTTTAATTCTTCGTCAAAGCGGGCTTTTAGTTCAACAACGGCCGTTACCTGTTTGCCCATACGCCTTGCATTAATGAGTGCATCCACAATGGGTGATGAGCTACCAGCGCGGTATAGGGTTTGCTTAATGGCAATAACACCAGGGTCAACGCTGGCACTGCGAATAAATTCCTGCACAGGCAAAAAACTATCGTAAGGATGAAAGAGCAATATATCTGTGGCGGCAATATGATCAAAAATATGTGACTCACCTTCATCACGGAAGATTGGTGGTATAAATGGTACATATGTTTCATCTTTTAAGCCAGGCCGGTCTAGGGCATATAGTTCCATCATTTCGGAAAACGCCATGGGACCTTTTATTCTATATACCTGAAAAGCTTGTATTTCTAAGTGTTCAACTAGAAAATCTTTTAACTCACTTGGTGTATCATCTGAAACTTCTAAGCGCACCACATCCCCAAAGCGACGTTGGTCCACTAAATCACGCACAGCCTCTAAGAGATCATCGGCTTCATCTTCTTCAATTTCTATATCGGTATTGCGCGTAATACGGAAAAAACCAGTAGATACAATTTCATGCCCAGGAAATAAGGTATGCAAGTGCTGCAATATAAGATCATCCACCATTACAATATCATTATCGCGTGTATTGGCAGAGAACCCTAAAGCGGCGTAATCCTTAGCATCCTTGGTGCGGGGGGTAAATAGAAAGCGTGATACGTTACTGGGGCTTTTTAAGCGGGCGTAGCGGGTTATGCCATGTCTATCTCGAAGTTGAACAATGAAGTTGCGACTTAAATTGGTAATAATTGGTAAAGGGTGACTAGGGTCAATGGCTTGAGGTGTAAGCACCGGATATATTTCGTCTAAAAAATATTCATCTAGAAATTTTTGTTGCTTACGCGAGAGGTCAGCATAGCGCACAAAGCGTACGCCTCGATCATTTAATTGGCGTTTTAATTTTTTACGCCAATGATCCTGAGCCAAGGTGGTTAGGCGTAAGGTTTGGCGACGAATTTCTGCAAGCTGTCTAGCTGGTTGAATTCTATCTGGAGCTAAATTTGCAACATTATTTATATATTGGCGAAGTACATTGGCCACACGTACCATAAAAAATTCATCTAAATTATTGTAAAATATGCTTAAAAATTTTAATTGTTCTAAGAGGGGTACACGTGGTTCAAAGGCTTCTAATAAAACCTTGGCATTAAACTCAATCCAATTTATATCACGATTAAAAAATAAGCTTGGGCAGCTAAGTTCCTTCATTTGTTGTACAGTACAAGGGACAACGCTTTCATCTTGACTTTGTGTTGAAGTTCTTGGGCTTCGTCTGGTCCTTGGCTTTGGACTTGTAGAAGGAGTTACTTCTGGTGTTTCTATGTTTTTTTTATCAAGGTCTTGCATTAAGGGAACTCCTAATTTTAAAAAATATACTGGATAGATAGTATTATTTTTTTGTAATACCAAGCTAAATTAATCATAGTATGATTTAAAGTACTTGGTAGAAAAACTTTACTCTTATGTAATTATATAAAACTCATACACAAACTATAAAAAAATGTATAGCCGCAAAGTGGGTAAATTTTGTGACAATTATGTGAATATGATAAATTTATGTTGTAAAATTCAATATTTATTTCTCTAGTTTTAGGTAAAGTTTAGACAAGAATAAAATAATAAAATATACAAAAAAATTGATGCGTTTAGATTTGAATTTTGCTATACTTTACACGGTTAGCAAGCATGGTTATTTTAAGCTTGTTACCTAGGATAGCAAAACACTGTATCCAAGGCGTTGTGCTTTGGAGCGGGCTTTTTTTTGTGCTTTGCATGATGTGGAGCACGCAACTATCTCAGCAGAGGAGTTGGCATGAAGAAACAGGCTAAGGTATTGAAGCTTGGGCTTATGGCAGCGATACTTTTAAGTATAGCCATAGTACCAACTGTTATGATTAAAGATGCTACAAGTGCTGAAGGTTCTATTGAACGTATACCTTTTGTACTTGAAACACTAAAGGCTGATAAAATGCCTCCGGTATTTTTTTCCCATGATTTACACATGGAAGCTCTCGAACAAGACTGTTCTGCCTGTCATACGGCAAGTGAACAATATTTCTTGGATAGCGAAGAAAAAAGTCCCAAGGAAGTTGTAGCATATGTGCATAAAGAATGTACAAGCTGTCACGCTGGTGTTGCATCTGGTAAACCAACTGGGCCAATGTTAGCATCGTGTCGTAGTTGCCACAGTTCTAGCATTGCTGCAGAGCAAGCTGCAAATCAATAGACTCGGAGGCACTTATAATGATGAATTTACTTACAGGACCATTGCTTGTTGTGTCCTTGCTTGTCTTTGTAGTGGGCATGGCTTTGCGTGTGGTGCTTTATGTTCGCGGCCTAGATTGGCGTCTTGAGCGTGTAGCTTATGGACCTCAAATGGGACGCGGTCTACCAGGAGCACTTGCATCTATAGGTGCATGGCTTATCCCTGGTGGAACGCAAGGTTGGAGAAAACAACCTCTAATGGCCATTGGATTTTTTCTTTTGCATATTGGTGCAATATTGTTACCACTTTTCTTAGTGGGGCATACTGTACTGCTAGAAAATGCTATAGGTATTAGCTTACCAAGTTTACCCATGGGCCTAGCTGATGGTTTGACCATTGCATCTATTATTGGTCTTGGTGTTCTTGCGGTAAGACGTGTGATTGTACCAGAAGCACGTGCTTTAACAACTTGTGAAGATTGGTTAATTTTAGTTTTAACTGCCGTACCATTTATTTCTGGTTTTCTGGCACGTTTTGACCCCAGTGATTTTTGGACCATAGTTCATATTTTAAGTGGTGAAATATTCCTTATTTTAGCACCATTTACCAAACTTTCACATATTGTGTTGTTCTTTATGTCCCGTGCCCAAATCGGTATGGATTTTGCTATCAAAAGAGGCGGAGCCACTCGTGGTCCTGTATTCCCTTGGTAAGCTAGAAGGAGTCATTACATGTCGAATCAACCATATTGCTCCAA
>CAYJDF010000098.1:0-8968 GCA_964368845.1 uncultured Desulfovibrionaceae bacterium
GGTGGGATAAACCAAGTGAGGTAGAAACCATACATCAAGCAATTTTTCTTCTTCCTCCTATAACCGCCGAGGAGGTCATAGCCGCCGTCGGAGAAGCAAAGCCAGGAGTAGAGCAAGTGGATTTTTATAATAATGTGATATTTTGGTCTGCACCAAGGGCGACTTTTGGCAAAACAAGATGGAGCAAAATTTCCTCGTCATCGGTGTATAACAAAGTGACAATACGCAATGCAAATACATCAAAAAAGCTTTGTGCACTTACCTGCATGGATTAATGCGTGAGTGTCGGAGCTGATTAGATATTAAAATAAAATTACTAAAATAAGCCGTGTGCCAAGTGCATACAGCTTATTATTTTTGGAGGTGATGCACCATGCATTAATCAAAACACAAACTTAATATTGTTAGTTTTTCGTCTTGGGGTTTTACTCTAAGGCGGATTTTTTATGCCCAAAAATTAAAATTACGGAGGAAAAAAAGAAAATCCAAAATGCAAAGTGCGAAAGGACAGCGTAAAATTTATCGACACAATTATCACAGCAACCCCAGAACTTTTTGCACAACTTTCACCGAGTGACACGAGAAAATATTTTGAGCATGCTATGGATTTTCTCAAAGAAGAAATCGGCGAGGAAAATATTTTTTCGGCAGTGGTTCACATGGATGAGCGAAATCCGCACATCCATATTTGTTTTGTGCCACTGACAAAGGACAATCGGCTTTCTGCAAAGGAAGTCATGGGCGATCGCAATAAATTAATCGAGTGGCAAGATAAATTTCACGACCACATGGCATTGTTGTTTCCAAGTTTAGAGCGAGGGCAATCGGCACCGAAGTTGAATTGGAAGAAATGGCGATAGAAAAGTTTAGAAATATAAATCCCAAAGCGCCGATTTTTCTGTTGCAATCGGCGATGAATATTGACCGTATAGTCACAATGTACCGTGCCGCAAAGCAAACAGGCAGGATTTTTCCCACCGTTTCTCGAAAAATATGAAATGTATGTAGATGTAAACAGCATCGAAAATACACCTCATTTTCATATAAGAGATAATAAAGATTATAAGAAAGTTTGCACAATAACTGAAGAAACTACACCGATTAGCACCAGTATAAAATTTGAAACTTGCGAATATTTTTTGCATCATAACTCCGTAAACCAAATGAGCGAAATGCAAACAAGGCAAATGTACGATTTTATAAATAGTTTTAGCTATAAGGATTATACATATTTTCAGTGGGCAATTAATATCTGGAACACCTACAATTCTAATAAAATTTCCCTTGACACAGAGATGCCAACCTATCTTAAGAAGGAAAGAAATCAAAAAGCATATCTCGAAAGTAAAAAAGAGAATACCCTATGAAAATCATAAATATTTTAAAAGCCTTGGCAAACTGCATTGCTTTAACCACTGCATCCGACAGAAATGAGAGGGTTTATAAATGACAAGAGGAACACAAATTTTTCTGGCTACAATAGCATTCTTTTTTCTTCCAATGCCTTATAATTTATTTGCATTAATACTACTATCATCTGTCAAAATTGAGGGGAGATAGATTTGGCTCTAAATAAAAATCGGCTTACCTCTAACTCTAAAGTTACTGCGTAAGCCGATTTTGTTTGTAGCAATTAAAAGAATAACATTTTTTGTGCAACGAGCTACTTTAAAGCTAAGAAGCACAAAGCTATCTATATTAACTATTTCCTTTTTTCATAATCTTCATCTATACTTTTTCGCCAATTTAAATTTAGTTTTTTACTGCTTCTCAGCTCACTTATCGCATCGCTCATTACCATATAGTTTAGTTTTGTTCCGTCACTGTCCGAATGATAATTCACAGCCATTTCACTTTCGATCCCGAATTTATCAGCTTCGGTTTCTGCATCAATATTTGCACCTAAGAAGATGAACTCAAAATTATACTTCTCCTTTGTTTCGCTGATAAGAGATTTAATTTTTTTGTAGTCATATTCACAGCTTGCATTTTCAAGTCCATCCGTTGTTATTATGAACATCATCTTTTCTGGGCGTTCGGTTTCTATGGTGTTTTTGTAGGCGCTTAGAGTTTTATTTATAGCATTTCCCATTGCATCAAGTAGGGCAGTGGTGCCTCTGACAAAATACTCGTTATCTGTAATTGCTTTAACTCCTTTGAGATTAAGCCTATCGTGCAATAATTCATATTTGTCATCAAATAGAACTGTTGTGATTATCGCTTCTCCTTGTTCTTTTTTCTGCTTTTCGAGAAGTGAATTAAACCCACCTATTGTGTCGCTTTCAAGCCCTCCCATTGAACCGCTTCTGTCCAAAATAAATACGAGTTCTACTAAGTCTTTTTTCATGATAATGTTCTCCTTTAAGTTTTATTGTGACTTAATGGTAACATTATTTTTTGTGTTTAAGGTCGCATATTGGGCGACAAATTATCCCCCTAATAAATTCTGATTAAAAGCAAACAATGTTTCATTGACTTCAAAAATATTATAAATCTCATTGCTGATGAAATATTCTATAATGATATCAAATTTGCTACTTCGTGATAGGGCAAACCCTGCTGTCATAAGCAAATCCCTGCTTTCGTCAAGGGTGAGTTCAAGCGCAAGACAAAAAGCAAGCACAGTCGATTTACTTGGCTTATAATCGTTGTTGCTTCTAATTTTCGAGAATAATTTTCTGTCTATATTCGCTTTTTTATAAACCTCTACATCCGTCTTATTTTTGATATCAATTAGCTTTAAAAGTCGCTGTGAGAAAGTGTCTTCTACTTTGCTTACAATATTATCAAGTGTGCGCAACGCTTTCGCTGCTTTACAGACTTGTGGCTCGGATGAAACGCAGATTTCCTCAACGCTGTAATCGGCTTCCACCACCATTCTACGAGCATATTTCATGATGGTTTTGTCTACATAATTATCGTCAATGTACTGAGAAACATTATTATATAATTCTTTTGAAATATTAAAAGAATTGCTATCAAAAACAACAATGTATATAGTCATTTCATGTTCTAACAAAAATCTTTGGACTACTTCAGCAGCAATTTTAAAAGCTTTTTCTGTTGGGAACTGATATTCACCCGTCGAAATCAGTGGAAAGGCTATACTATCAATATCGTTTTGCACAGCAAGTTCTAAGGCAGAGGTGTAACAACTTTCAAGAAGTTCTTCTTCGCCTTTCTCTCCGCCCATCCAAATTGGGCCTACGGTATGTATTACATATTTGCAGGGCAGTTTATATCCTTTTGTGATTTTTGACTTACCTGTTTCACATCCGCTTAGAGCTATACACTCTTTAAGTAAGCCCGCTCCCGCTGCTTTGTGAATTGCTCCATCAACACCACCGCCACCACGCAAGGACTCGTTGGCTGCATTTACAATGGCATCAACTTTCATTTTGGTTATATCATCTCTGACTATTATTAGTGGCATGGCACTTCTCCTTGATTAACTAAATATTCACTCAACAAGCATATCTCCTGCTTAAACTCTTGCTCACTATCGGCAATTCTCGCTTTAAAATCCTTATAATCCGCCGCATTATCTGGAATATAAAGTCCACATTTTTGGACATAAATATCTTTGCGAGCACTGACATTTTTTTCGTAAGTTGAACCCTTATTAAGCATTAATTTAATACTTTCAGTTTTCGCGATTTCAGGATAAAAGTAAAGACCTATTTTAGCATCAAACCTCAACATATAAGCTAAAATCTGCAAATAATCTTTATTACCTATATTTGAATATGGTTTATATTTAGCATCTGCAATTATTCTTGTATTTGCATTTCTGCTGATAAAATCAGGATAAATTAGACCTATATTGTTTTCAAAAAGTCTTTGAGCGCCTTTTCCACCCTTGTTCATGGGATGATAGAAAACATCGCCTACAAGCAGATTTATATATTCTTCAAAGAGCCATGCGCCATCGAATAGCACACCGCATATTTCCTTAAGTCCGTCGCCGAGGTTATGGTTTTCATGCTGTAAAATCATAATACACAGTTTTTGTAATGCCGCATATTCGTGATAATAAGCATGAAGAATAACATTCTTTTGGTTTGCGATTATTACCTTTTGTCGATTGGCGTACTTATACTTAGCAGTGGTTTTGATTATCAAATCAGCTTCATCTTTGGTTTTGCTCAAAAGAATATGTCCGTATGGCTTTGATTTAATAAACTCTATCGTATGTCTAATTAGTTCTACTAAGTGATTATCATATGAAAATTCACGCATGTTATATGCTGTTTTGCCTGTAAAAGGAATGTTATTTCTAATATGACGTGCAATATCAACACTACCTTTAACATTAAAATCGTTATACTGGTTAGATATATATGTTTTAAATAATCCTTTGCGCATAGCATTTTTTAAATATCTTGGGAATAAAAACAGCAGTAAGTTAAACATTCTATCTTGCCGCTCTGTGTCTGTGTTTAGTTCTAAAACATTTGGAAAATCTACCACTTTCTCCAATAGATACTGAAAAAAGTAATCATTTTCACCGATTGAAAAACGAGATTCGATAATTAGTCGTTCTTTCCCATAGCCAATAAACCCCATTATATTGCTTGTGCGATATGAGCTATTACAGCTTTCAAGCACCATCTGCTCTTTTGTAATATCTTCGGCATCTTTCAGTGATTCGGGGAATACAAAACAGCCATCTTTTTCTAACTGCTCTAAAGTCTTGTTTTCAATCTTTTTTGTTAAATTGCTTATACAGTTAAAATCACTTTTTGGGGCAATAGAATTATCTTTAACTTTGAATTTCGTCATTATTATCACCTGCATTCGGTTTTACATAACCATAAGCATTAGCGAATTTTTGCATAATTTCGGTTTCATCATGCATACCTCGGATATACTCTCTCAATAGCGGTTCTATATAATCTTCCCATAGGGAAGTGGCGCTTATCTCAATTAACTTCAAGAAATAAGACGCACCTATATGATAGTTTTCATTCAGTCCTTCAACTTTTGAAATTTCATCATTTAACGCTTTCATGCGTAAAGCCGTTTCGTCTTTTTTATCGGTAAGAGCATCTAACATTTCTAAGCAATCTTCTGCTTTTATTTCAATAAATCTAAAGCGACGTCGCATTGCAAAATCAAAGCTATCAACCGATCTATCAATATCATTCATTGTTCCGATTATATAAAGGTTTTGCGGAATATAAAACTTTTCATTATCATCATGTAGATTAGCATATTGAGTGGACACTTCACCCGACCTTCCTCGATAGCCGGGATCGATGGAGAAAAATAATTCGCCGAAAATCTTTGAAATCTCACCACGGTTTATTTCATCAATGATGAATACAAACGGCTTGAGTTCTTCCCCTTTTACTTCTGCTTTACTTGTAGAATTTGTAAACCTGCTGATTTCGCCTAAAAGAGCTAAATAATACGAATATTCCTGTGTTGCGTTTTGTTTGCCAAAAAAGGTAGTAATATCCTTAACTTGTGTAAACTTCTGCTCTGATTCAAGCATTTTTTGAATATCGCTTATTTTTAGCTTTAATGACTTAGATATAGCATTTTCAGGTATCGATATATATAGACTACTATCATCTGCATTTTCTATAACAAATTCTGTTCCCCTTGCAAGGCTATATCTATTTTCGCCTAAAACGATACTTTCCAAAAAGTTTGATATTTTTTCTTTAGCGGATAACTCTTTTCCTATCACTTCAATTGATTTTTGCGAGTTTTCAAAGTTCTTAATCGCTCTTGCGACAAATTTTTTAAACACACCATCTTGCAACTTAAATCCGATATTGCCATTTTCAGTTGTAACAGGTCTCAGTCCCTCTACAAAATCGGTATAATCATAGCTTGGATGAAATTGCACAAACTCTATCTGTGCCTTTTGCTCCTCGGAAAGTGAGGTGTAATCAGAATAGTAGCCGTTACTTACAATATCGGTTGCAATTTCTCTTGCTAAATATGTTTTACCTGTGCCGGGCGCACCACGAAAGATAATATTTTTAGATTCCAACAATTTAAAGGAGTAGGGGTTAATTATGCCGGGCGTTTCATTCGGGGTTTTATCATCAGTAGACATTACTTTTATAGGCTCTTTCTCTTTTTCAGCTTTTTCACGATAAGTAAGAATAAATGTATCGCCTTCTTTGCCAAATCGTTTCAAACATTCCTGCACAAATATGATTGTGGAGAAAATATTCCAGCAGTAAATAAGCATTTGTTTGTTATTTTGATAATTATATATCAAATATTCAATAGTATTTCTATGTGCTCTGAATTCTTCCATACTCGCAAAAATCCCACGAATAATTTCAGAAGATAGAGTATATCTACAAACAGGAAAATTAGATTTTTCTTGTGGCGATAAATTGACAAGTGGTGCCTCAAAAACTTGCATCGCTAATCGTGCCATAGTTAGATTGCTGATTTTTCTTTCACCCTTGTCACGCTTTCTACGAATTTCTTCTCCGTCCGTATTTTTAAAGCATACATCTAAAGGGTTAAAATTATCCCCATAGCTCAGATTATCCATAGTAAATTCAGTATCAGTTGATGTAACTGTATTGGCAGTTATCGTTAAAACATATTTTTCTTGTTTTGTATCAATAGTTAGTCCGAGAGCCTTCAAGAAATTTTTGGCCTCAATCGCATTAAAGCCATTCGTGGATATTTCTGCACCGTTACATAAATGATCTGCAACTGCAACCACATATTTAGGAGGGTAAACTTTTCCCTCTAAAACCAAACTGTATATCACACTTTGGTTATGGGAAGGAACACCTTTTTTATCTATATACTCGGCCGCTTTTAAAATGCTTTCTTTAGTAATATTCTTTGATATTGCCATAGTTGCACCCTCCTTGTTTTTTGATTCATATTATTAAAGTATTAAAAGCCAAGACTTCTCACCCCTATCAGCTGATTTAGCTTCAATTACAACGACGAGGATATTATCTATAAATATCAAATAATCAACTGGGTCACCATTAAGTTGGGATTTCGCTGACGGTTACGCACATCGAGGCAGTAGGGTTGAATGACTTCATATCTTGAAATACATATCCACTTGTAGTTAGCTTCTTGACTATTTCAATTATTGCTTTTGCTTCTGGTGACATAGTGGTTATTCTTTATGTTTATTTGAAGTTATTAATACAAAAAAGCCCCACCCATACAGGCGGAGCTTAAGTCCATAGTGTAAGCACGCCAAATAAACAATCGCATTGGCAGCGTTGTAGATAATTATAGCACATTTTTTACCATTTTACAACAAATTTCATTCTTTTTTGTGTAAACACACTATTTTTTCGTCTTTTTGATTATAATGACTTTTCGCTTCCCATCATTCTCACAAAAAGCATCGGCACAGCTTTTTCAAACTCAGCTTCACTACCGTTTTCAATCACCTCAAAGAAGTAATCATCACTATCATATAGACTGAAAATTATAACAATGCTTGATATAGACAGGGAAGAGATAAGAATGTTTGTCACTCGAGCAAAACGCAAAGACCCTGCAAATGCCACGAACGAGGAATTTTCCGAACATATAGAGAAAATTCGTGAGGCGATAAAGCTTTCCGACAGGCTAAGAGCCATGGGTTTTCCTCTGATTAATCCTCGCTACTTTCAAGCAAGTAATTGTTCTCGGATTGGTCGGTGTCAACACTTTCGCCTACATCACTGTTCGACTGGTTACCGTCCTGCGGGGTACCCTCGTTTGTATCACATGCCACAAGCGAGAACAGCATACAAACTACAAGTTAAAACGCTAAAATCTTCTTCATAAAGTCACCTTTCTATTCATCAAACAAACCTACTGCCCTAAAATTCTATCCCACTCCGCTTTGCAGTCGGCAAGTGCCTGTTCGGGAGTTTTCTCACCGTCAAGTACGGCTACGCCCGCTTTGGTAAGTTCTGCAAGGCACTGTTCTGCATGGGGCATATATTTTATTTCATCAATTCGTACATACGGGTTATCAGGCGATACAGGTGCAGCAGCATATGTGCCAATTTCCTCCGCTATTTCACGGTTTTTATAAGTGATATACTTTACAAATTCCCATGCCCCATCTTTATCACTGCACTCATCTGATACTGCGACATTAATACCATTGTCTATCATTTGGTTTGAAAAATCTTTATTTAGATTGTGTGTAAATATATGCTCGGGATATACCTCATTTTTTTCTCTGGCAATATCCATATTATCAAGCGAGCCGATTAGTAGAATTGTTGTTTCGTCAGCAAAATCCTTTATAACTTCTTCCTCTGTTTTTTGCGAGGTGTCCGGCATTACATATCCATTTGTACCAAGTGTTTCAAGCAACTGCATTGTCCCGAGCATCTCGGGTGTATCTACCGTGAATTTATCACCCTGCATTAAACTACCATTGTTTCCGTATAGAATAGGCAGTATGGTGTCGGTTGCACTTTTAACAGGTTCTTTATTTGTAAGCAAAAGTGACATGCCATAGTATTCTAAATCAGGGTTTGTACCCCACTCGGCAATATCAATTAGCCCTTCATAGTTTGTAATCATGGAAGTGCTACCGGTAAATCCAATCTCTTTCAAGCTGTAAAACAGCACCGAAGAGTCCGCAAACAGCGGTACACTGTATGTGCTACCGTCAATCTCGGTAAATGTATCTTGTCTGAATTCGGTGATATAATATTCCAAATCAGTGATATCCTGCTCTATTCCGGTGACATCGAGCGAGATTGCCTGTGCCATATACTCATCAAGCGAGGCTAATTTGTCAGCGTTATACAAATCGGCAGTGTGATATGAGTTAACGGTGAAAACATCGGCTTTATTGTTTTCGTCTAACAGATAATCCACCATCTCATCTTCGGGGATGGTTATGAGATTTACCTGTGTGAGGGGGTCAATCGCATTATACTGATTTATCAGCGTTTGCAGATAAGCTGCGTCCTCTCCCTCGGCAAAGCACTGAACGAAGTTAAGTTCATTAATA
>CAYJDF010000099.1:0-8851 GCA_964368845.1 uncultured Desulfovibrionaceae bacterium
GGGGGTTATGTGGCCCATGCTGTCAACGTTTATCGTAAAGCTTTAGACCTTTGCGCACAAAATATAGATAAAAAGGCATGGCGTACAGCCTATGCACAAATGCTTGATGAATTAGCCCTTTGTGCTGTACGTGCCTTGGGTTCTGGATTTTTTTTACCGCAGCATCAAATATTTCATCCTAAACCTGTACGTGCAGCCAGATCATCAGTATTAGCCCGCCTTGAGCAAGAAGAAAGCCCAGGTCTTTGGCGTGTAAGTGTGCGTAGTAAATGGCATAGCAATCAAGATGTACGCCTTATGCTGCCCAAATCACAGCGTCTTATTGTTGAAGCTAAAGACTATAAATTAGAAAACCATAAAAAAATACTGGTGGACACGGTACATTCTGGTACAGAAGCAAGATTTTTTTGTGCAGCTAAGAATTTACAACCCGGCATATATATAGAAAGCTAAAAAATATAATCATATCAAATAGGTATCTATGGCACAATAACTATTGCTTTTTATTGCACATTGTCATAGGGTGTGCTCTTGTTTGCTTTGACAAGCAGTTGAAAAAGTAGCATCTATAGCCTTTGTGAGAAAAAAATAACATATTTAATCAACCAACTTGCATAGTGATGCAAAAAAGATAAAATTTCATAATGTTAGGAGAGTGTTGGTGGAACATCGGGAGCAACAAGTTAAGCGTAAGCCTATTAAAATTGCGAGTAAATCGCCACATGTGACGTATTTTACTCCCATGCTGGAGAGCTTTGCCGCGCGCGATGACCTTAATGAAGTCATTAAAAATCGTGTAGTAAAGTCTTGCGACCTTTTAGATCAGGAAATTCCCTTATTTCCCAACGACTTCAAAAAAGAACATAATATCCAAGACATATTGCGCGACTATGAGGGTCTTGACGTTCAAGATCTTGAAAAAATGAAACAAAGCAAATTTGCCATCGCCGGACGTATCATGGCATTACGTTCCTTTGGTAAAGCCACATTTTTTCATGTAATGGATCAAAGTGGGCGTATGCAATGTTATGCTGTTAAGGAAGACATGGGTGAGGCCTACGCCATATTTAAAAAGTTTGATATTGGTGACATTGTAGGCGTTATAGGACATTTGTTTCTTACCCAAACTGGAGAACTTACCCTTTATTGTGAGTCTGTACGTTTGCTTTCTCGTTCTATTCGCCCCTTGCCAGAAAAATACCATGGGCTAAAAGACATGGAAACGCGCTATCGCCAACGCTATGTTGATTTAATTGTTACCCCCAAGGCCAGAGATATTTTTCAAAAGCGCAGTCAAATTGTAAAAGAATTTCGCCATTTTATGGAAGACAGAGGTTTTTTAGAGGTAGAAACTCCTATGATGCACCCCATTGCAGGCGGTGCAGCAGCAAGACCCTTCACCACACATCACAATGCCTTAGATATGCAGCTATACATGCGCATTGCTCCAGAACTATATCTAAAGCGACTCCTAGTGGGCGGCATTGAAAAAGTATTTGAAATTAATAGAAATTTCCGTAACGAAGGCATTTCTACTCGGCATAATCCAGAATTTACCATGTGCGAATTTTATTGGGCCTATGCAACCTATGAAAACTTGATGGACTTAACCGAAGAACTTTTTGGTCATCTTGCCGAAAAAGTCTGTGGTACAACGCATATTACTTATCAAGAACAAGAAATTGATTTGACGCCCGGCACCTGGAAACGATGTTCATTTTATGACTCTTTAGAAAGTATTGGCGGTCATAGTCCAGATTTTTATAATGATATTGAAAGAGTTTATAAATATGTGCGCGATAGAGGCGAAAAAGTCCCCCCTGGGGAAAGCCTTGTTAAACTTCAAACAAGGTTATTTGATTTAGATGTGGAACCTAAATTAATTCAACCAACTTTTATTTATCATTATCCCACAGAGATTTCACCCCTATCACGTCGTAATGATGAAAATCCCGATGTGACAGATCGTTATGAATTATTTATTAGCGGACGTGAAATGGCTAATGCATTTTCAGAGCTTAATGACCCCATGGACCAACGCTCACGCTTTGAAGCCCAAGTGCGTGACAAAGAAGCAGGCGATGAAGAAGCTTGCGCCATGGACGAAGATTATTTACGCGCTTTAGAATATGCCATGCCCCCAGCCGCAGGACAAGGTATAGGGATTGATAGATTAGTGATGCTACTTACGGATTCACACTCAATTCGTGAAGTTATACTATTTCCACTACTTAAACACGAAGCATAGCTTGTATTTATGAAATGGAAAATTTTGCATTGAGTCAAAATTTTCCATTTTTTAATTGTTTTTTGAGCACAATAATGACGAAAAAAAAATCCCCCCTAGCCTTTGAGCTATTTATTGCTCTGCGCTACTTATTTTCCAAACGTAGACAAACCTTTATCTATGTCATCTCCATAATGTCTATCTTGGGTGTGGCTTTAGGTGTTGGTGCCTTAGTGGTGGTACTTGGTGTTTATAATGGTTTTACCACTGATATTCGCGATAAAATTCTTGGAGCTAATGCCCATGGCATTGTTATGTCATATATTCCAGGAACATTGGAAAATTCACCCCAAATAATGCAAAATATTTTGGACACCCCAGGTGTTACAGGAGCAACTCCTTTTTTATATACCGAGGTCATGCTGTCTTCACCCAATGGAGTCAAAGGTCTAATTTTGCGTGGTATTGACACTGAGAGCGCACCAAGGGTGCTCTCCATACTAAGCAATATGCAAATGGGCTCAGTGGCAGGACTGAAACAAGATCCAAATACCAAGGCAGGCAAAATTCCTGGCATTATTGTGGGTGCGGAACTTGCAAAACGCCTGCACCTTACACTAGATAGCAGAGTAAATTTATTATCTGCATCGGGTCAAAAAAGCACTGCTGGTTTTACTCCCACCGTTAAGCCTTTTAAAGTAGTTGGTATATTTAAGACTGGCATGTTTGAATATGACTCCTCTCTTGGCTTTGTGACGCTAGATGCAGCCAGAGCTGTGTTAGGCCTACCTGCAAAGCGTATTTCCGGCATTGAAATTGCTGTTGAAGACCTTTACAACGCTGACAAAACAGCTAAAACTGTGGAGGAAAAACTGGGTTCACCATACTATGTAAGACATTGGATGGAAATGAATGCCAATCTTTTTGCAGCATTAGAATTAGAAAAAGTGGGAATGTTTATACTGCTTGCCATGGTAGTATTAATTGGTTCATTTTCCATTGTAACTACACTAGTTATGTTAGTTATGGAAAAAACACGCGATATTGCCATATTAATGTCCATGGGGGCAACACGTAACATGATAAAGCATATATTCATGCTTCAAGGTACAATTATCGGCATTGTGGGTACTGCTCTTGGCTATATACTTGGTATAAGTTTGGCTCTTTTATTAAAGCGATATCAATTTATTAAATTGCCCAAAGGGGTATATACAATAGACCACCTTCCAATATTACTTACTTGGTCTGATACCATATTGGTTGGGCTATGCGCCATGGTACTTTGTTTTTTAGCCACCATCTATCCAGCACGTCAAGCAGCGCGCCTAGAACCAGCCGAGGCTTTGCGCTATGAATAGTCCCTCTGTATTATATGAATTTAAAAATGTGAGCAAAAGATACACTACTGCCAATGATTCAATAGAAATATTAAATGATATTAATATGGTAATTCATGCAGGAGAGTCTTTATCCATTGTAGGTGCGTCTGGTTCTGGTAAATCTACCTTACTACATCTTATGGGTGCATTAGATATTCCAAGCCTTGGAAAAATTTTTTTTGATGGGGCAGATTTGGGCCAAATGCCACCAGACGATAAAGCATATTTTCGTAATAATTTCATGGGGTTTGTATTCCAATTTCACCACCTTTTGCCTGAGTTTTCTACGCTTGAAAACGTGGCTATGCAGGCAATTATTAGCGGAATGTCCCATAAGAAGGCTATACAAAAGTCTGGAGAAATGTTAGAAAGAGTTGGTCTTGCTAATAGAATGGAACATAAGGTCACCACATTGTCTGGTGGGGAGAGGCAACGCGCTGCCATTGCACGCGCTATTCTTATGCAACCACGTGTATTATTAGCAGATGAGCCTACGGGAAATCTTGATACTCAATCGGGTACAAAAGTTGGTGAACTTCTTTTGGACTTAAATCGTGAGTTAAACATGACCTTGGTAGTGGTAACACATAATAATGAATTGGCAGCTAGTATGGGACGAAGCCTAGAACTTCGTTCAGGAGTTTTGTATGATAAAACATCTGTTTAAGTTTGCGTCTATTCTTTGCTTTTTATTTCTCATAACCAATGTAGCCCATGCAGCGCAAGCATCAGGGCCACAGGTACTCATTGTACCATATCAAGTCAATGCTGGCGATGATATGGCCTATTTACGTGATGATGTACCAAAACTCTTGTTAGAAAGACTACAAAGTCAAGGTATACGTGTTGTGCCCATGGCTAGAGCGCGTAGTATTCTTGACCAGCAAAATGTAGAAACTCTAGATTTACAAACTGCAAGACGCATGGGTGTAACATCTAATGTTGCTGCTGTTGTTTATGGTGTTTTCAACCAACTAGGTGGTGGTTTCACCTTAGATTCACGCATTGTGCCCATTACCAGTAATCAAATTCCAGATGTTGTCACCTTACAAAAAGGTAGCATCATTGAGCTAGCTGCAGCCGTTGATACACTTAGCTCTCGTGTTAACAAATTAGTTAACCAATCACCATCCGCTGTGGGCACAAATCCTGCTCTTGCAGGTGGAGCACCATTACAAAAAGGTGCTATCTCAGATATACAAGTCAATGGTTTACGCGTTATGGACCCTGACGCTGTGCTCATGCGACTATCCATACGAAAAGGTGATACACCAGATGCTGCCGCCATTAACGAAGAAGTTAAGCGCGTGTGGGATATGGGTTATTTTAGCGATGTTAGTGCCAATATAGAAAGTGGTAACGTTTTAGTTTTCAATGTGGTTGAAAAACCACGCATTGATAGCATTCAAATTTTAGGCTCAGATGAAATTGATGAAGATGACATCTTAGCTGCCATGAGTACTAAAACAGGTGCTGTTCTTAATGAAAAACTATTAGCCGATGACGTGCAAACTGTTACTGAGCTTTATCGCAAAGAAGGCTATTATTTAGCTGCTGTTACCCCAGAAGTAATTGGACGTGACGGTGGTGTTGGCGCAAGACTTGTGCTTTCAGTAGAAGAAGGCAATAAACTATATATTCAAGAAGTTAATATTGAAGGGCTAAGTGAGCTTGATCAAGATGATATATCTGATTATATGGCTTTGCAGCCACGCAGCTTACTTTCTTGGTTCACTGGCACAGGTGTTTTAGAAGAAGAATATCTTGAACGTGACTCAAACGCCATTGCAGCCTTTGGTCTTAATGAAGGCTTTGTGGATATACAAGTATCTGCCCCTGAAGTTGAATACAAAACCGATGGTATTTATATTACATTCCAAGTTAACGAAGGCCCACGCTATACCATTAATAAAGTTCAATTTGGTGGCGACCTCATCGACACAGAAGAGCGTCTTTTAACCGTTGTCCAAATGGATGATCAAAAAGAAGAGCATGAATACTTCTCACTTACTGTAATGCAAGAAGACGCCAAACGTCTTAGCAATTTCTACGGTGACTATGGCTATGCCTTTGCCGAAGTTGATACAAAGATTCTTAAAGATGAATCAGGCGCACCAAGCCTTAGCATTGGCTACTTAGTCAATAAAAAACAAAAAGTTTACATCCGCCGTGCTGTTGTTGAGGGCAATTACAGAACTCGCGATAACGTTATCTTGCGCGAACTTCGCCTTGCTGACGGTGATGTTTATGAAGGTGCTAAGATGCGCCGCTCTACAGCACGCCTTAACCGCCTAGGTTATTTTGAATCTGTAGACACTGAGCTTGTACCCACTGGTTCTCCAGAAGAAGTGGACCTAAAAATTAAAGTAAAAGAAACTAATACCGGTGCCATTATGGCTGGTATTGGCTATTCTACCTATTATGACGTAGGTGTTTCTGGTTCGGTTATGGAGCGCAACCTCTTTGGTCGCGGTTACTGGTTACAATTACAAGGCTTCTTGTCTTGGCGTCGTACGTCTGGTATTTTCTCATTTACCAACCCACGTCTATATGACACAGACCTCTTAATCGGTAATGACCTTTACTACACTCACGACTATTGGGATGACTTTACCAAGGACACTCTTGGTGACACCATTCGTCTAGCTTACCCCATTGGTGAATATACAACCATCGGTGCTGGGTATAGACTTGAACGCTATGAATTATATGACATAGAAGATAGTACATCACCAACCATTACAGACTACGAAGGTATTAACTGGACCAGTGCCATTAATGCCCGTATCGTTCGTGACACCACTAATGACCGCGCTAATCCTACCGAAGGTACTATCACACGCCTTTGGGCTGAATACGGTGGTGGCGGCCTTGGCGGTACAGACAACTTCATTAAAGCCATGATTGACTGGCAAGGTTTCTATAGTTTAGCCGACAACCACGTTTTCCACGTTCGTGGTCGACTAGGTGGTGTATTTGAAAACCAGTCTGGAAGTGTTGTACCAGTATTTGAACGCTTCTATATTGGTGGTATTGATACCATTCGCGGTTATGACTACACTGCTCTATCTCCACGCGATGAAAAATATAATGACAGAATTGGTGGCGATAGAATGGGTGTACTTAACGTAGAATACATCTGGACATTCCAAGAAGACTTAGGACTTGCCATTGTACCGTTCTTTGATGCTGGCTTTAACATTGACTCAAGCTACATGGATATTAACAGTCATGTAGTGGCCTCAGCCGGTCTTGAGCTACGTTGGCGTTCACCTATGGGTGACTTACGTGTAGCTTATGGTATCCCGCTATCAGATGACTATGATGGCAATAGACCCACAGGACGCTTTGAGTTTACAATGGGTCAATTCTTCTAGAAAAAGCATAATAATATAATAAAAACCAAAAAAGGCCTTGTATTTCTACAAGGCCTTTTTTGGTTTTATAAATACTGTCAAATCCACTGTCCATGGGTCAGGCTACGTAGCTACACTTATTTAGTAGTTGCTTAAGCTTTGAAGAGCTATTTGAAAAATATATTGTGGTGAGTTTTTTGTAGATATACTTGGCTTTGGAGAAAATTCAAACTTCTTATTGGTAATAAACTTTGAAAGCTCACCATTTATATTTTTTGCATCTTATGAAGCGACAATAACTATATTAAAATTAAAATACAAACTCATTTTTGTTTTTTTCAATGCCAACGCGCGATTTTTATGCAATTATCTTTGCATTGCATTCCTTAAAAAAATACTATATAGGAATGATTACTAATCATAAAAAAGAGGTCAATATGGGACAAGTATTACTTTTAATTATTTGTATTGCTGTTGTGTACGTTCTACATCGTCTCATCAAGCATTACAATATAGCTGTCATGCCATGTGGTTGAGGCTCTCGTGCAGTGCCTCGTGAGGCACTACCAAAACAAGAAGGTGAGCAAACCTTACGTTTGTAGATTATCATTACAATAATCGTATTTTCTCATAACATTAACTATAGTTATAGTATATGCAGCAAAAAGGGCATTACGCCCTTCTTGCTGACAAAGAACATGTTCCATACGTTCTCGCCACTGCATCACGGCCTCTTCACTTTCCCATTCACTTAGAGATAGCAATTTATCATCATATTTTAGACTTTTAAAACGCTCTGCCCTTATAAAGCCAGGTATATCTTGTACTAAAGCAAACATTTGTGCACCCAATTCCAAATATCTTTCAAGCCCTTCCCTTGTGGGAAAAACTTCAAACAAAACTATAATATTTGAATTAAGTTTCATTAACTACCCCTTTAATTCTGCATACTCCACATATATCCATGGATGTAGGGTATCCACACTTAGTGCAAGGTGAAAGTTCTTGCCCTCCCTCTGCTTCTTGACGCGCAAAAACTGGTCTACCACGTTGTAAAAATCCTTGATAAAAATCAAGTTTACGCCCAGGCATAGCTTCTTCGAGCTGTTGCCATAAGTGTTTATGATAAGTAAAGCTAGCACCTGCACTATAGGGGCAGGGAGCGTAGTGATGCTCAATATCCATTAAAAAACCATAATTAGCTGTCTCAAATTCAGTAAGCCTCCACAATGGTTTAACTTTACGTGCAAAGCCATCTTCGGCCTCAAGTAGTGGTCCTTGATCAGATAGATAAGCTGTATCCCAGCGAATGGTATTACTAAAAAGGCGCGCCACCTCATCATCAAGGTTGTGTCCGGTAGCAAGAGCAGTAAAACCGTGGTCCATGGCAGTTTTATTAAAATAATAACGTTTTATCTTACCACAAGCCGAACAAATGGGGCGTTTAAGCCTAGCTTTAACTAAAGGTATAGCCAAACCTTCCTGTGCCATTTCTTTGATAATTAAAGAAAAGCCATGCCTTAAACAAAAATTTTCAACAACTTTGCGCGTTACTTCAGATGAGCCAGGGATGGATAAATCTATGTGTAAACCAGTAACCTTATAGCCTTGCTTAGCCAGAGCAAGCATGAGAGCTAGCGAATCCTTACCTCCAGATAGGGCTACTAAGATATTATCATCATGTGTAAATAATTTAGGACCACGTATGCCGCGCTCCACTTGCCTATCAAAAAAATCCAAAAAACATCTTGCACAAAAACCTGCATGATGACTGCGCAAGCTAACAACCGCTAATTCTTTACATACTTTACATTTCATATGGTACCCATGACTATGCAAATGCACTATGGCTAGATTGATATTAATAATATAACTAAACTGGCATA
>CAYJDF010000100.1:0-2118 GCA_964368845.1 uncultured Desulfovibrionaceae bacterium
TTCATGGAGTTTCTACCCACAGCACCAAAAAGTACCCATGGAGTAACTTCAACACCCTCAAAGGTTAAAGGCAAGGAAAGACCAAAGTAGTCTACGTTATCTAAGAAGTTATTTGGATCATTTTCTTCGTCATAAGCGTAGCCATCATTGACATAGTTATCATTATAAGGACGTAACCACATGGCAGACAAGCTTACAGTGTCGTTAAACCTGTAGTTTGCCACAATACCTGCCACTTGTTCATCAAACACAGCAGATCCACCAGCAGCATTAGGCATGGCTGCACCAAAAATACCCATGCGGAATTGCAATTCAGTATTTGGCACATACCAGTCAATATATGCACTCATAAGCTCGACAATAACACCGTCTGCACCTAGAGCACCACCAGTTTCGCGTTGACCCCAAATGGTATCACCCATTTCAAACTGTACTGTACCAGAAAGATTTTCATTGGCAATGGCATCAAGTTGCAAACGTACACGTTGGGCAGCTTGAAATACGTCATTTCCATTGTTAAAATTCCTCTCAAAAGAGTTTTCAACACCACCATAGCCCATGAGCCATTCGCCAGATGCTCTAAACTCAATGGCCTTAGCCTCAGTTGTAGCTGCCCAAACCAAGCCTGCGGCAAGGATGAGGGTTAGCAATTTTTTCTTCATAGTTTCCTCCAATTAGCAATACTGCTATTTAGTTAAATGCTTAGATTATGACTTCCATTATCTAAATCATTATCAGGTAATAGAAAGACACAAAATATTTCGCATTACAAACAAGACCATCATGTATTATTTGAAAATGATTGTCAACATCTTTTTATTTATTGTGTGAGTTTATCACTCTCAAAAAAAATTGCTTTCTTACTTTGATTGGTTTATCTTTTCTAATATACTTTATAGGAGCTGTTATGGCAGTTATTAGATTAGAACATAAAAATGATTTTAAAAATGTTGAAAACTTAGCGCGCGAGGCTTTTTGGAATCTTTATTTTCCGGGTTGTCACGAGCACTTTGTGATACATAAGATGCGCCATCATGATGACTGCATAAAAGAATTGTCATTAGTAATAGAAGTAGATGGACAAGCGGTTGGAGCTATTTTTTATACCCACTCAAAAGTTATTTTAAATGGTGGGGGTGAGTTGAAAACCATAACCTTTGGCCCCGTATTTATTTGTCCTACTATGCATAGAAAAGGGCTTGGCAAGGCCTTAATTAACCATTCCATTAGTAAAGCAAAAGAAATGGGGTATAAGGGCATACTCACCCTTGGTTATCCATATCACTATAGTCCATATGGTTTTGTAGGAGCAAAAAACTATAATATAAGCATGTCTGATGGCAAATTTTATAAAGGCTTACTTGCTCTACCTTTACAAGATAATGCACTAGACAATATAAGCGGTTTTGCTGAATTTTCACAAATTTTTGAGGTGGACCCTCAAGAAGTTGAACAATATGACCAAGCAAACTTCACCCCAAAGCCTAAACTTGTTACACCAAGTCAAGCAGAGTTTACCAAGGCCTGTGCAGAGCTTGATGAATAAAATTTAATTGATACATACTACAGAGCTAGCACAAAATCATGCTAGCCCGTAGAAATATAATAAATTTTCTTTATAATATATAGTTAAGCTTCTGTGAGCTCTTCAAGTTCATCCTCAAGGTCAGCCAGCTCTGATTCAAGGGCTTCTAGTTCTGACGAGCTTTCACCCTCCTCAAGTTCTGATTTCATAGCTGAAATTTGAGCCTCTAATGCATCAATTTCTGACTGCAATGTGGTTTCAGAAGTTGTAGCATCGGTGCTAGTGGAGCCACCGCCACCGCTACCTCCACCACCGCTACCACCTCCACCTTGACCTCCACCATCAGCACCAGTCTCTCCCTTGGCGTCCGAAGCTTCTGTGGATGTGACCATTTCACCTTCTAGCAAAATGGCATCACCCTCGGCAGATGTTTCACCAACAAGCTCTGAAGTTTCATCATATTCTGCTTGCTTTAATTGCATTTCTGCATAAGAAGATCTTGCTTCGTCAGATATAGTAACACTATCACTGTGTTTTTTTTGCTCTTCTTGTTTATCAGTATGTAGTGCACCAAATTGATCTAGCCCCTGCGT
>CAYJDF010000100.1:2218-8656 GCA_964368845.1 uncultured Desulfovibrionaceae bacterium
TACCTTTGATATGTAAAGTACAATAAAATCAAATCGTGAGTTTGTCACAAATGCAAGGTTAAATTTACAATGCAGTAGTTAACAAATAAATAAATATTTACAGATATAATAAAAACACGTAGCGTACCGATTAGCATCTGTAATACATATTTTTTTGGAGGTCATTATGCGTAACCATAAACGTATAGCCCTTTGTTTGTTTTTTTTATGCCTAATATTTAGTCCAAGTATAGCCAATGCTACCAGCATAGCCAAGGTAATAGCTGTAACTGGTGGTGTAAACCTTGAGCGGGCTGGGCAAAGTAGTGCGCTAAAACTCAAAGATGACTTATTAGTAAATGATATAATTCGCACCGATTCAAGCGGAAAGGCACAGTTAATATTTAATGATAATAGTACTGTTACCATTGGAGTAAATAGTAGTTTTACTATGGAAGCATACAGTGATGGCGATGCTAAGTTATTTAAATCCAATGTGGCGGTGGGCCTTGCTCGCTTTGTCACTGGCTCTATTGTAGAGAGTAATCCAGAAGCTTTTTCTGTGCGCACACCAGAAGCTACCGTTGGTATACGTGGAACTACATTAGCAGTCTTAACAGAAAAAGGACAAACCAGCGTATCTACTGAAAATAGTACCAAACAGCAAAGTGTTATAATAAATGATACTGTTGTTCCACCTGGTCATATAGCTATTTTTGGGCCCAATGCCAGCATCATTTCTGCCCCAACACCCATGACCCCAGCTCAAAGGCAAAATATTATTGACCAAACACGCATTGGTACTCCTGTAGCCCAAGCGTCTAACCTTAATAGTGACGTCAACTCTAACGATGTCATTCATGGTTTAATCAGTCAAAGTGAATTTGAAAGCACTTTAAATGCCACACGTTTAATAAATAATAAAACGGCTAGTCTTGAAACAGAAATTGCTGCAGCCGAAGCTGCTAACAGCTTGATAAGCACAAGAGATGTGCTAGCTGTAGCCATAGGTGAATTTGAATTTCAAGGAATTGGTGGCAATGACACCGAAGGCACATTTTCTTTTGAAGCTAACTTAACTCAAGGGGCTATATCTCAAGCTAGCTTTAATACCACCAACCATAGTGGCGGTACATTTACAGTAAGTGGCGGTACTGGGAGTATTACAAGCAATAGCTTTAATATTAGTGGCGGTAATGCCTCCTTTACCACCCCTGCTCAAACAGGCAACATATTAAACTCTTGGAATGTGCAAGGCACTGAACAATTGGCTTTTGGCAATGATGTTGAAGGTGATTTAACCGTTGACACTCAGGGTGCTCAAAGTCCATTTACAGGTGGTATTGAAGGTGATTTATTTCCAAGGTAGTTTAAGGAGACCAGAAAAACAAGGGACGACAAAGCAATCCATAAAAGCTTTAAAAAGATTGTACTCATGTCATTGTATAAACTTATTACATAAGAAAGTTGTGTTTATAACAACAAAAAATGTGCATAGCCTAAGCTATGCACATTTTTTAATTTTGCTCTTTTAATTAGCTTAAAATGACCAAGAAATACCTGCATTGGCTACATGTTGGTCATAGGTATAAAGCTCACTATTAGATAAATTATTCATGTATTGATAACCAAGCTCAATACTCCAAGATTCACTAATGGGAATATCTATATTAATCCCTGCACGTAAACGATGGTCTTGTCTGTAATCTTCCTCAAGAGTAGTGGCAGGACCGTGGAAATATTCACCACCATAAGAAACAAATGGGGTTAGACGAATATCCAAGGGCAAGATAATCATAAAGTTAATACTAGCTTCAAATCCATCATAGGAATTTACAGCGTCATAAGCTGTACCACCAAGATAGCGACCACCAAGGGTTATATTATGCCCCCCATCTCCTACAAATACACGAACATACTGCCCAACTGATCCATACCATCCATCATAATCTCGATGTTCAGAATAATCGCGCCAATCAATACTTGCACGAGTTATTAAATGCACCTTAGGTGTTATGGCATAAACAAAATTAGCTTCAGGCCCAACGGATACCACATTTTGTAAAAATGCATAATCAAAAATTTGCGCTCTTGCTCTAAAATCAAAAAGAACATCCTTACCCAAGTAACGCACCCCTGCTGAACCCGCAACAAACTCTGAACTGGTTAGGTCCATGTCATATAGCTTTTCATGTGTATTATAGCGCGCAAATACGCTGGCACTACCCACAATCCACCATGGGCTAACAATATCTAATCGGTGCCCCACATCAATATTAGCCCCCATATAGGCGGCAAGGCTATCTTGTGATTTCCCGTCAATTAGTGTTAAATCCCAATCTCCCAAGGATATATCGTTGGACGCAGGCCCACTATTTACATTGCTATCATAGAGCAAGCCTGCACGAATTTTACCGGAAATTTGCGTACGCTTATGTTGTTTTTTCCACTTTGCTGCAAGGTCTATATTTTCAGCAGTACTTGCCTCAGCATTTTTTGCTAGTTCCATGCTTGAACGCTGATCGTCATTTTGCATACTTAAAGCATAGGCTAATTCTTTTAACAATATAGGTTCGTCAGGATATTGAGCCAGTAGACGCTCATAGGCCATAACAGCTTGTCCTGGTTTTTTTACATGCACAGCAGCACGCGCATAGCCTAAATTTACCACTGGGCTAGTGGGGTCTTCACGAAGCAATCGTCCATAAGCCTCAAAAGCTGCATCATAGTTACCCTGCTCAAGCAAGTTTTCTGCTTCAACCTTGGATTGTTTCAAAACATTTTGTGCGACCACACTGTTTGAACTCGGTACATTTGCTGCTTGTGCTTGACTAAGTCCTCCAAGCATTAAGCCGCAAATAAGAAAAATTTGTACATATTTTAACATTTGCTTCCCCCAACATAATTATATGAAGACTTATAATGTCGTCATATTGTTTATTGCTATACCAATATACTACATTTAGCAAGTAAGGCTTTAGTTTTTTAACTGTTTAACTCATATTTTAATCACAATGACTCTTTATAGCATTGATAACTATTGAACTTTATAATACAATAAGCTAACAACACTACAAATTTAGGTAAACTATGCCAATACTTGCTGGAAAATATATTTGGAGCTCAGGCTGTGTAGAGCTAGTACCTATAGGTATTAACGAACAATCCCAAAAAAAATTTAGAGCAAAGCAACTAATTAATGCTATGCTGCACTCATTGCGGGCTGATAGTTTAAACAAAAGTATCAGCATAGCTAAATACGCCCATTGCCTACGCGGAGCTAAGCTTGATTTTGCCGGATTAAACACTGCCTTAGTAGCCCATTTTGACCCAGAAGATAATATTGACCCAACTCTTATTAAACAATGTCAGCACCTTAAAAAATTGGGCTATAAAGTTGTTCTATGTACCAGTTCAGAGCTAAGCGCCAAAAAGGCTCTAGAAAGCACCCAAGATTTTGCCCATGCTATTATTTATCGTAATTGTGCCGGATATGATTTTACCAGCTGGAAGGCGGCTTTTACATTGTTTCCATCTCTTTGGCAGTGCTCTGAATTAATTTTAACAAATGACAGTTATTTTGGCCCACTATCCCTAAAAAATTTTGAAAACGGTCTTGGAATTGTGCATAAACGTATGCAAGACTTTACTTGTGACTTTTGGGGTATAAGTTTTAGCTGGCAGCAAGTACCACATATACAAAGTTATTATATGGTAATTAAACCACAAGTTTTGCAAAGTGAGGCCTTGAAAAAATTTTTTGACGCAGTACCCCTATGCCCAGAGCGCAAAACAGCCATTGCCCAAGAATTATCATTTACACTTTGGTTAGCCCTACATGGCTTTAAACCTGCGGCCTTTTGCTTTGCCCTTGGTTCAAAAGCTATACAAAAAGTTAACCCAAGCTTACATGGGCATGAAGTAATGCTTAAACGTGGGGTTAGCATAATTAAAAGAGAAGCTGTACGTAGTCCGCATGGTTTTACCACGCTGTTAAAATATTGCGCTATACAAAATTCCAAACTCCAACAAAACACTGAACATGATATACAATTTTATAATGATTTTTTAACCATAGAAAACTACTTTTTACGCGTACAAAAAGGCCCTAATTTAGAGCGTGGTACTGGGCAACATGGCAAACACTTCCCCCCTTATGTAGCGTCTAAGTTTAAGCCCTTGGAACTAGAGCCAATAGATATTAATATGAATTTAACCCAAGGTTTGGCTGTACTCATATATGTAAAAAATGTTCAAGATTTAGAATTAATTAAGCATTTAAATCATCTTCCACAGGGCATAGACATTTATGCCCTCGTGGCCTCTGAGCAAACGTCAAAACCTTTACCAACTGCGCTTACTTGCTTTAATATTAAACTACTACCTTCAAATGATGAAGCTTTCACTTCCTTGCTCTCCCATGCCAAGCTACTTGAAAAATATTCTTTTATTCTACAACTACAAGTTAACAGCTTAGCTTTATCAGATCTTTGTGGCAGTGGTTTTGAAGAAATTGTTTGCAAGCGTTGGCAAGAGCATATTTACACCAGCCTCCTAGGTAGTAAAGAACGAGTTGCAGGCATTATACATAGTATGCAAAGTACAAAACTTGGATGTATCGCCCCCATGCTCTATCCCCCTTTTTTGCGCACTACCCAAGGGGAACATGCTAAAATAATAAACTATATGGCAAGCAAAATGGGCTTTGACCTACCCATGCACGTGGCCATTGACTATCCACTAGGGGGTATGTTTTGGGCTAATGTAGATATGTTAAAGCCACTTATCAAACTATTTCAAAACCATGAACCAGAGTTAAAAAGCATCTGTTCGCCACTGCAACTAAATGCAAGCGTTGAAAAGATGCTTTTTATAAGTTGTGCCCTACAGGGGCTGCATTGGAGCAGAGTTAGCCCTACCTAGTGGTAATATTGTAATGCTGGCTCACAATATGCTGCAACATTTACTTTTTAACTAAGATGGTTCCATCCATAATATTGTCATAACTATCCTCAGTATGTTCAATAAAAATTTCTTGAATGGCTTTATTATGTCCCATACCTTCAACTATTGCTTCTACTTCATAGCCATGTTTTATTAAAATGCTTTTCCATGAATCTGCTTCTGCACCAGCCATATCGTTTTTAGCATGGTCACCAGCAACAATCATAAAGGGCTTTAACCATACCTTTTTAACGTTTTTTGCTTTAAGTATTGGCAATAATCTATCAAATGGTAAAGCACCTTCCACATTAGCAAGCCAAATTAATGCATCATTACTTTGCATTTCATTATTGACCGCTTTAAGTAAAATATCCCCTGTTCCCCTATTGTTCCCATGCCCCATAAAAATTACAGCTTCGCCTATCTTACGCTTTTTTGGTAAAGCACTTATTACAGCATCAACGGTTTTTTCTAAGTCACTTTCAGACATTAAAAGAGGATGTCCAAAATATACCGATTCAAAACGATTGGGATTTTTTTCCATAGAGCGGGCAATTAATCTATTAATCTTCATATATTCTTCAGCAGGAGCTACATGCAAAGACTGAATTTCAAGATTTTTAAACCCTTGCTTTGCTGCAACATCTAGAGCTTCGATGATAGAGTAAACTGTTCTACCTTCTCTCTTTAGTTTTTTACGTATTATATTAGACGAATAAGCCATCATGGTATGAATATTACGTTTTTTATAGGCATCTTCAATGGCTTGCAAAGATTTTTCGGCCTCTGGATCAGAAGTACCAAAGGCTAATAGAATAGTTAAATCAGATTTAGGGCGGTTAAGTTCGGCGGCACTTACAAAAATAACACTTTGTGCTAACAACAATAGACATGCAAAAAGACATAAAACTCTTTTCATGGTATATCCTCCACCCAATTCCACGTGGGTTACGGCTATGAATAACAGGCTGGTTTACCGGCTCAAGCGTCGTTCTCCTTCACCCCTTCTCATGAGTCATCTCATAATGGTCATGGTGAATTTGTCTTCTTTCACGGTTGCGGGTCAGCTTTTTTACTTCCCAATTATTCCCGATGTGGGACACCTGTTATTTGGTTACAACTTGTTAAGTATCTTTTTTATAAGAAAATATAAAAAAGTATTAACACATTTGTTGTGTATAATACATACATCACTATGTCAATTATGGCATAATAAAAAACAATTTTTCAATTTTTTAACGCCTTTCCTAAAACTTCTACTACACGCTCTTGTTCCGCAACACTTATACCAGTATAAAGTGGTAAACGAATAATCCGTTCAGATAAGTCTTCAGTTTGATGCATATTGCCTGAAACCCGACCAAATTTTTGCCCGGCTGGAGATGAATGCAATGGCACATAATGAAAAAGCGCACTTATGTTATGGGCCATGAAAAAATCAAGTACCACTTGTCTATCCACACCTTTAGGTAAAATAATATAAAACATGTGTGCATTATGCCCACAATGTGCAGG
>CAYJDF010000101.1:0-8622 GCA_964368845.1 uncultured Desulfovibrionaceae bacterium
TTTAGCTCTTTTGATATATGCAACGTATAAGGCATATGCATATAAAGAAGATTATCCAAAGCTTATTGCTTTTGGCTTGCTTGCTGATATGGGTTTTATGGGCATGGCACTTGCTTCATGGCAAGACATTGGCATACTTGGGGCTTTTGTCTTTATTGCATTCCAAATTCTTGCGCGTACCCTTGCCTTAGCAGCACACAACAATTTGTATAAACTTGGTTTAAGCTGCCAAAGCTCTCACTCTTCAAATGCCTTACCCTTACTTCCTAAGCACTCTACGCTCATACAAGGGGCTTTGCAAAATCCCGTTGCAGCAGCACTTTTTGCTCTTGGCATGTTTGCAAGTGTTGGCGGCTCACCATTTTTAGTGCCAGAGGGACGTTTTTTTGCCACTCAAGGCATCGTGGCAGCAAACTCCCTTGGGGGTATTTTACCTTTATTACTGGTTGCGTGTTCTAATTTAATTTTCATATACTTACATCTTAATATAGTTCGTAAAATCTATTTTGAGCATACCAGTAATGCACATAGTGCAAGCTCAGGTCGGAGTGCTTTTTCTGGATTAAGTCTAGTAAGCATGTGTTTAACCTTTGCAGTGATTATTTTTGGGCTCCTACGCACGCCTATAACTGATATATTTGCAAGTTATTGCTCTGTAGAGCTTATACACACATCTGCGCATATGGCCTTTGTGGTGCTATTTGTGGGAAGCTTTGTATTGGCAATTGTTGGATATAAGTTTCATAACTTGCTTGATAAATTAAGTATAGCCATTATGGCCTTAGCTTTTATTTGCGCCATGACTCTTGGAGATCTTAGCCCCATGGCAAGGCTTTTTGCGGTGCTCATTAGTGGAGTTGGGCTTTTAGTGTGTATTTATTCCTCTGGATATATGGCGCATGGGCATCGTTTACTAAGCTATTACTTTTTCTTACTCCTAACCTTTGCAGCCTTGCTTGGCATTGTTACTAGTTCAAACCTTGGTGTTTTTTATGGTTATTGGGAGCTTATGACCTTTGCTTCGTATTTCTTGGTCATTCATGAAAGGGTGGGTGAAGGTGCACGTACTGTGCTTGATGCCGGTAGTAAATATTATTTAATGTGCGCTGGTGGTGCCTTGGTAATGCTCCCAGGTTTTGCTTTACTTGCAGGACATACGGCTGATTTTGCTGATATGATTCCTGCAAATCTTAGCCCTTTTACGCTTAAAATAGCCCTTATGCTTAGCCTCACAGGATTTGCAGCCAAGGCTGGCCTTGTCCCCTTACAAGCATGGCTTCCCGATGCGCACCCAGCTGCTCCATCTTCAGTATCTGGACCATTATCTGGTATTATCACCAAACTTGGAATTTTTGGCATCGTTGCTCTATTACTCGGAGAAGTTGGTTCTGAAACTTTAAAAATGCCTGGTTTTGGGAGCTTATTTCAAGACAATGATTGGCCCATGTCCCTGTCTTGGTTTGGGTATAACTTATCGTTCCTTGGGGCGATTACCTTAATATATGGTGAAATTATGGCTTTGCGCCAAGATGACATCAAGCGCATGTTAGCCTATTCCACCTTAGGTCAGCTTGGCGAAATTGTCTTAGTGCTTGGCCTTGGAACCTACCTTGCAACAGTTGCTGCTCTAACTCATGTTATTAATCACGCTATCATGAAGGACTTGCTCTTCCTTGGGGCAGGTGCTTTAATTTTACGAACCGGTAGTCGTAAACTTGAAGACTTACGTGGCCTAGGTGCGCATATGCCTTTAACGGTGGGCTTTATGTCTGTGGGGCTTTTGTCTATTATGGGTCTGCCACCATTTGTAGGCTTTACCGGTAAGTATTTAATGATTCAAGCCAGCATAAACGCAGGGCATTGGCTCATGGCAGCATTAATTATTGCCGGTTCCTTGGTGGGGGCTGTATATTATACACGCATTTTACGCACACTTATTTTTGAAAAAAGACCCGCGCACTTGCTATTAACTGATAATAACGTGCGGGAGGAAAACCGCATGATTTTTGCCCTTGGCGTTTTGGCATTATTCTGTGTAATACTTGGTGTTTTCCCAAGCCTTAGTCAGACTATGATTACAGCAGCGGCAGGACAGTATTTCACAAGTACAGCAGGTGATGTGGCAATCTTAGCCAGTATGAATGTGCAGTGGCCAATCTATGTTATTGTGCCCATGCTGGGAGCCTTAATGCCCTTTATCTACCGTCATGACCGTGCACTTGCAGGGCGTGCTACTGTAGCAATTTTATTACTGACAAGTGTACTTGTACTGATTTTTGGTAGAGATTTAGACACTTTATCATTTAGCTTTGCCTTGATTGTGCCGCTCATTGGCGCTTTGAATATGGTCTATGCCATTGATTATATGGAGCATAGTCATACTCAATGGCGCTTTTATTCCTTCTTCTGTGCTATGTGTGCAGGTTTATTGGGCTTAGCCTCTGCTACATATTTATTTAGTTTCTTTTTATTTTGGGAAATTATGAGTTCGTGGGCGCTTTACTTTACCATTGCCCACGAGGGCACTAAGGAGAGCCTCAACGAAGCCTTTAAATATTTTATCTTTAATCTTGCCGGTGCTGGTTTTATCTTTCTTGGGGTATGTATGCTCGGAGCAAACGCACCGCTTAATGCTCTCAACTTGAAGGATACTTGGCTAAACTATGGAGCCTTACCGGAATTTGCGGGCTATGCGGCTTATGCCTTATTAGCTCTAGGTTTTGTTATGAAGGCTGCGCAATTGCCCTTTAGAATTGACTGGCAAATGCACCCAGCTCTTGCCCCAACTCCTGTTTCTGGTTTCATCTCTTCAGTATTATTAAAAAGTGCTGTTTTTGGGCTTATGAAGTTATTTGTAATTATTGGCGGTGGACTCACTTTGTTACACGCATTGACCCCAGCCCATGCGCATACTGTGCAAGTGTTGGTTATGTGGGTAGGTGGTATCACCATTGTGATGGCCGCAGTACAGGCCTTACTGAGCAGTAATTTGAAATTAATTTTCATTTACTCTACCGTTAGTCAAATAGGCTACATGGTACTTGCTGTTGGCGTTGGTACGGGACTGGGTTTTGCTGGCGGACTTTTGCACGTAATTAACCATGTATTCTTTAAGGATTTATTGTTCTTAATGTGCGGCGTTATTATGTTTCAAAGTCATAAGGATAATTTACAAGACCTTGGGGGTATTGCTCATAAAATGCCCTTTACTTTAAGCATGTTTGCCATTGCAGGCCTTTCTGTAGTGGGCATTCCGCCCACAAGCGGATTCACTTCAAAGTGGATTATATACCATGCGCTTATGCAGCAAGGGCAGCCATTTTTAGCCTTACTCTCACTCGTTGGCAGTGTTATTACCCTAGCCTACATTGCTAAATTCTTGCATACGGCATTTATGGGGCAGCAAAGCAATCAAAACCATACAGAGCATATTCAAGATGCATCCAGACGCATGCGCATCCCCATGCTTATCTTGGCCGCTGGTTGTGTGGTTCTTGGTATATTCCCAGGGCTTATGCTGTATCCTATCAACGGTATTTTGGGAGAGTATGGCTTACAAACTCTGCATGTTGGTTTAACCGGCTTGCAATCAGGCCCAGCTGCGTGGAATGCTACTAATATGTTTGTTATGATGGCTCTTGCTACGTTTATCACGCGGAAGGCTTTAATGTACTTTGTCAATAAAAACCATCGTATAACTCCTATACACTCTTGTGGACTTAGCCCCAATGAGGCCACAAGCCGTATGCAGCCAAACAGTGTTTATGGTGGTTTAATGACTTTTTGGCGTGAAAGTATATTCAATTTACACAAAAAATAATTAATATATCCAAGGAATAGACAATATGCTTGATACCATCTTAGCCATTATTCATATGTGCATCTTTCCTGGGGGAGTGTTTGCATTAGCTTTTGGACTTTTTCTCAAAGGTCTAGATCGTCGTGTGGAGGCTCGTTTGCAAAGACGTGTTGGGCCGCCTCTTATCCAACCCCTACTTGATGTGGCAAAGCTCCTTACAAAGGAAACTCTTATCCCAGAAACAGCACATCGAACTGCATTCTTAATGGCTCCTGTGGTAGGCTTTGTGGGTATGGCAGCGTGTGCGGCTTTCATTCCCATTAGCGGAGTATATGATGGTATGAGCAATATGGGGGATTTGTTGGTAATTTTTTATTTGCTCCCCATACCAGCCATAGCTTTAATGATTGGGGCAACAGCGTCGTCATCACCCTTTGGGGCCATTGGTTTTTCGCGTGAAATGCTCATGATGCTTGCTTATGAAATCCCCCTTCTTGCCATATTGTTGGCTGTTGCCATGCTTGTGGGCAAAGCTAGCGGCGTTGGGGCTGAATTTTCTTTGCAGGCCATCTTAAATTTTCAAGGCGAGCACGGCATATTAGGTATTAATCCCATAATGATTCCGGCTCTTTTAGCATACTTACTCTTCTTACCTGGCACTATGGGCGTTGTGCCCTTTGATATTCCAGAGGCAGAAACAGAAATTTTAGAAGGTCCACTCTTAGAATATGGTGGTCCCCCATTGGCTTTATTTTATCTTGGTTCGGCCTTAAAAACCTTTGTAGTGCTTGGCCTTGGAGTTGCCATATTTTTTCCGGGGACTTTTCCCGGAGTGCTTGGCGAATTTTGGTTTATAAATATTGTATGGTTTTTTGTAAAATGTTTATTATTAATGGTGCTTTCCTTAACACTTGTAAAGTCAGCTACGGGCCGTTTTCGTATTGACCAAGCCTTGGTCTTTTATGGTAAATATCCAAGCCTCTTAGCTTTGGTAAGTCTTGTGCTTGTTTGGTTACAATAGTCGGAGTTATCATGGAATTATTAAAAAAACTTTCGGTGCGTTCACCTTGGTTGTTTCGCATCAATGCCGGTTCGTGTAATGGCTGTGATGTGGAGCTTGCAACTACGGCGTGCATTCCACGCTATGATGTGGAGCGGCTTGGGTGTAAATATTGCGGTAGCCCACGCCATGCCGACATTGTGCTCATAACTGGCCCACTCACTGTACAAGTCAAGGAAAAGGTTTTGCGTGTTTGGGAAGAAATACCAGAGCCAAAGGTAACAGTAGCAGTGGGGATTTGCCCTATTTCTGGCGGTGTTTTTCGAGAAGGATATTCCATTGAAGGACCACTTGACCGCTATATTCCCATTGACGTGAATGTACCAGGTTGCCCGCCACGTCCACAGTCCATACTGGAAGGTGTGGTGCTTGCACGTAAAATTTGGCTGGAAAAATTAGGGCTGGAGGCTTAATATGGCAAAATTTCTAAAAATACTTGCAAGAAATTTACTTCAAGGCCCAAGCACCGACCCATTTCCCTTAGGCGAAACATTTACCCCTGATCGTTTTCGTGGCAAGGTCACCCTTGATGCTGAGCGTTGCATGGGTTGCGGTATTTGTAGACATGTTTGCGCTGCAGGTGCCATAAATATTACCATTCGTAGCGATCAATCTGGTTATGATTTTAGTGTGTGGCATAATAGCTGTTGCCTTTGTGGGCAGTGCCGTCATTATTGTCCCATTAACGCTATAACCTTAAGTCAAGACTGGCATAATGCCCACCCGCAAGAGCAAAAATTTAATTGGATCGAAAAGAAGTTTGTGCCTTATTCTAGTTGTACTGCTTGTGGTGCTCGCATGCGTCTTTTGCCCTTGGATTTAGTGGAAAAACTCTATGTAAACAATAAAGATATTGACCCGTTACATGTGCGTGGCCTTTGCCCCTCCTGTCGTCAGCTGGAGGATGCAAAGCGCAATAATGGGCATTTGCAGGCAACTTCGGCAGAAACTACCTCTGTACCTACTCATAAGGAATAAACTATGCCCCAGACAAAACTTTTACAAGAATTAGAGGCTTTACTGACAAATAAGCCAGAAGATGGTAATATTAATGCCGGATATAATCAAAGCGTAGACAAAGAAGGTAATGTCTTTCACTGGTTTAGATTGTATTTTCCGACAGATATTGTAAGAGCTGCTCATATACTTTTTGCACATAAGGCAAGACTTGCCATGTTAACTGCCTATAATCGTGACTATTTACAAGACCCTGTGCATGAGGTGTGCTATCATTTTGAAGTGAGTGGTGTGATTATAAATATTACCGTACTTCTAAATAAAAAACATAATCGTGTCCCATCTATTGTGCATGTTTTTAACAATGCGGATTGGCATGAGCGTGAAATGATGGAACTTTATGGTATTAATGTGGTAAATCATCCTAATCCACGCCGTTTATTTTTATCCAACACGCTTGATGCAGGCATCATGGGTGAGGCTGTGCCTTTATCTATAATGATGAATGGCGCTTGCACCGTGGACTTATGGGAACGCATTTTGAAAGATCGCCAAAACGAAGGTGATATAAACGTAGCAAAAAAAGGCAGTTAATATGAGTAATGATAACACATTTACCCTACCACTTGGGCCTGTTCACGTTGCCTTAGAAGAGCCGGTTTATTTCCACTTAAGTGTAGAAGGTGAAACGCTACGTAAAATTGAACTCACCTCAGGGCATGTCCATCGTGGCATGGAAGCCATTGCCCAGCAACATAACTTACTAAAAAATGTTACGCTCACAGAGCGGGTATGTTCTTTGTGCTCCAATAGTCATGCCTTTACATATTGCATGTGTGTGGAAAATCTTTTGCAAATGGACATAAGTAAACGTGCTAAATATTTGCGTGTTATTGCAGAAGAAATTAAACGTATTGCTTCCCACTTGTTTAACATTGCCATTCAAGTGCATATTATTGGCTTTAAGTCATTATTTATGCACATGATGGAAGTGCGTGAAATTATGCAAGATGTAAAAGAAACCATCTACGGCAATCGTATGAACTTGGCAGCCAATTGTATTGGTGGGGTAAAATATGACATAGATGAAAAAATGATTCATTTTTTATTGCAAAGCCTTAACCGAGTGGAAGAATATACTAAGGAAATATTAGAAATTTTTCATACCGACAAAATGGTGCTTAAGCGCACCCGTGGTCTTGGACTCTTACCAAAGAAAGATGCCATAAGGCTTGGTGTGGTTGGACCTGTGGCTCGTGGTTCTGGCATTGATAATGATGTGCGCAAAAGCTCACCCTATGCGGCCTATACGGATGTAGATTTTAAGGTGATTTTAGAAGAGGGTTGCTGTGTACATTCACGCTCCTTGGTGCGTCTTAATGAAATTTTTGAATCTATCAAAATTCTTCGCACTTTATGTGCAAACATGCCAGAAGGTGAGCTTGTCGCTGCACCCAATCAAATTCCTACCGGTGAGGCATGTTCACGCAGTGAAGCTCCGCGCGGCGAGGTATTTTACTATATTCGAAGCAATGGCACCGATAAGCCAGAACGCCTCAAATGGCGTGTGCCCTCATATATGAATTGGGAGGCTTTAACGGTTATGCTGAAAGATTGCCAAGTGGCAGACGTGGCACTTATTGTGAATAGTATTGATCCGTGTGTTTCGTGCACTGAACGCTAGTAGATGTATTGCAACAAAGCTATAAATAGTATTTTCAACAAGAATAAACATGCATGAAGCAAGTTTAGTTGCAGGTTTACTTAATATCATTAAGGATGAAGCCCATAAGCATAAAGTTGAGCATGTAATTAGTGTGCGTGTAGGCTTAGGTCTTTTAGCTTGCATTGAGCCAGTAACTTTAACAGCGTGCTTTGAGCTTTTTGCAGAAAATACCGTAGCGGATGGTGCCACTTTGCACATAGAAATTACTCCGCTAATTTGTATTTGTGGTGATTGTATGTATACTTTTACGCTTACAAAGCGGCAATTTATTTGCCCTCATTGCCAAGGGAAAAATATAGATTTTTCCGGTGGGCATGGTTGCACCATACTTGCTATTGAGGCTAAAAAAAAATAAATTTGAAATTTTTCATTAGATAGTAATTTCAGCTAAAATTACTATCTTGACTGCGAGAGCAGTCAAGCACTGCGTAGGCATAAGCGGAATTTATTTGCGCTGTTAAGTGCCAAAGCAAATGTGCCTTTAAGAAGTTGGCATTAGTGATGTCAACTTAAAATGCTGTAAGATAAGGAAATAACATGGGCGAACATATTCAAATTGTACCTGATAAATGTCGTGCGTGCCGCCGTTGTGAAGTGGCCTGCATTGCAGCACATCATGGCTTAACCTTTAAGGAGGCCATGAAGCGGCGCAATGAATTGGTTTCGCGTGTGCATGTCGTTAAGGGTGAAGATTTTAAGACCACAGTGCGTTGCCATCAATGCCAGCCCGCACCTTGCGTTGCCGTTTGCGCTACCAAGGCTTTGCAGCAAGAAAAAAATGGCACCATAACCATGCATGTGCAACTTTGTGCTTCTTGTAAAATGTGTATTTTTGTTTGTCCTTATGGGGCGATTTCCCTAGAAAGTATTGGTATGCCGGGGGCAGATGAAGAAACCATGGCGCAACGAGCAAGGCGTGAGGTTGCGGTACGTTGTGATATGTGTGCTGGTTGGCGTGAGCATGAAGGCAAAAGGATCACTGCCTGCATGGAAGCATGTCCCACACGTGCTCTTTCACTGGTAGAAGCCGATGGCAATGTGCTTTTGCCGCTACCACCAGAAAAAAAGAAGGCAAGTGAG
>CAYJDF010000102.1:0-8611 GCA_964368845.1 uncultured Desulfovibrionaceae bacterium
TTGTAACCTCCTTTGGGAATTTCTTCTATGGTAAAGACTCTGCATAGAGTTCAATGCTATGTTTAACTGCAACATTATCATTTTGTTGTGAGAGCATATCTTCTAATTGCATCATGCAAGCCGGACAACCTGTTGCAACAACATTTGCTTGACTTACTACAATATTATTGCGTTTGCGCTGACCTATGACACAAGAATAATCGTAGTGGAATAGATTAAATGATCCACCACAACCGCAACATCGATCTGCTTCAGCCATTTCTGTTAAGGTATAGTCTTTGTTAAGACCAATTACTGCACGAGGTTGGCTGACAACACCTAGTGATTTTTTCAAGTGGCATGGGTCGTGGTAAGTGACTTTTTTAGCTTTGTCACTAGCTTTTGTATCTTGTGCTTTAGGTTCAACTTTTAAGACATCTATTAAGAAGGCATGAATATCTATTGCCTTGGGTGCAAGTTCTTGAATAAGTTGGCGATATGCTGCGCCAAAACGGTCTGCATAGCGCGGCCAAAACTCTTTAATAGTTGCAGTACATGAACCACAAGGAGTGATGATATAGTCAAATTGCTCTTTGGATAATATATCCAAGTTAGCCTTGGTTTGAGCAATCATGCCATCAATATCGCCAGAAGCAATGGCCGGCATACCACAACAAGCAAGACGCTTGGGGTAGTAAACTCCTATACCATGGTGATCAAGAACTTTTAAGCAGGCCTCAGCCATGCCGGTGTACATTTTATCACCAAGACAGCCAGGGAAGAATGCAACTTTTACATTACTACCTCTAGCTCTGGTATTGGTTCCACCATGTGAAGAGTGTAGAGGCTTTTTGGCAAGACGTCGAATATAGCGCTTGCCGATGACTTTATCAAGTAATGGTGCGCGCTCAGTTTCTTGTATTGCTTCTGTTTTCTTAAATAAAAGCCCTTGGCAAGGAGCACCAATACGCATGGTTAGGTCAAAGAGCATGGGTCTTGATAAAAGACTTTGAAAAATCATTTTCTTTAAAGGGTGCAAACCTAAATATGCAGTGACAATTTCTCTTGCTTCAAGAAAAATGTCCATAATTTTTACACCAGAAGGACAATTTGCCTCACATGAACCACACAAAAGACATCTACCAAGCTTGTCATATACAGCTTCTGGATCTTCAATAAGCCTATGGGCTAAATTGTCCACCAAGGCCAATTTACCGCGGGCCACATCAGCTTCCATCATGGTGGCACCAAACATAGGGCATACCGCTTGGCAGAGGCCACACTTCATACAGGAAATAATGCGGTCGTCAAGCTGCATAAGCTGGGCTGCAAGACGTTGTAAATTACTCATAATAACTCCATAAACTCCAAGTGATTTATATACTAACAAGCTTTGTTGGATTCAATAAACCCTTGGGGTCAAGAGCCTTACGCAATCTTTTGGAGAATAAAATTGTACCGCGTGAGGTTTCTTTTTCTAACCACTTGGCTTTAGCTGTACCTATGCCATGTTCACCTGAGAGTGTTCCACCAAGACTAAGAGCAACATCAAAAATTTCATCAACGGCTTCTTCAACTCTGTGAAACTCTTCTTCATTGCGCTTGTCGCAAAGTATTGTTGGGTGCAAGTTGCCATCACCTGCGTGACCAAATGTACCCATTTCCAATTGATATTTTGCGGCAATATCATCAAGAGCTTGCATCATTGCTGGTATTTTGGAGCGTGGAACAGTGGCATCTTCAAGTACACAAGTGGGCTTACAGCGTGCAAGCACAGGCAGAGCAAGGCGTCTTGCTTCCCAAAGTTTGAACTTTTCATCGGCATCTTTTGCCACATGAATTTGACTAGCTTTGCACTTATGGAGAACTTTTTCTACAGCTTCAGCCTCATCAGCCACTTGAGCTGGGTGACCGTCTACCTCAATAAGTAAGATGGCTGCAGCTTCGCGGGGTAGTCCGGCCTTAGTGAAATCATCAACGCGTACAATAGTGTTATTGTCTAGCAATTCCATGGTACATGGAACAACGTGAGCTGCAATAATACCAGCAACAGCTTCAGCTGCATCTTGCATTTTATCAAATACAGCCATAAGGGCTTTACTAGCCTTTGGTGGTGGTACAAGCTTAAAGATAGCTTGACTCACAACACCCAAGGTACCTTCAGATTGAATCATCATGCCCGCTAAGTTATAACCCGTAACACATTTTACGGTACGAGAACCTGTTTTTACTATTTCGCCAGTGGCATCAAAAAATTCAACACCCATGAGGTAATCTTTTGTTACGCCATATTTAAGGCCGCGTAAACCACCAGCATTTTCGGCAATATTGCCACCAAGAGTTGAAACAGCTTGAGAACCAGGATCAGGAGGATAAAAAAGGCCAGCCTTGGCAACTTCTGCTGCAAATTGTGCTGTAACTACACCTGGTTCAACAACGGCATAAAGGTCTTCACAATTTATTTCAAGAATTTTGGTTAAGGCATTGGTTAGGATAACAACACTTTCAGAACTATCCGGAATTGTACCACCAGAAAGATTAGTTCCAGCACCACGCACAGTCATGGCTATGCCATTATCATAGAGCTTTTTTACACAAAGACCAAGTTGCTCTGTGTTGGTGGGGCGCAAAACAAGCGATGGAATAACTTGCTGTAGTACAGCAGAGTCATAAGCATAGCTTTGGCGATCAGCTTCAGAGCTAAAAACATTTTCCTTGCCAAGTAGACTTTCAAAATCTTTACAAAGGTTTTTACTCGACATTTAGTCCTCCAATTTCAAATTTAAAAATATCATACATGCTAGCATGTTATATGTACATAAAATAACTTTTTAATTGTACTACAATATGTAGTAATCGTCAATAGTATGGTTATTTAGTTGCTATTTCTAGTATATGATTAAAGGCTTCTGTCGTAACTGGTTGAACAGACAAACGACTTCCCTTCTTCATAAGTTCCATATGGGCTAGTTCTGGCTCAAGACGTAAGTCTGCGCGCAAGATGGGTGGATTGAAACTTTGTACAAAACGTACATCCACCATAAACCATAAGGGTTTGTCCATTGTTGAGCGCGGGTCAAAGTGGTCATTGTCTTCTTCCCAAGCAGTATGGTCAGGGTATGCCTCACGAACAATTTCAACAACACCTGTTATTTCAGGGTTTTTTCCACTATGGTAGAAAAAGCCTTTGTCACCTAATTTCATAGAGCGCATAAAGTTTCTGGCTTGATAATTGCGCACACCATCCCAAGGGCTGGTTTGCTGGGTGGCATTTTGTAAGTCTTGCCATGAAAAGCAATGCGGCTCACTTTTAAATAACCAATATTGCATTATATATCCTAAAAATGTGAAAAAAATTTATATTTGATGGTAGTGATAATAGTGTTTTGTATACAATATATTATACTCAATGGTTCACCTTGTCAATATACTAGGCATAGTGTATTCAGTTAGAAGCGCAAACTTTAAATTTTAGGAATAATTATGTCAGAGCAACTCAAAATAATGTTTTTAAATTATGGCCCTTATTCTGGTTGTAGTGGAGTGCATATTCATTTTTTGGCTAAAACATTGGTAGAGTTAGGGCATAAGTGCACTGTATTTTTACCCAATACCAAAGGCGCACATGATTACTTTGGTAAGGTAAATTATGAAATTTTTGACTTCAGACAAATGTTGGAATTGGACCTAGAATATTTTAAGGATGCGGTTTTGCATGTTTGGACCACGCGTGAACCTGTACGTGTTCCCACGGAATTGTTGAGAAGACGTATAAAATTACCATATCTTGTGCACTTGGAAGATAATGAAGTGCTTATGACAGGGCAATCTATCAATATTTTTAACTTGGCAGAGCAAAAGACATATGCTGAAAACAATCCTCAAGTATTTGAAAAATTCTTAAATACTCATCCTTTGCAATTTGAAAGATTTATGTTGCGCTCATGTGGGGTTACTTGTATTATTAAAGACTTAGAGGAATTTGTACCCCAACATGTACCAAGAATGACTTTTTGGCCCGCTTGTGAAGAAGATTTTTTTAATATTCCCCTTGAACGAAATATAGCTTTACGTAATGCCTTTGAAGTGAATGATGATACCTATATGCTGTTTTACCCTGGGGCTGTACATGATTTTAATGTTGTGCACTTTTTAGAGTTACTTAATGCCATTGAGAATCTAAATAAGCAGGGTTTTAGCGTAAAACTTGTACGGTCTGGCATTGAGTATATGGAGTATAACTCTGAAATATTAGATAATTACAAAAAGAATGTAATGTATGTAGAAGATTTAACTGCAAGTGAATTGCCAAGGCTTATGGCTATTGCCGATATATTGGTGCAGCCCGGACGGCCAGGGGATTTTGATAATTATCGTTTTCCTTCAAAGATACCTTTTTTCCTAGCAAGTGGTCGTCCGGTTATCTTGCCCGATACCAATGTGGCTTCTAGTCTACACCATGGGCATGATTGTTTTTTGACCAAGACAGGTGATGCTGATGAAATAGCAAAATATTTACAAATTCTTATGACTCACCCTGACCTTGCCAAAAACATGGGTACGCAAGGTAGGGCCACTGCTCGAAAACTTTTTAGCTGGGAAAAGGCTGCCAAGTTATTAATACCGCATTATAAGCGAGCTATTTTGACTAATTAGTTGATGCTGAAAAAGACATTCACCGTCTTTTTCAGAAAATCACGCTCACTTCAAACTCTTTTCCAACATTGCACATTCTTAAAACAAAGGGTGGTTTTAAAACTTTACTATTTAAATCGGAATCACGTGCCTAATCTCTAAAATTGTACTTTTTTGTAAATTCTTCATACTCTTTAGCAGTATTAAGATTGTAGAGAGCTTGGGCAACCTCAGGGGTGAATGGTATGGTAGTGCGTTTATCTTCAAGGACAACAAGGCGTGGAGCCCCAATGCCCTCAGTTATGGCTTTAGCAAAAAGAGGTAGGGCATTTACCTCGTAAATAGATACTAGGGCTTCAATATTCCCCGTTTGTTCATGTAAGAATGTAGTCATTAAATTACATCCACTTGCTTCCATATGATTTGTTCGCGCTTTAAGTAGGAGTTCTATAATCTGTCCATCCAATAGTGGGAGGTCGCAAGGTAAGACAAGAATAGCCTCAAGCCCAGCTTCTTTGGCCATATTTAAGCCGGCATAAATGCCTGCTATAGGGCCAATTTCTTTATATGTATCAAAAATGCAATTATAACCTTCTCTGGCCTTGCCCTTGGCGCAAGATACCCATATTTGATTAAAGTAATTGCTAAGGATGCCATGAGTACGATTTAGTAGATTGGGCTTGCATTCTCCATATGGGTGCAAGCTTGCTTTGTCCTTACCCATGCGTGAAGAAAGACCACCAGTTAAGAGCACAGCACCTACATTATGTGATTTTGACATTGTGGACTTGAACATGAAATTTTTTTGAAAAAAGGGGAAAGCCTTTGAAGCTTTCCCCTCATATATTAATCGGTTGGAATATCCACAAGTAATGGATTTTCTTCTAGTTCCTCTAGAAATTTATTGGGGCGTTCTTTTTGCTCTGGCACATCAATATCACCGTGTACATATTCACGATAGCCAGTACCAGCAGGAATTAAACGACCAACAATTACATTTTCTTTTAAGCCACGTAGGTAGTCTTGCTTGCCTTTAAGGGCTGCTTCGGTAAGTACCTTGGTGGTTTCTTGGAATGAAGCTGCCGAAATAAACGATGAAGTAGTAAGCGATGCTTGAGTGATACCTAGAACTAATGGCTCAGCAGTTGCTGGTGTTCGTCCCTCTTTCACAGCTTTTTGGTTTTCTACCTTAAATTCATTCTTATCTACTTGTTCACCCACAAGGAAGCTTGTGCCGCCAGCGTCGGTAATGGAAACCTTTTTAAGCATTTGGCGTACAATGACTTCGATATGCTTATCGTCAATACCAACACCTTGGAAACGGTAAACTTCTTGAATTTCGTCCACAAGGTAGCGTGCAAGATATTTTTCACCACGGGTACGCAAAATATCATGCAATTCTGGGTAACCCTCGGTTAGGCTATCGCCTGCTTCCACAAAGTCGCCATCGGCGGCGGTAATGTGCTTACCCTTTGGTACGAGATATTCTTTAAGTTCACCTACATCGGGGGTAACGATAAGTTTGCGCTTACCCTTAGCTTCACCAGCATAAGCAACTGTTCCTGAAATTTCAGAAACAACGGCCATGTCTTTTGGTTTACGAACTTCAAATAGCTCTGCAACGCGTGGCAAACCACCAACGATATCCTTGGTTTTTGATGTTTCACGCGGCTTACGGGCTATAACGTCCCCGGCTTCAATTTGCGCACCATCACGCACCATGATAATGGAGCCCACAGGCAAGCTGTAATTGGCAGCATTGCTATGTTCACCGCGCAACTTCACATTGCCCTTTTCATCGCATACAGAGATGGTGGGTTTAAAGTTAGTTGTACGGTATTCCATAATGGTTTGGGTGGCCTGACGGGTAATGTCGTCCACTTTTTCTTGTACGGTCTTACCATCGACAATATCAGTGAACTTAATAAGACCACCAACTTCAGCGATGAATGGCTCGTTAAATGGATCCCAATCAGCAAGCTTAGTACCCTTGGTAACTTCGTCACCGTCTTTAACGTGGATTTGTGCACCATTGGGCAGGAAGTATTTTTCGCGCTCGCGGCCTTGGGCGTCAACAATAGTAAGCTGTCCACTTTTACCAAGAACCAATGATTTACCATCTCTATTGGGTACAGAACGCACGCGAGTTAGAGCTACACGACCATTGTTTTGAGCTTCATAGGTGCTCTTTTCAATGGTACTTGATGCAGTACCACCAATGTGGAAGGTACGCATGGTAAGCTGTGTTCCTGGTTCACCAATGGATTGTGCGGCAATAATACCAACAGTTTCACCAATATTGACCAAATGACCACGGGCTAAGTCGCGCCCATAGCATAGGGAGCAGATACCGCGTTCTGATTGGCATGTTAAGGCAGAACGAACTGTAATGGAATTAATACCTTTTTGGGTTAGAAGCTCTGCTGCTTCTTCATCAATAAGTGCATTTTCGCCTAGTAAAATTTCGCCTGCATTGTCTGGGTCTTCCACTGGGTAGAGCAGTACACGCCCAAGAGCTCTATCAGATAGTGGACTTTTAATGTCACCACCATCGCGAACATGGGTTAGTTCAACACCATCAACAGTGCCGCAGTCGCGCTCAGCTACGATAACGTCTTGTACAACGTCAACCAAGCGGCGGGTTAGATAACCAGAGTTAGCAGTTTTTAAGGCTGTATCAGCAAGACCCTTACGAGCACCGTGGGTGGAGGTAAAGTATTGCAACACTGATAAACCTTCGCGGAAGCTAGATGTAATTGGTGTTTCAATAATTTCACCAGAAGGCTTGGCCATAAGTCCGCGCATACCAGCAAGCTGACGCATTTGGTCTTGGTTACCACGAGCACCAGAGTTAGACATCATAAATATAGGGTTAAAGCTTTGATTTTTTTCAGACTTGCCAGTTTTTGGGTCTGTAACAATATCATAAGATATATCCTTAGTCATTTCTGAGGAAATATCTTGTGTTGCTTTAGTCCATACATCAACGACTTTATTATATTTTTCTGTTCTAGTAATGATACCATCACGGTATTGGCTTTCAATGCCATCAACTTCGTTATGGGCAGCTTTTAGTATATTTTTCTTAGCTTCTGGAATGGTTAAGTCTTTCACACCAATGGTTACACCAGCTCTGGTAGCATATTCATAACCAAGGTCTTTTAGCTTATCGCAAAGAATAACAGTGGATTTAATACCAGCATCGCGATATGAGCAACCAACTAACTTGGCAATATTTTTCTTGGTAAGTACATCATTTACCAAGTCAAATGGCAAGCTAGATGGCAAAATTTCGCGCACTAATATACGTCCAGGTGTGGTATCATAATCCTTATCATCAATACGCACCTTGATGCGTGCATGTAAGGATACTTGCCCAGCATCATAGGCCGCAATAACTTCCCATGGAGCGCAGAAAATCATGCCTTCGCCTTGCTCAAAAGAACGCTCAACGGTCATATAATATAGACCAAGCACAATATCTTGTGATGGTACAATAACCGGAGTACCGTTAGCTGGAGATAGGATATTATTGGTGCTCATCATAAGCACGCGGCATTCAATTTGGGCCTCAATGGATAGGGGGATATGCACTGCCATTTGGTCACCGTCAAAGTCAGCATTATAGGCAGAACATACAAGTGGGTGTAGGCGAATAGCCTTACCTTCCACTAGTAGTGGTTCAAATGCTTGAATACCAAGACGGTGCAGAGTAGGAGCACGGTTTAGCAAGATGGGGTATTCGCGCACCACTTCTGATAAGATATCCCACACTACCAAGTCTTCACGCTCAACCATCTTCTTGGCACTTTTAATGGTTGAGGCATAACCTCTTTTTTCAAGCTCTGAATATATAAAGGGTTTGAATAATTCTAAGGCCATCTTCTTAGGTAGGCCGCATTGATGCAGTTTAAGGTATGGGCCCGCCACAAAAACAGAGCGACCGGAGTAATCCACACGCTTACCCAAAAGGTTTTTACGAAAACGCCCTTGCTTA
>CAYJDF010000103.1:0-8597 GCA_964368845.1 uncultured Desulfovibrionaceae bacterium
AACCGGTGACCTCATCCTTACCAAGGATGCACTCTACCGACTGAGCTACAAGAGCCTGCAACGCCGAAATATCTATTAGAAATAGATGCGTTCGTCAAGAAAAAAATCATAAATTTGTGCATTGCCTGTCGCTAGGCTATGATGTATAGTGTATTTGAGCGTTATTTATAGCTTTTAAATGAAGTAAATTTTTTCAATTTACATTGAGAGTGTATATGCACGTATTTACATATATCATTTTATTATGCTTATGTTTAGGTGGATGTGGTGGGCCAAAAATTGTGGGTGAGGACGTTGAACGTGCTAAGGTCACTGGTCTTTCCTATGCCGTTGATGACCCAAATCACTTGCGTTACCCATTAAGTGGCAAGAATATTGACGAGACATTATATATTCTTAATCAGCCAGAGCTTATGGCAACTCGTCAGTATAATTATGATAACTATTTACGTAGAGTTACAGCTGGTAGTGCACCACCCAATGATTACAATAATTTACAACCACGCGAAGCAAATCCATTTAGGCAATAAATTTTGCTAAGCGTCTAACTACAAAGATTAAGTTATGGATCCTATAAGTCATGTTGCCAGCGGAGCTATACTAGCCTTATCTCTTACGCATAAGCCTCAAACGCGGTATTTTGTTCCTTTAGCAGCCATGGTTGCTGCTTTTCCTGACATTGACGTTATATTTTCTCCTGCTCCCATTGACTTTTTACTTTTGCATCGTGGCATTACACATTCTATTTTTGCTATTCCTATTATGGCTCCTTTAATTGCGTTGCTATTGTCCCCTTATTGGCGCGCTAAAACAGCTGGTGCTTGGTCCTATACTAAAACATGTATATTTGTGGGATTACTATTACTTTTGCATATTTGGCTTGATATTGTGACTACATATGGCACTATGATTTTCTTACCATTTTCTGATTATCGTGTGCGCTTAAGTGGTATCTTTATATTAGATTTTCTCTTACTTATTCCCATGATTTTAGCTGTTGTATATGGTTTTAAACATAAAAAAGTTGCAATCATTTGTCTTATGTGGATTTTTATATATCCTTCTGCCTGTGTTGGTTTACGCATGTGGCATGAGCAAACCGCAATTGAAAGGCTTAAGCATCATGATATTAATAATATAGCAGTGCTTCCAGATGCCTTTGCTCCATTTTATTGGCGACTTATATATGAAGACAAAACTCCATACAGCCCTACAATTGTTCCAGAACAATTATTAAAACCTGACACCATTGTCGCAAAAAGTAGGCTAAATTACTTTTTTCCTGCAACACAAAATAGTGTACACCATCAAGGGTTAGATGCTCTGGGTCATCCACGTACTCCAGTGCTAAGTTACCCTGCTTTAGAACAAAGTATAGCTGATAGCCTAAGACAAAGTAGCAAAAGAGCTAAGGCTTATTTAGATTTTTGCCTTATGCCCATAGAAGAAGTACGTAAACTTGAAGATGGCAGCGAGTATTTCATTTCTGACTTGCGCTTTGGCACTATGTTACCCTTTGTGCAATCAATTATGCAACTTAGAAATGATGGTGAACCACCCTTCATACTGCTTGCTAAACGACAGCAAGAAAATTGGACTGCTGTGCGTTTATTATTTGGTGGCTCTGGTAAGGACTCTAAATGGCAAAAGCCAGTACCACCAACATCACCCACATGGTGGCAATGGCTTTTAGGCACATACTAAACACAAGAGGTTATAATGAATAATCAATTTTCACATCTAAAGCAAGATGGCTCTGTAACTATGGTAGATGTAAGCCATAAGAATGATACACAACGCATAGCCATTGTAAGAGGTTGCATTGATTTAGCTCCTGATACTTTAGAACTTTTACGTAAAACGGCTTTACCTAAAGGAGATGTTTTAACCACGGCTAAACTGGCTGGTATTTTAGCTGCCAAGCGAACGGCAGATTTAATTCCCCTTTGTCATCCATTACCTCTAGCCTATGTGGACATACGTTTTGCTACGCGTGAGTATGGTCTTGAGCTTGAGGCAGAGGCCCGCACTACCGGACCTACCGGTGTGGAAATGGAGGCTCTTGTGGGTGCGCAAATGGCTGCCGCAACGGTATATGATATGTGCAAAGCCGTGCAAAAAGATATTGTAATTCGTGACATACGTTTAGTATATAAAAGTGGTGGCAAAAGCGGAATATTTTGTGCTTCTGACTATACTTATGGTCAAGAATTTAAATAAAAGGATAATATGTTAACATTTCCCTCTATTGATCCTATAGCTATTCGCATAGGTATGTTAGAGCTTCGTTGGTATGGCATCATGTATCTTTTAGCTTTTGCAACAGCTTGGGCTCTTGGTAGATACCGTGTCAAACTATCCAACACCCATGCTCACCCTAATCATAAACCATGGACTACAAGTGGATTTGACGATTTAATTACCATGGGTATGCTTGGGGTCATATTAGGAGGTCGACTTGGTTTTGTACTTTTTTATGATTTGGCTAGCTACTTAAATAACCCACTTGAAATAATAAGTATTTGGAATGGAGGAATGTCCTTTCACGGTGGTTTATTAGGAGTATTGGCGGCTATTTTTGTCTATGCTAAACGCAACAAACGCACCTTTTGGGAAGTAACAGACTTTGTAGCCCCATTGGTGGCACCAGGCATATTTTTTGGACGCATAGGTAATTTTATCAATGGTGAACTATGGGGTAACGTAACAAATATGCCATGGGGTATGGTATTTCCGCATGCTGGGCCATTGCCAAGACATCCTTCGCAACTCTATGAAGCAACTCTTGAGGGTATAATTCTTTTTACAGTAGTTTGGATTTACTCAACAAAACCACGACATATGGGTAGAGTATCTGGTCTGTTTGCCCTAGTTTATGGCATGGCTCGCTTCTTGGTGGAATTTGTACGCACTCCAGACGCACATCTTGGCTACTTAGCCTTTAACTGGTTAACCATGGGACAAATACTGTCACTTCCGCTTATGGCCATTGGGCTTTGGCTTTTATGGCGCGACCCTATAATAACAGCCGATAATAAAAAGATAAAAACCAAAAGAAAGAAAAAATAGACTTCATTATTATTATACTATTTTTTCAAGTATTGACTATTTAATTGACAATATAGAGTTTATTTGTGACAGTGCCACATTGTTCGCAGTTATAGCTCAATTTAGGAGGTTTTATGGCAAAAGAAGGTGCCATTGAAGTTGACGGCGTGGTGCAAGAAGCCTTACCCAACGCCATGTTTCGTGTTGAATTAGAAAATGGGCATACAGTTTTAGCTCATATTTCTGGTAAAATGCGCAAATTTTATATTCGTATTTTACCAGGTGATAAGGTTAAGGTTGAGCTATCTCCCTATGACCTAACCCGCGGACGTATTACGTATCGCATGAAATAATCTTAATAGATTATCCACAGACAAAACATGGCCATAATGCCTGCTATGACGTCATCAATCATGATGCCATAGCCGTCGCGCATGCAATGTTCAGCTTTGCGTATGGGCCATGGTTTTATTATATCGAATAGACGGAACAACACAAAGCCTGCTATCAACATACTTACATTTATGGTAGCAAAAGGCAAAAAAACTAGCCAAAGCCCCAAAACCTCATCAATCACTATTTGTGATGCATCCTTGCAGGCAAGTAATTTTTCGGCATGGCTTGAAGCCACAGCCCCCAATAAAAATATGCCCAATAAAACAAATACTCGCCCCATAAAGGGTAATGGTATAAAATAAATAGGTGCAAAAATCGTTGCCAGTAGTGATCCCCATGTCCCAGGAGCTACTGGGGCTAGTCCGGCAACACCTGCCCTACAAAAAAAGAGACACAAGGCATCTCGCACATTGTGCCCCCAAAAAAATGCTGGTTGCATCATTTATCCAAGGTTATTCATTAATCTTGTTCAAATACGTATTTATTTTCATCAAGGACTAAACCACTTGCACTCATAGCCTTTACCACAAACTGATAAGAGCGGCTGTCGTCATCTTCAGGAGGACATGCCCCTAAATAGTGGCGAGTAAGAGCACCTTCGGGAATAATACCACTACCATCATTTTTCCAGCTCCCACCACCATGAATGCGACTAAGGTCTGCCCTATCTTGTAGGCTTACATCAAAACTTACAGTATCTTCTGGATAATCAGATATTTCTATCTCAGGTGAAATGCGTGAGCAGCGGTGTACCTCACTAATTTCAGCATATACATCCATGTCACTGACATTTTCTTGAGTTCCAGCGCAACCAACTAAAAAAAATACACCCATAACAGAAAGTAGCAAAAGACGCATAATTTCCTCCATAAAATTACTCATACACTCTAGGGAAGATAAACCATCCCGTTACTAATGGCAACTACCTTAATCTCAATAGCTAGGCTTGACTTTATAGCACAAAAGACGCAAAATAATTTGTTAGTATTTGCAAAAAGGAGTGAATATGTCCATTTTATCAAAACGCGTTGCTGGATACATGGAAAACTCTTCATGGATAAGACGCATGTTTGAGGCAGGAGCACAACTTAAAGCACGTTATGGTGCTGAAAATGTATATGACTTTAGCCTTGGCAATCCAGATTTGCCCCCTCCACCTACTGTTGCTAATGGCTTAAAAGCCCTAAGTGAGCATGCTCATGAACCATTTTCATTTGGCTATATGTCCAATGGTGGTTATCCATGGGCTAGGGAAAAACTTGCTGAATATCTAAGCATTGAGCAAGGTGTTGCATTGTCAGCTGATCACGTAATGCTAAGTTGTGGTGCAGCTGGTGGGCTTAATGCTTTCTTCCGTGCTGTTTTAGATATGGACGAAGAAGTGCTTGCATTTGCACCCTATTTTGTAGAGTATGGTTTTTATGCCGAAAATCACAATGCCTCGTTTAAAGCTGTGCCCACTATGCCAAGCACATTTGCTCCAGATCTTGAAGCCTTAGAGGCTGCTATTACCGAAAAAACTCGTGTTTTAATTATTAACTCGCCCAACAATCCAACAGGCGTTGTTTACTCCAAAAAAGAAGTACAAGACATTATTGACATACTCAAGCGTTGCTCTGAAAAATTTAATAAACCTATATGGTTAGTAGCAGATGAACCTTATCGTTTCCTTGCCTTTGACGATGTAGAAATACCCTCTGTTTTACCACTTTATGAGCACGCTGTGGTAGTTAGCTCTTTTTCTAAAAACTTATCTTTACCCGGTGAGCGTCTAGGATATGTTATTATTTCTCCCCTGCTAGAAGAAAATAACCTCCTTATGGGTGCACTTTTATTGACAAATCGTATTTTGGGTTATGTAAATCCTCCAGTAGTTGGACAACATCTTATGGCTGCAGCTCTCGGTTCTCAGGTGGATGTAAATATTTATGCTGCTAGACGCAATGCCATGGCAAAAGTGTTGCAAGAAGCTGGATATGAATTTCAAATGCCCAAGGGTGCTTTTTACTTCTTCCCCAAGGCTCCTGGCGGAGATGATGTGAGTTTTGTAAATACTTTACTTGAGAATAATGTTTTAGCTGTACCAGGTTCTGGTTTTGGCTGTGCTGGACATTTTCGTCTAGCTTTTTGTGTTGATGAACAAACTATATTAAACGCTGGCCCAGCCTTTGCCAAGGCCATAGCAAAGTAATATACTTAATCTATAAATAAGGAGAGTATATGCATTTACGCAAACGCATTCTTGTCACTGGTGGGGCTGGTTTTGTTGGTTCACACCTTTGCGAACGTCTGTTAAATGATGGACATGAAGTGGTCTGTGCAGATAACTTCTTTACAAGCGCACGCCAAAACGTAGAGCACCTACTTGACCATAAATGCTTTGAGCTTATGCGCCATGATATTACCTTCCCGCTATATGTGGAAGTTGATGAAATATATAACCTAGCATGCCCAGCTTCCCCCATCCATTACCAGCATGACCCTGTACAAACCATTAAAACATGTGTACATGGGGCCATCAATACCCTTGGACTTGCTAAACGTTTACAAGCACGAATTTTTCAAGCTTCCACTTCAGAAGTTTATGGAGATCCAGACGTTCACCCACAAACTGAAAATTATTGGGGTAATGTAAATCCCATTGGTACGCGGTCTTGCTATGATGAAGGTAAACGTTGTGCTGAATCTTTATTTTTTTCCTATCATCGTCAACATAATTTACCAATTAAAGTAGGTAGATTATTTAATACTTACGGACCACGTATGCATCCCAATGACGGACGTGTTGTTTCAAACTTTATTATGCAAGCCTTACAAGGTAAGGATATAACCATTTATGGTGATGGTTCGCAAACACGTTCATTTTGTTATATTGATGATTTAGTTGAACTTATGATACGATTCATGGCATCTCCTGTGGAATTTGTAGGCCCTATGAATATGGGTAATCCTGGAGAGTTCACCATTGGCGACCTTGCAGCACAAGTCATTGAAATAACCGGAAGTAAGTCAAAGATTATCAATGTGCCACTACCAGCCGATGACCCAAAACAACGCCAACCAGACATTAGCCTAGCCAACAAAGAACTTGGTTGGGAACCTAAGGTCGCTTTGCAAGAAGGACTTCAAAAAACCATTAAATACTTTGCTGAATTTTTGAAATAAATCTTTTTTGTCCATAGAAACAAAAACCCTGGCTTTTGCTGGGGTTTTTTGTTTTAAAAATTTAACCCAAAACATTTGCTAAATACAGCTTATTTTGCACATAAATACTTAAATATATAAAATTTTTTTGTTGATAACCCCATGGACATATACTACATTTATGACGAACTCAAATTTACAAGAGCATTGCACTTAAAATCTTTTGTAAGCAGTTCAATAAATTTTATGGAGAATAATAATGAATAAAAAATATACTACATTTTCGGTTGAATTTAATAAAGGTGTGGCCTGGGTAACATTTGACTACCCACCAGTAAATATTCAAGGCATAGCAATGCTAGATGATTTAAATGTTTTAGCTCAAGGGCTTGAGCAAGATAAATCTACTAAGGTGGTGGTATTTCAGTCAGCTAATCCAGAAATATTTGTAGCCCATGCAGATATAACTTTTTTGAAAGACATGTCGACCTTGCCAGTTACACGTAACGAGGTTAAATTGCTTTACTTACAAGAAAGCTTAGAGCGAATTGCAAAGCTACCCCAGGCAACCATTGCAAAAATTGAAGGTTTTGCCAGAGGTGGTGGACATGAATTTGCCCTAGCCTGCGATATGCGCTTTGCAGCTCGAGGTAAAGCTATATTTATGCAAATGGAAGTAGGAATGGGTATTTTACCTTGCGGTGGTGGTGCATCACGTATGGCCCGTCAAGCCGGACTTGGGCGTGCCTTAGAAATTATTTTAAGTGGTCGTGATTTTGATGCTGATACTGCTGAGCGCTATGGCACAGTAAACAAAGCTCTTGATCCAGACATTATTGGACCATATGTACAAGAACTTGCAGAACGAATTGCCTGCTTTCCAGCTGATTCAATTAATGCGTGCAAACAAGCTGTTTATGCATCAATTGACTTACCCATTGCTAAGGCCCTAAAAGAGGAAGCTTTTTGGTTATATCAAGCCACAAGCCAAACTCCAGCCATCCGCCGATTTACCGCAGCATATGAAACTGACTTTCAAAATGATTTAGAAAATCAGCGCAACTTTGATGATGCTCTCATCAAACTACAAGAAATTCAGTAAATATTGCCTGCTCATATTTATTGAAATATTATAACCCTTAAATACCTTACTGCACCAATCTCTTATATAATATAGGTTTGGTGCAGATTAATGACAAAACACTTTTAGAGTGTCGACTAAGCAAGTATACTTACTTGGTAGTAGCCAAAATGTATCCTACACAAACTTTAAATGACAAAAATATTAAAATACAGAACATCAAAGTTTACATCATACATAAATTTTGTAACAAAAAAGATGCTTGACGCCAATAGACAAAACAAATTATCATATACATAGCAGCAAGCATATAATCAAAAAAGTTGATATAATACATGGTTATGCTGTATTGTTCTGGAGCTGATATGGATAAAAAGTTTCTTGGAGTCTACTCTCGCCTATCACCAAGTGGTGCTAAGATTTATTATTTCGCGTGGACCAAGAACAACCTCTACAGCGTACAAAAACTAGATCGTGCATTTAATCCTGTAGATTTATTAAGAACTATTGATGGTATGAGTTTTAAGTCCATGTTCACACATGAACCGGACATGAAGCAAGTCCCATCAGCACGTAGAGGCGCTGCACCCAAAACTACTCTGGAAGACATCTTAAATCCAGAGAATATTGAAAGCACCATGCGTGAGCAGTTTAGAAAGGCATTGGTACGCATGCGCCGAGATTCTGCACGTGAATCTGCCATGTTAGCTCTAAATAATTTATCTCAAGTAGAAGAAGGTATTGTACCAGAGCATAAACATATGTTCGCAGATTTTGGTATGCAACTACGTAAGGGCAAACATCTAGAAGAAGCCCTTGCCTTTTGCAAGCGTACCCTAAACCTATCTCCAACAGATGATCATGCCCACTTTAATGCTGCTCGTGTTTTGATGGATATGGGTAATTATGATGATGCAGAACAGCACTT
>CAYJDF010000104.1:0-8498 GCA_964368845.1 uncultured Desulfovibrionaceae bacterium
CAAAAATAACAAGCTACATTTATAAGCTCGAAGATCGTTTCTAAAATTAGTTATAGATTTTTATGATTAAACAAACGTTAAAATTTTAGATAAAAATTAAGAATGCAAAGTTCCTATATACAAATCGAATCAATACCGCGAATTTACAATGATTCAAGAGCATTGAAGCTTGACTAAAAAAACAAGAGAGTGTATTTTAATTATACGTGAATAACCACAAAACTCTCACCCATGCCAAACAAGACAATTAAAAAAGTTTTTTGTTGAAACGGAGGAATCATTGAAAAAGCGAATATGCGTTGATATGTCAGCTACCCTATTGCACCATGGTCACATTCGCTTGCTAAAAAAAGCAGCAAAACTTGGTTCTGTTGTTGTAGCTTTGTCTACAGATGATTTTGTCGAAAGCTTAAAAGGCTATACTCCTGAATTGCGCTATACTGAACGCAAAGAAATTTTGGAATCTATAAAATATGTTGATGAAGTAATTCCATGTGATAAGCTATTTGATGAAACGTATCTTGACAAACACAACCTTGATTTATTAGTACACGGTGATGATAACCCAAATGTAATTCCCAAAGAAAGATTGATTTTATTTCCAAAAACGGAAGGAATAAGTAGTTCTGAACTACGTGCAAGAGTGCTTGATGTGCTAGTTGCAATAAATATCAATAAGGATAAACTTCAAGGCACAGATAATGTCGCCAGAAGTCTTTTTGAAACCATTAAAAAAGAATTTAGGATGGATTAGGATGAAAAAATTTTTTTTTAGCTTTATGTTTTTATTTTTACTCACAACAGGCGTACACGCCAAAGAAACAATTACCATTTATACAGCCGTTGAAGTAGAAAGACTGCCAAAATATCAAAAAATTATTCAAAAAGCATTGCCAGATTGCGAAATTAATTGGATCCGTGAATCTACTGGTGTTATTACTGCAAGACTTTTAGCAGAAGCAAAAGCCCCCCAAGCTGATCTTGTTTTTGGTGTAGGTGCAAGTTCATTGCTTCTCTTGCATGAGCGTGGTTTATTAACTCCCTATGCTCCTAAAAATTTAGATAAACTATCTCCTGTAATGTATGACGCAAGCACTCCACCAATTTGGGTTGGTCTTTTTGCGTGGGGTTCTGCCTTTAGCGTTAACACAATTGAACTTAAAAAACGCAACCTTGCCATGCCAAGTACGTGGCAAGACCTCATCAAACCTGAATATAAGGACCTTATTGCAATGCCAGCTCCTGCTTCATCTGGTACAGGTTACACAAATCTAACTACATGGATTCAATTGTTTGGTGAAGAAAAAGGTTGGGAATATGCCGAAAAACTTATGAAAAACACCAAGTTTCTAGTTCATTCAGGTTCAGCTCCTGCCACTATGGCAGCTCAAGGCGAAGCTGTTATTGGTTTAACCTTGAGTGCTTATGCTCAAGACATGAGCAAAAAAGTAAAGCACTTACAAGCCGTTATTCCATCAGACGGTGTTGTCTTAGAGGTTGAATCCGCTGCAATTGTTAAGAATTCACCCAATGAAGAAACAGCAAAAAAAATAATGGATTTATTAACATCTGACGAAATTGTGGCACTTGCAAACGAGTTTTCAGGTTCAATACTACGCACAGATTTTATCATAAAAAATGCTGATAAAAGCTCCGAGAGAATTGCTTGGGCTGCCAAAAACAGAGAGCAACTTTTGGAAGAATGGAAAAAGCGTTTTGCAAAATAAGTACCTAGAACTTATTAATTTAAATAAACGATATACTCAAACCGTACTTAACGAAATAAATTTTTCGGTTAAGTACGGTGAGTTGCTTTGCTGCTTAGGGCCATCTGGTTGTGGAAAAAGTACCATGCTCCATTGCATTGCAGGCATAGAGGAGCTTAATTCTGGTTCTATTTTGCTTGAAAAGCAAAACATCACAAACCTCCCTCCTGAAAAAAGAAATTTTGGCATGGTTTTTCAAAATTATGCCTTATTTCCAAATCTTACTGTTGAACAAAATATTGCATATGGCTTACGTGGAAAAAAGTGGAATACAAAAAACAGACTTGAGCGAGTGCATGAATTACTTTCATTGATAAGCTTAGATAAGTATGAAAAAAAATACCCTTTTGAATTATCAGGCGGGGAACAACAAAGAGTAGCCCTTGCAAGAGCACTTGCTCCTTCCCCTAAGCTACTTTTGCTTGATGAACCTTTATCTGCCCTTGATGCTAAAATTAGAATTCGCCTTGGCGAAGAGTTACGCAACCTGCAACGCCAAGTTGGTATAACTACAATCATGGTAACGCATGACCAACAAGAGGCTTTGATGATTTCAGATCGTATTGTCCTTATGAGCAAGGGGAATATTGAGCAAATTGGTACACCTGAGGAGATCTACCAAAAACCATCTACTAAATTTGTTACCGAATTTATTGGAAACATGAATTTTATAACTCTTCCTAATACAAGAAATCATAAGCAAATTGCTATCCGCTATGAAGATGTTATAATCAATGTCGCAACAGAATTCCATTTACAATCTGAGCATACATACATTGGTCGTATTGAGGATATCCGTTACTTGGGAAATACTATTCGTCTTCGCGTTATTTTACAGGATTTAAAAACAAATTTATATGTTGATTGCATGCAAAGTAGCGATAGTACTTGGTCATTAAATCAAATCATTGCTGTTACTTTACCAAGCACAGCTTGGCAAATTTGGGACTAAAAGCTATGTTTACTTGGCACAAAGCAAAGCCAAATATCATCTTAGGGATTTTATTCCTTTTTTTGTACCCTACACTAATTCGCCCCCTATACGAACTTGTAAAACAAAGTGTACACAATAATCATGGTGAGTATATTGGCTTTTCTAGTTTTTACACATATATTCATTCACCAGGTATTTTGACAGCATTAAAAAACTCTTTCCTCGTGGCAATATCTGCAACTATTATTACCGTATTTCTTGCTTTTATTCTTGCTTACACCATTACACATACGCGCGTTTTTGGAAAAAAAATAATTTCTGCGTTGTTTATGTTACCATTTTTTGCTCCTTCACTATTGCCTAGTATTGGCCTTGTTTATCTTTTTGGAAATCAAGGTTGCCTAAAATTTCTTTTGGGTGATTATGATTTATATGGTTTCCTTGGTATAATAATAGGCTTGGTTGTTTTTATCATACCCCATGCTACCTTGCTCATGATAACTGGGCTGCGTAACATTAACTCTCAACTATACCATGTAGCCGCAAGCCTTGGTGCAAGTAGACTACGTATTTTTTTCACCATAACATTGCCAAATGCGCGCTACTCCATTATTAGTGCAACCTTTGTTTCATTTACATTGTCTTTAACTGACTTCGGAGTTCCAAAAGTATTAGGAGGTAATTTTCCTGTATTATCAACAGAAATGTATTCACAAGTTTTAGGGCAACAAAACTTTGGCATGGGGTCTGTAATAAGCTTACTCTTACTTATACCCACAGCTTTAACATTTTTATTTGATAAATGGATACGCAAAGTTCAGGCGCGGCTATCTTCACAAAATACAGTAAGCGCTCATAAGGTAAGAAAATTTTGCGGTTTTAGAGATATTTTTTGCGGTTTTGTGTCATATAGTATAATTTTATGCTTGCTTATGGTTATAGGCATTGTTGTTTTTACGTCATTTGTTGCATATTGGCCTTACGATCTTAGCTTTAGCACTATCAATTATGCATTTGAAGACTTGGGTTTTGGGTTAACGCCTTTAATCAATTCTTTTCTTTTAGCCATACTCGTTGCGTCTTTTGGAACCGCTTTCCTTTTTTTGGGTGCCTATTTATCAGAAAGAAGTAGTGCTTTTTCAATCTTAAGGAAATTTTATAGAATTTTATTGCTATTTCCTCTGGGTATCCCCGGCATGGTGCTGGGCCTTGCCTATATTTTTGCCTTTAATAGACCAGATAGTATTTTTAGTGTATTATATGGAACATTTGCATTGCTCGTTATTAATACAATAGTGTATTTTGCAACCGTTGTACATTTGAGCTGCGCAGATAGTTTGACAAAGCTGAATAATAATTTGGAGATTGTAGGGCAAACCTTGGGAGTTTCAAATTTTTACACTTTTTTTAGAGTTATTATACCTTCCTGTAAGGAAACACTATTTGACATTTTTTATTATCTTTTTATAAATGCCATGACTACACTTTCAGCCGTTGTATTTCTTTCTTCAGGAAAAAATATGCTAGCATCAGTTATGGTTATGAATTTATATGATTCAGGTAATATAGGAAATGCATCAGCACTATGCTGTTATATTTTACTGGTCACAATTAGCGTTGGAGTACTAAGAGAAATTATTTTATATGGCAAAAAAAAATAATTTCGAGTTACATATGTATTTTATATTTAATGGCAATCAACTAAAATATTAAATTTTACAGCCGTTTGTAGTTTCGTTTTTGTGTTATCAAAGATACCACATAATTTTTAACAAATAACAAGCAAATTAATAACATGAAACCTTCAATTAAACTTTCGATTTTTTTAACTTTAATCCTCTCATTTGCTGTTCCAAATACGGCTTATGCCTATATTGACCCTGGAACTGGAAGTTTGTTGCTTTCGATAATTGTTAGCATATTTGCTACGACTTTATTTTTTGTAAAATCGCTAATATACAATTCTAAGTCTTTTTTCTACCGCTTAGTTGGTAAAAAATACTTACGTAGCACGCAAAATTTAGTTTTTTATTCAGAAGGTAGTCAATACTGGACTGTATTTCAACCAATTATTGAAGCTTTAAATAAAGCAGGAGAATCTTGTACTTATTTAAGCTCTGATGACAATGATCCAGGTTTAAAAACCAATCTCCCTAATATTACAAACCATTACATAGGCAAGGGGAATAGAGCTTTTACAGAGCTAAATATGCTTGAAGCTGATATTTGCATTATGACAACACCTGGGCTTGATGTTTACCAGTTGCGCCGATCAAAAGGGGTTAAGCACTATGCTCATATTGTTCATGCCCCTGGTCAAGTTTCTCTATATCGCCGCTATGCCCTAGATTATTATGATAGTGTTTTCACATCTGGTCTGCATCAAGAAAAGGCAATCCACGCTCTTGAAGCCCAACGAAATATCATTCCTAAAAAAATATTACATTCTGGCTGCCCATATTATGACGTACTCTTGGCGAAAAAAGAAAGTATGGAGATACAAATTAATGACAATGATAAAGTAAAAAATATCCTTGTGGCCCCAACATGGGGAAAGAATGGTTTGCTTACTCTCTACGGTATGGATTTATTAAAGCCACTAATAGAATCACAAGATAGTATTACAATACGTCCACATCCACAAAGCTTTGTTGTTGAAGCAAGTTTAATGAACAATCTTAAAGAAAAAACTTCAACATTTACTAATGTGCAATGGGATGACAATCCAGATAATTTTACCTCGCTTTCCAACGCACATATATTAATTTCTGACTATTCTAGCATCATTTTTGATTTTGCTTTTGTCTTTGAACGCCCTGTCTTAACCTTAGATTATGAACCTGACCTTTCGCCATATGACGCCAATGACATTGCGGAAAAGCCATGGGAATTTGAAGTATTAAATAACATTGGTAAAAAAATCTCCTTGGATGACATAAAAAATATTCGTGAAATAGTACAAAACCTCACAAACGATAAAGAGTTTTCACAACGAATTCAAAATTTTAGAGACAAAAGTATATACAATTTTGGTAAATCAGGTAGCATTATTGCAGAGCAATTATTAGCAATAAAACGACAACTTAAATAAAAGAGCGATATTAGGGTATATATAATGGAATTTCTTTATACATTATTTATTTTTCCCATTGAATTGAGCATGGGATGGATTTTAGAACTTTTATATGAATATACTAATTCATATGGTTTTTCTGTTATATGTTTAAGCCTCTGTGTTAATTTTTTAACCATACCCTTAAGGCGTATTGCAGAAAAAATGTCTGCTCATGAAAAATTTGTGCAATCTGTAATTCAAAATGAAGTCAGTTTGATTAATAAAGTGTTTAAAGGGCAAGAAAGATATATGATGCTGCAAACATTATATCGCCAATATGATTATCATCCTATTTATGCTCTACGCGCAAGCCTTGGTCTACTTTTACAAATTCCATTTTTTATCGCTGCATATAAGTTGTTAAGCACTTATACAGCCTTTGATCAAATAACTTTTCTATTCCTTACAAACCTCGCAAGTGCAGATGCTTTAGTTACAATTTTCAACACACATATAAATGCATTGCCCATTATAATGACAGTCATTAATCTTGCCACCATTTATATTCATACAAAACATAGTACAAAGAGCGAAAAAATTCAAAGCATTGCCCTTGCTTTTCTTTTTCTTATTTTACTCTATCAAGCACCATCGGGCTTGGTTTTATATTGGACATGTAACAATGTTATATACTTAGTACGAAGCTTTTTTGAAACACAACATGCTAATGCAGACATTCCACAATATAATAGCAAAACAATTAGGCAGTTTTACTCTAAAAAATCTCAAAATTGGGATATGATTTTCAATAGGATAACTATTATCGCACCCTTAGCGTACCTGCTGAGCAATATTTTTATGTGGAGCAATAACGCCCATATGTTTTCGTTTTCAGCCATAGGATTTTCTACATTGGTCATCATTTTAGTATCCTTCATTTTGTGGGCTATGGGGGAGCTATGGGGAAAATTACATCTTTCACTATTAAAAACCTTACCCAAACTATACACCGTTTTAAGCGTATTTCTTTTTTCAGGAATTATATCACTTTTGCTAGGATTACTACTTGAACCAATCATTAATCCAATACCTATTAAGCCAATATTGCTATTTATCTGGACTATTACGCTTTTAATTTCTTGCCTTGCAGTGTATAAAAAAGTATTTACTAATTATTTAGCATTGCATAATTTAATTAATCTTTTTGTTTTTTCAGGTGTTTTTTCTCTTATTTTATGGGTTTTTTGTTTAAACGAAATTATTACTTCCTATAAAATTCCTCTCAGTGCCTTTGGTATATGGGGATTCACTTCTTTACTCTTTGCTATTTTTTGCAACAAATATCGCTATCTAAATGTTTTACTAGTGTTTTTTCTCGTGATTTCATCACTACGTCTTGGGGCTGCTCTTATAACATTGTCTTATGAAGACTACTTACTTAATCTGCAAACATCTCAAGAAGAAAGTATTGCAAAAGAAGTTAAACTAAATAAAAAACCTAATATTTACCTATTTTGGTTAGAGTCCTATCATGATTTTGAAGTGCTAAGTTCTGTTTATGGGATAGATACAGAACCAATGAAGAGTTTTTTGCATAAAAGTCAATTTAAAGTTTACGAAAACACTTATTCAGATGGTCAATCAACTTTAGTTTCTTACGTAAATTTATTTAGCATGGGAGAATTTAGAGCAAAAACTCATGGGCATCTTGATGTGGGTTTTGAGTATCGAAAATTGCTGGCAGGTAATGAGAAAAATAACCTACTAAAAATTTTAAAAAATAACGGATATTTAACTCAAATAATATATTCAAATCCATTTGAATATTCTGGATTATTAAAATTTCAAAACCTTGATGTGGCAAATTACAATACAAGCTGGTGGAGTGTTAATAGCCGACCACTATTTACCTTTAGCATGAAAAGTCAATATTATTTTTTACAATTACTTGGAAGTATAATTAAAATTGAAGCTAAAAGAACTTTGATTCAAGAGTTTGATGTTTTTTTTGAGAACGGCCTTCAGAGCGGAAAGCCATTTTTTCTATGTTTTGAAGGTGGGGCAACTCATACACCAAATCATGAGTATAGCTATAAGGATCGTGATAAATGGGTAGCACCAAATGGTATTTATCATAACTGGGTTAAAAGAGCGGATGCTGAAATTGAAAATATTGTAAGCAAAATTATTAAAAAAGATCCTAATTCTATAATTGTTATGATAGGTGATCATGGAGCGTGGAGATTTAGCGGATTGCTTAAAGGGCAAACTGTTACAGAGATGAGGCAATCTGCAGAAGAGGAAAACATAAACTATGAAGACGTCATGGATGACGCATTTAGAGTGCATTTGTCTATACGCCTCCCTAATGGCGACGATTTTGATCTAAGACAAGGCTATTATATGAGCCATGTTAATTTATTTAACAATATATTTTCTTATCTAAGCGACAATCCTAAAATTTTAGCAAATCGCTCAATTTCACAAAGTATATTTCATGGAGTACCAGTCATAGAAGAAGGCAAAATATTGCAAGAGTAGCACATGTAATCATAAACACCGTTTTAGCTTTCTAAGTTTCAGCTAAACTAAAAAATTTTACATTTGTCTGCAGCGTCCTGAGGAACAGAATATGCAATAATTCCTTCTAAAACATATTTTTTAATATAACATTTGGAATGGCAATAAAAAACAAAATCTAAACACGCCCTCAGTTATACATGGGCAAGCGTCATCTTACCCC
>CAYJDF010000105.1:0-8419 GCA_964368845.1 uncultured Desulfovibrionaceae bacterium
ATAATAGCTGCACCAGCAGCCATAAGAGCACTTAGTTGTAAGAAGTTTCTTCTTGAATTTTGCATATTTTCTCCTTTATATTATTACCATACATTGGTATGAATGCGTTCTGGTTTGAAGTAATCTTTTGGTTCAGGTTGTTTTTTGGGATGTCCTATAACAATAAATGCTACTGGTATAATATTTTCTGGTAAATTAAATACCTTACGATATCCAGCCACAAAGTCTTCATTGGGATAAACACTTGTCCAAACAGCTCCAAGACCCATAGCATGAGCTGTGAGTAATATATTTTGTGAGGCGCAACACACACTTTGCACTGCAAAACCTTTTAGTTTTTCATATTCTGTATTGTAGCAAGTTAAAATGGCCAGGGGGGCATTTTTAGCCATAGCCACGGCTTTTTTTACCTTGGTAATTTCTGAAAGTTTTTCTTTATCTGTTACTACCAAAAATTCCCAAGGTTGGTTGTTACCTGCACTGGGTGCCTGCATAGCTGCTTTTAGTAACATATCAATTTGTTCTTGGCTTACCAACTCTTCAGTATAAGAGCGTACACTACGACGGGTAAAGATAGCATCCATAGCTGTCATGGTACTCTTGGTATTAGCTTTAGCCACAAGGGGTGTATTATGAAATGTTATAGTGCTTATAGCTGCAATTAAAGCAGATTTTTTTAAAAAACTTCTTCTTGTAAACATAATTTATTCCTAATTAAATGGTTAATTGTTTCTTTGCAATATGGCAATCTTATATATTTGCCTAATGCATAACTTTTGTGTAGGCTCTTTGTTTGTGAAATGCAAGTACGCACAGTTTTAACATTTAGTAACAAAAAAGTTACCCTAGAAAAAAATTTATATGCATGAAAAAAATATGTTATATCATCCATTGGGCTGCTCTGTTAATGCAACATTAAGCGTTATTGGTGGACGCTGGAAGCCAATAATATTATTTATCCTAATGAAACATGAGGTTCAGCGTTTTGGAGAGTTACAAAAGAAAATTCCTGCTGTGACTCAAAAAATGCTTACACTACAACTTCGAGAACTTGAAAAAGACGGTATTATCATACGTACCACCTATGCTGAAGTTCCTCCTCGGGTTGATTATTGTTTAAGTGAATATGGGCATACATTAAAAGAAATTTTACAAGCCATGCATAATTGGGGAGAAAAACATAAAAACATCTATACAGATTTATGCTCAAAAAAATAATTTTTTTTGGGTTTTTTGTGATGTTTTATTTAGGGCTGCTACAGAAAAATTGAGTTTTATGTAAAAGGATTTTTATGGAATTGAATATAAATTATGCTGGTATTACTGCTCTTTTTAAGCATGCACAAGCTGATGGGCGAAATGTCTTATTTGAACATGAAGTATATGAATTTATAACCATTAGTGGAGCAGAAACTCCGCCTAAATATTTATTTCATCCTAAAAATGTTAAGGCCTTACCCGAGGGGATTATGTCTTTGCCAGGCGAAAAGGCTGTGCTAAAAATAGTTTCCCCAACTATAATGCATAAGACAGAGCTTGGGGGAGTGCGCATTGTACCCAAAAGCCCAGAGACTATTCTCTCTGCCTTGCGTCGTATTCATGTAGAAGTTCCTGAAAAATATCAAAGTATTATCGAGAGAAATAGTGAGCACGCGCCAGAATGCTATAAACACTTATTGGGGCAAGAGCTTCAAAATGCCATTAAGGATGATATTCGTGGGGTTTTACAGGTGCAATATATGCCACCTGACTCATCAAGTTTTGGTAATGAGCTTTTTGTGGGACTTCGCCGCACCAACGAATTTGGCATGGTAATTTCGGCAGGTTTGGGCGGTACAGATACAGAACTTTACGCCGAGCGGTTTAGAAAGGGCCAAGCTATTGTTGCCGCACCCACTCAAACACTTGATGGTGAAGCTTTTTTTGAAATTTATAAAAATACCATTTCATATCAAAAGCTTGCTGGCCTAACCCGTGGTCAAAAGCGCATTGTCACAGATGAGCAATTAATTGAGTGCTTTCAAGCTATGATACAAATAGGGAACTACTTTTCTCCTCTCAATCCAGAGGCAGAGTTTATTATTGATGAATTTGAAATAAACCCCTTTGCTTTTACAGACTTTTTAATGGTTCCCTTAGATGGTCTTTGTAAGTTTTCTAAACAAATTGCCGTAGCTCCTCCTAGGCCATTGCAACAAATTGATAAATTGCTACACCCTAAAACCATAGGTATTGTTGGCGTTTCATCTACTAGACGTAATTTTGGGCGTATCATTCTTGAAAATATTATCGAGGCAGGCTACCCCAAGGAACATATTGTTATTATAAAGCAAGGCGAAGATGAAAGTGGCATTAAATGTGTTGCTCAACTTAATGACTTTGCAGGAGTATTTGATTTATTAATTGTAGCTATCGATGCTTCACATGTTCCTACATTTGTTAATGATATTCTTAAAATGCATAAAGCTAATGGTGTATTATTAATCCCAGGCGGTTTAGGCGAAACTGAAGAGAGCAAGGCTATTGCTAAGCAAATGGTGGATGAAATACAAAAAGCTCATTTGCAAGAAAATTCTCCTGTATTTTTAGGTGCTAACTGTATGGGAGTTATTTCTAGGCATGGGCATTATGACACTTGGTTCATACCGTCAGAAAAAATGCTTTCTGTTGCACCATATAAGGGGGTTAAGCCACGCTCTTTGGCCTTGGTGAGCCAAAGTGGTGGTTTTTTGTTAAATCGTTTTAACCAAGTACCTGAGATGAACCCAGCTTATTTAATATCTATGGGAAATCAAACGGATTTAACCCTTGGTGATATGATGCAATACTTTGAAAAATCAGATAAAGTGAATACCATTGCCGTTTACGCAGAAGGGTTTAAAGACCTTGATGGGCTTGCATTTGCAAAATCTGTAAAGCGTGCTGTGGCTGCTGGTAAGCAAGTGGTTTTTTATAAAGCAGGGCGCACACCTGAGGGTAAGGATGCCACCAGTGGCCACACGGCATCTCTTGCTGGTGATTATATGGTATGTGAGTCAGCCATTACCCAAGCCGGTGGCATTGTAGCTAGAACCTTTACGGAATTTCAGGATTTGGTGCTTTTGACTGAATCTTTAGCAAATAAAAAAGTAAATGGTAAACGCATTGCTGCTATAAGCTCAGCTGGTTTTGAGGTTGTGGGTATGGCAGATTCAATCCAATCGGATGAATACAATATTACTTTGGCAAATTTTTCTGATGATATAAAGGTTAAGATGCAGGCCATATTTGACGAGCATAAGCTATCAAAACTTGTGCAAGTGGTAAATCCCTTAGACATAAATCCTTCCTCTAACGATGAGGTGCACGCCAAAATAACGGAGCTTGCCTTAAATGACCCCAATATTGATGTTGTAATATTGAGTATTGTGCCGCATTCGCCAAGCATACAGTCGGTTGATCCATCACAATCATCTTCTTTTGATTTTACTCAAGAAGGTTCTATTTATCACAATGTTGTAAAGCTTTCCCGTAATACTGATAAACCACTAGTTATTGTGGTAGATGGTTCTAGCCAATTTGATTCTTTAAGAAGAGCTATAAAAGATGCTGGTATTCCGGTCTTTACTCTGTGCGATCGGGCCGTTGCCGTACTTGCCTTATATTTAGAACAAGTGGTAAAGTAGTAGCCATTTTAAGTCTTTACTTTAGCAAGTAATAATGTTAGTTGCCAACACGTTGAAAATATCCGCGGATACTTTTTTCTAAATCTAATAATATTCGGCATGTAGGTGCATTTTTATATGGTTTTTAGCTCGCTTCCATTTCTTTTTCTGTTTCTACCAATAACCATCTTTGTTTATTATGTATTTCTGCGATATAATCGTGCACAATATGTCATTCCTTTTTTATTACTAGCTTCATTATTTTTTTATGCCTACTGGAATCCCATTTATTTACTGCTTATTGTATTTTCCATTGGTGCTAATTATACCTTGGGCCAAGCCATTACTAAATATGAACTATGGAGAAAAGGTATTTTTATTCTTGGCGTGAGCATGAATTTGTTGCTCCTTGGATATTTTAAGTATACTGACTTTTTGATTACCAATATAAATGAACTTTTTCACTCTGAAATACCTCTAACATATATTATTTTGCCCATTGGCATTAGTTTTTATACATTTCAGCAAATAGCATATTTAACAGACATATTTACCAGACGCCATATTAATCATGCTGGTGGCTTTATTGAATATGCAACCTTTGTATGTTTTTTCCCTCAACTAATTGCGGGACCCATTGTGCACCATGCTGAAATGATGCCACAATTTGCTGACAAACAAAATCAATGTGTTCGCTGGGAAAATATACATAAAGGATTATGTTTTTTAAGTATTGGGCTTGCCAAAAAAGTTTTGATTGCCGATAATCTATCTCCCTTAGTGCGTTATTGTTTTGATGAGTCAACCTCGCTAAGTTTTTTAGAATCCATTTTTGGTGGACTTGCCTATCTTATGCAAATTTATTTTGACTTCTCTGGCTATGCGGACATGGCCATAGGTTGCGCTTTATTTTTTAATATTCAACTACCGCTTAACTTTAATTCACCATTTAAGGCACTGAGTATTCAAGATTTTTGGAGAAGATGGCATATGACGCTGTCGCGTTGGTTACGCGATTACCTCTATTTCCCATTAGGGGGAAGCAGAGGAAATAATTGGCAGGTGGCGCGAAATATATTCATCCCATTTTTGCTTGGAGGCATATGGCATGGTGCAGGCTGGAACTATGTACTGTGGGGTGCCTTGCACGGTGCGGCATTAGTGGTTAATCGCACTTGGTCGCAAATTTTAGGCTTAAAGATGCCCAAATTGTGTGCGTGGACGCTAACCTTTGTCTTTGTGGGTTTATCTGGTATTTTGTTAAGAACCATCAATTTTGAGCGTGCTAAGCTATTTATTGATGGTCTTGCCGGCTTTAATGGCTTTGGCATTAGGGAAGAGTTTAACAAGGTATGTTATGATATATGGATTAACACTTTTGCCTTTCAGGGTGGAGTGATTGAATATTCTGTTTTGCTTTTAGTTTTGACTATAATATGTGTTAGTCAGAAAAACTCTCAAGAGTTAATGCAGTATATTGGTAGAAAATCATTCTTGGTTTATATTATAACTATTTTAACTCTTTCTTTAATTTACTTAATCTTACCTGGCTATAGTCCAGAGTTTATATACTTTCAATTTTAGAGTCTAATATGAATGATAAAAGCAGTGCCTTAAAAATTATTTTAATTCCTCTAGCTATTAGTGCAGTGTTTTTTTTAGCAGTGGTTTTATTATTATATGACTATGATCACTTCCATTTGCGAAAGCATGATTTTTATGATGCCAATAAATTCTCAGTTCAACCATCTATGCGCTTGCAAGGTATGGGTATTATAAATAATGTTGATTTTGATAGTGTCATAATAGGCACATCTATGCTTGAAACAGCATCAGCTACCCTTGCATCAAAACTTTTGGATGGTACATTTGTTAATATGTCTGTGCGGGCTTCTAATTTATATGAAAGATCATTTATACTTGACGCACTCTTTCGTGAGAAGAAAATAAAAAATGTAATATACTCCATTGAGGCACAATACACTCCCACCACCAAGTTAGATAATCCAAAAGATTGGGAATTACTGTACGATGAAAATATGTTCAATGATTTGTATGTATTATTTGATGCAAACTATGTAACTGGGGTTTTAAAAAATATTTTATTTCCTAGTTTTGTACCTAATTTGATAGCGAAAAAACATGCTCGCATTAGTACAAATCCAAAAGCAGCAGATTTAGATTTTTTTGCTACTCCCATTGCAGATTGGGTGGATGAAGGTGAAAAAAAGTCCCTTTATGGAGGTTTGTCCAATTGGGTTAAAAGGTTAGATATTCCAGAATCAAAGCGTTTTTTGTTACAAATATTGCCTGCCACCGTAGGAAAAATAGCTCCAGAAGATATTAAATGTCCTGAGAAATTTCACATTGATGCAGTAAAAAAATATTTTGATAATAATATACTGAGATTTGTAAAAAATAATCCTTCCACGAGGTTTGACATAATTTTTCCTACTAATTATCGCGCCCTTTACGTATTTAAATTAAAAGTGTGTGATGGCTTTGACTATGCTACACATAAAAAAGCCGTAAGATATTTGGTGGAACAAGCTGAAAAATATGAAAATTTATTTATTTATGGCTTTGAAGATCAAGCCTTTGTGGACGATATTAGAAATTTTCGCGATATAAATCATTATCACCCTAAATTCAATGACTATATGCTTGAGTCCATTGCTAAGGGTGAGCATATTTTAACCATACAAAATGTTGATACCTACTTAGAAAAAAGCGAAAAACTTGCTTTGGAATTTGATATACAAGCTCTATATGATGAAACGCAAACACTTTTGCAGGAGCATAATCACCCAAGTGTTATGAATGAAAATAAAAGTTTAAATCAATAGCTTTATAAATTTATAACGTCATGTATTTTTAAGTTTTTTAGCCAAAAACCATATAAGTATTTATTAAAAATATTATGCAACACTCTATCTGAAAAAGTGATAAGTTTTTTAAAAAATCTCGTATAATGATACGACTTTCTGAGTTGAAGCAATACATAACGTTTACTTTTTAACTTAGAAAGTCATAATAATTATTGATTGTCCCCAATGTTCCAAAAGACTCGCTTAATAAATTGTATTGTATCTTTAAGCCATATGGCATGTAAAATACATAATAAAATTCATCATGTATTGTTTTGACTTATAGCTATTTTGCAAAATCTGTAGCTGCCTTAACAATATCAGTACCTGGTTTGCAAGAAACAGCTAAGCCCATGGTTTGAATGTTGCCTATCAAATCAAAGATAGCATCGTCAAAGTTCATGGGATTTGTAGGCTTAATCTTTAATGCTAATGTGCCTGGCTTTTCTATACACTCATATATTGTTTCTAAGTCCTGAGTTTTAAAATTGTTTAGCTCATGGGCCATGAGTTGTTTAATAAAGGGTGCATGGACTTGCCACATGGAGCTTGGGGTTTGGTTTTGTTTATTGCTAAAAAATAAGAGTGATTTTGGCATAAGTCCACTATCTACATAGTCAGCTTCAAAACTTATAAATTGTGCTTGCTCAAGCCAGTTCAAAAATTCACCTGTAGCTAAACTATGAAAAGCTTTACCATTAAAAGAAAATAGCTTTGGTAAAACATCTTTTGGCAATATAGCATCAAGCTTAATATCTACATTTGCAGCATGCTGTACTCCAAACGATAAAGCGATATTACTAGGCTTTTGTGAGGCAAGATTAAGACTTAAAGATGCATCTATCAATGAAGTTTTACCAAGTAAATTAACTATCATAGCTTGGTCAGTACTATCTAAATCTAAATGTTCATTAGCAACGCTAATGCCAGATATCTTGATATCAAAATCAGCAATGCTATGCTTTTCTTCATCAATTTTAGTTGTAAAGCTTGCAGATTGTAAGTTAAGCAAGTCAACTGCTTGCTGATCTTTATATTGCTTAGTGTTTAACCCTGTTAAGGATATTTTTGTATTAGAAAATAGCTTTGTTGCTGCCTCTAGGTGAGTCATGAGCTTAAAGGCTTCTTCATCGGGTAAGTCTGTATTTAATTTTGGCAAAATATGGGCGAAATATGCTAAAGATGCTGGGCTAGGGAGTGAAATATTGTCCCACACTATATTTTTAGCCTCAGAATGATACTCCTTTATATCATTACGTTTGGAAGTATATTGAATATTTTCTACAGCATATTGCTCCACATGGGCAAATTGTATGTTCGTCATTTGAGATTTGGCTGCACTGCTTATAGTTTTATATGAAACACCATCTTCAACAGTAAGGCTTTCTTCGTTATGATTGATATATGTTACACTTTCAGTGGTTGTGTTAAAAAGAGCAGTGAAAAATTCTTCAGTAAAATCTTGTTTTTTTAGCTCCATCAACTTGGCTATATTTTGCTTCCAATTAAGTACATGTATACTTTCCGTGCTAAATTTGGCACTTAGAAGATCAATTTCATAAGATCCGGTAACATTTTTGAAAGTCAGCTCTTTTGCTACTAAGGGTAGTTCTTTTATGTTAGAGTCAAAGGCCTTGGCATTGGGAGCTATAGCAATTATTTCTGCAATATTTAAGGAATCTTTGGCAAAAAAAATATTTTTGGCCGCAAAGTTCTTAATTATTAACTTATCATCCAGTAAATCATATTCCACTAAGTCTGCTGTTGCGCCATAATTGTCAAGTCTAGCTTTTACTTCTTTAACAATACCATCTTCCATTTGTGGTATAATTAATAATGGAACTGCCAATATGATAAGTAGGGCTAAACCTATACAAAGAGTTTTTTTGTTCATAATAATATCCTTAT
>CAYJDF010000106.1:0-8399 GCA_964368845.1 uncultured Desulfovibrionaceae bacterium
CTTGAAAGTGTTAGTGTTTATGGTGACTATAGTTTGTTAGTTAGCTTTAGCAATGGTGAACAGAAAATTTTTGATGTGAGGCCATATTTGGAATTTACTGCATTTAGAGAGCTAAAAAATAGAGATAATTTTGCAAAAGTTATGATAATTGGTTCTAGCGTTGGATGGAATATGGAGCAAGATGCATACCCTGAAATAAGTCCAGACGAATTATATTATAATAGCTCTCCATGCTTTATGTAGCTATCATTATGTAAAGCTTAATTTGATTAGGAGGTTCATTTATCCTCAATCTACGCAACGCTCATTTCATTTTGTTTACGCTCTTGAGCAGTAAGTACACGCTCTTGCAATAAGGCTACACCTTGAGCAGCGTGATGAAGGCCATTATAAAACGAAAATAAGGCTACAACTTTATTAACATTATATGTGCGAAACATGCCCTCATCACGTATGGTTGCAAAACGAATGGCTCTATCTTCAATTAAAGGACGTAATGGTTTTGGAGGTGTATCTTGCGGATTAGCTAGCCATTGCAAAGTAGCTGCAAGGGCAGTTGCAACTTCTTCTAGAATTATTTCTACATCTTGAGTCACCTTTCCCGCATCTTCCATTTCCAAAGATTCCATCATACTAGAAATATCCATACGCAATTCATCTAATAGACGTACACTATTTGGTAAAAGTGGGTATTCTCTGTAAATATGGGCCAACTCATATTGGCGCACCTGGTAAAACTTTTGGGTATTATTACTTATTTTATTGAGCAGGCGAAAGGCAAAACGATGTGATACTTTGTGTTGATGATACAAAAAGTCCTGAGTCATATTTTGAATGATACTAGCCACAGCTATGAATTGTTGTTTGGCTGTTTTTTCCACTTCAGCAGCGGCAGAAGCTGGCCAAAGCAATATGGAAACTAGCAAGGCCATTAGACTACCAATACCAATTTCAAGAACTCTATTTAAGCCAAAAAGCCATACATTTTCATCTTCAGTATGACCAAGTAATAAAACAAAAACTGCCGTTACACCTGCAGTTTTAAACCTCTCTTCCCACAGCTCCATAAAGGCAAAAGTAGGTACAACAATAGCAAGAGCAAGGAGACGACCTTCAAGAGTTGGCGGAACAAGTGAGGCTAAGGTCAACCCAGATAATACACCAACCATGGTTCCAAAAAGGCGTAATAATGATAGCTCAAGTGAGGTAGACATATTCACTTGCATGACCATTATGGTGGCCAAAGGAGCCCATAAACTATATTCAAGATTTAGCATTTCAGCAGTGGCATAGGATAATATACAAGCAATTCCAACTTTAATACTATACAATACATTAACCTTAGTAAAAGCTGTAACGAATTTTGTAGGTAGAGACTTCCAATAGCTAAAACTAAAAGCAACCTTTGACCCCAAGGCAAAGGATGAGAATAAGGTATTCCAAAAACCCAACTCTTTATGTTTTTTATTTTTCTGCATAGTGATTAAAACCAAACTAAAAGCTTAACAGTATATTCACAAAATGTATTATGCTTCTAATCTAAAGGATCATGATATGATATGGTGCCAAAAAAATTTTTATCTAAATAACGAGTAGCAATGCCACTAGCATAGGTATGCTTTATATTTTGTGCATTGTAGGTTTTGTCATCAAAAACAAAGGCTGCCTCAGCGCGTTTATTAAATTCTTCCAAAAAGGTTTGTCCCCCAAAGGGCAATGCTTTAAGATCTGCAAAATTATCAGGTGCTTTTTCGCGATATTCTAAAACTATTTTGCCTTCATCAAAGTCTGTTCTTATAGCAAAACTACGCACTATTATACGGGTTATTTGTTCATCATCATTATTAACTTCTGCAAGGCCAGGTGTTAAGGCTACAAAGGCATTTTTAGCCATGTTAGATATTAAATATGTGCAAGCATAAAAATTGAATTTACCCATAACAACATTTTTTTTATCAATACTATTTAACTGGGTGGAATTATAGTCAAAATAATAAGGATATCTAATACTTGCTTGTGAGACAATAGCCATGGGTTGGTCTATATTCTCTCCACCATAGACAGCAATCCACGCGTTAACAGGCACCCCCCCAAGAGCATTACCAGCAGTAATGGATGCGTTAATACTGCCAGATGTACGTAGTGTAAGGCTTGGCACATCCACTGAGAATGAAGGTTTACCGGTAGATACATAGGTTGAACCATCAACACCACGCTTAAGGCCATTGCATGCCATAATGGTAAAACTGAGGATAATTAGTATAAATATTTTAAGTTTTTGCATAATATTACTCCAAAATAATTGCGAAATAACAAGCGTTGATATGTTAAACATACTACCTAACAATGAAAAATGTAAAGATGAAAGTACATGTCCTGCATATTGTTTATGCTGAAGTTAGAACGTTTTTAAACAAAAAAACCCCGCATAGACGGGGAAAATTTGTGGGGTGAATGAGGGGACTTGAACCCCCGGCCACCTGGGCCACAACCAGGTGCTCTGCCAACTGAGCTACATCCACCACGAAAGGAAGTGTTTACACGCTAGTTATTACTTTGGCAAGTATTTTATGCAATGAAAAAATAATTTTTCTTATTTTAATAGGTATAATCACTTAAAAACTATTTATATATATTAAATAGTTATGTACAATACAGATACTGTCTAGATTTTTTTTAATATTTATATTAACATAAACAAGATAAGTCATTGTTCTTGAAAAAATATATTATTTTGGAGTGTTAAATGGATAGCCTTATAATTGAAGGTGGAGCTGCTTTGCAAGGCAGTATCAAAGTTGATGGGTCAAAAAATGCTGCTCTTCCCATATTGTTTGGTGCTATTTTATTAGACACACCTATTTTATATTCCAATGTTCCAGACCTGCGCGATATACATACTACTATAAATTTATTGCAACTACTAGGTTGTGAGGCCGAATTTAATGCTGGTGAGGTCAAAGTTACCCCTAAAAACTTACTGCCCGAAGCTCCCTATGACCTTGTTAAGACCATGCGTGCATCTGTACTCTGCCTTGGGCCTTTACTTGCGCGCATTGGCATGGCCAAGGTGGCTTTGCCTGGTGGTTGTGCTATTGGTGCAAGACCTGTGGACCAACACCTTCAAGGTCTTGAAAAAATGGGTGCTAGTTTTGACCTTGAAGATGGCTATATCATTGGCAAGTGTAAAAAATTGACCGGTGCACATATTGTATTTGATATGCCTACAGTGGGTGGTACAGAAAATTTACTTATGGCTGCAAGCTTGGCAGAAGGTGAAACTATACTTGATAATGTGGCTAAAGAACCAGAAATCGTAGACTTAGCAAACTTTCTTATCTCATGTGGTGCGCGCATTAGCGGACAAGGTACCAGCACAATAACTGTGCAAGGTGTATCTAGCCTTAAAGGTAGCTCATATTCTATTATGCCAGACCGTATAGAAGCAGGGACATTTTTAATTGCCGCTGCTATTACTGGTGGGGATTTATTGGTTGAGAGTTGCCCTTGGGACGAATTAGAAGCTCTCATTGAGGTTTTGCAAAAAATGGGAGTAGTTTTGGAAAAAACTCCATATGGTGTGCGCTCAAGTTGCGTTTATGGTGTTAAAAACTTGCAAAATGTTGATATATGTACACTGCCCCACCCCGGCTTTCCCACAGATATGCAAGCCCAAACCATGGCTCTTATGTGTATTGCATCGGGTCGTGGCATTATCGAAGAAAATATTTTTGAAAATCGCTTCATGCATGTCCCAGAACTTATTCGTATGGGAGCAGATATTAAAGTATCCGCGCGCAAGGCCATAGTGAATGGGGGCAAAGACTTAAAGGGTGCTCCGGTTATGGCTTCTGATTTGCGGGCCAGTGCAGCTTTTGTGCTTGCAGGCCTTGCAGCTCAAGGTAAGACTCAAATCCAGCGCATCTATCACCTTGACCGCGGCTATGCCGGCATTGAAAATAAACTAAGTGAAGTTGGTGCTCGCATTTGGCGTAAAAAATAAATTTTATTTCGCTATAAATCATTTATATTTATATCTTAATTCTTCAAAGTGGCTTAAGTTGAAATTTTATATTTACAATATGCCACGCATCTTATACCTTTCTGCATGAATTAATTTTTTTTATTTTATTACTCTAGGATTTATAATGAAGTTTTCAACACGAACTCGATATGGTTTGCGTTTTCTTATACATTTAGCTTCACACCCTGAAAATAAACTCATGCAATTAAATGAACTTGCTAAAATAGAAGGTATTTCTGCCGGATATTTAGAGCAAATCGTGCGCTCACTTAAACCCATGGGGATTATACATTCTGTGCGTGGTGCAACTGGTGGTTATGCACTTACTTGTTCACCAGATAAAATTTGTATGGAGCAAGTTTTTTCTCACTTAGAAGGTGACATTTCTCCCGTATCATGTCTTATGAATCCAAAACAATGCCCAAGAATTGAGCAATGTAACGTGCGTTGTTTTTGGCACGCGCTAGATAATCACATAAGAACTTATCTACGGGGGATGACATTACAAGACATAATGCTTATGTATTTATCTAGTTCAGATAGTAAAGATATCATAATTTAATTTTTTTGTTAAGGAGTTAATATAATGTGGGAATATACTGATACAGTGCGAGAGCACTTTGTTAATCCTCAAAATGTAGGTGAGCTTAAGGACGCCAATGCCATTGGTGAAGTTGGCAGCCTTGCTTGTGGTGATGCATTAAAATTATTTTTAAAAATTGATGACGATGGTCGCATTTTAGATGCAAGTTTTCAAACTTTTGGTTGTGCAAGTGCCATTGCTTCAAGTTCTGTTCTTACAGAAATGGTCAAAGGCCTTACAGTTAACGAAGCCCTTGCTATTACAAATAAAGATATTGCTGCCAAGTTAGGTGGTTTGCCAAAAGAAAAAATGCACTGCTCTGTCATGGGCCAAGAAGCTCTTGAAGCCGCCATTAGACACTGGCGTGGTGAAGCCCCTATTCCACACGCTCATGAGGAAGGCAAGCTAATTTGCCGTTGCTTTGGTATTACTGATGCGCAAATTCAGCGTGCCATACGTGAAAATGGCTTAAAAAGTGTTGAAGAAGTTACACATTATACTAAAGCAGGTGGTGGTTGTGGTGATTGCCTTGACCAAATTGAAGAAATCCTCAATGCCGAACTTGGTAAACCAAAACTTGAAGAAATTAAACCAGTACCACGTTTGAGCAATGTACAGAGAATGCAATCTGTTATGCGCGTTATTGAAGAAGAAATACGCCCCAAACTTGCAGTTGACGGTGGTGATATTGAATTGGTTGATATTGATGGGCCAAATATTTTTGTTCGCCTTGGTGGGCGTTGTGCCAAGTGTAAGTCTAGTCAAGTTACTATTAATAATTTAGTACAACAAACCTTACGTGAATTTGTTGATCCAGAAATAATAGTTCACGCTATTCCATAACGTGTGTACTATAAATAATATTGAGGTTAATTATGCACACTGTGTATTTAGATAATAATGCAACTACGCGTGTAGCTCCGGAAGTTTTAGAGGCAATGCTACCTTACTTTAGCGAGCAATATGGCAACCCGTCTAGTATGCATTCCTTTGGGGGTATGGTTGGTAAGGCTGTGGCTGATGCTAGGGCTAAAATTGCAGAGCTCATTGGCGCGCAACCAGAAGAAATACTTTTTACTTCTTGTGGCTCTGAAAGCGATAATACAGCCATCATGTCTGCCATTCAAAGCCAACCAGAAAAAAAGCATATTGTTACAACCAAGGTTGAACACCCTGCTATACTAAACCTTGCCCAATATCTTGAAGGCAAGGGCTATGAAATAAGCTATATTCCGGTAGACTTTAAGGGTCGCATTGATATGGACGCTTATAAAGCTAGCCTTAGAAGAGATACAGCCATAGTTTCCATTATGTTTGCCAACAATGAGGTTGGTAACATATACCCCATCCAAGAAATGGCAGAAATGGCCAAAGCTTTAGACATTACATTTCATACTGATGCTGTACAAGCTGTGGGTAAAGTTCCCATGAATATGGCTACATTGCCCGTAGATTATTTGGCCCTTTCTGGTCATAAATTGCACGCTCCTAAGGGTGTTGGGGCTTTATATATTCGTAAAGGAACACGCTTTCGCCCTCTTTTGCGTGGTGGACACCAAGAACGAGGACGCCGTGCTGGCACTGAAAATGTGCCATATATGATTGCCCTTGGTAAAGCTTGTGAACTTGCATTAAGTAATATTGATAATGAAGTAACTCATGTTGGTGCATTGCGCGATACTTTAGAACAAGGCCTTGTGAATAGCATTAGCGATTGTGTTGTAAATGGTGATATAGAAAACAGATTGCCAAATACTTCGAGTATTGCGTTTAAGTATATTGAAGGTGAAGCCATTTTACTTATGCTTGACAGGTTTGGTATTTGTGCAAGTTCTGGTTCGGCTTGTACTTCCGGTAGCCTTGAGCCTTCGCATGTATTGCGTGCCATGGGTGTACCATTTACTTATGCTCATGGTTCAATAAGATTATCTTTATCTCGTTATACTACTGAGCAAGATGTTAATATTGTACTTAAAGAGTTTCCTCCCATAGTGAAACGCCTACGTGAACTATCACCTTTTAGGGCTTAATGTCTTTAAGGTATATATAAAATGAAACCCCGCTTAGCGGGGTTTTATTTTGGTTAATAAAAAATATTAGTTTGCAATGACTCTTTTCTTTTTCTTACGAGCTTCCTGTGCCTTTAATACATTCTTTTTCATACGAGCAAAATGATTTTTAGACATAAGAGCAGTGTCTGCTGTATATCCACAAAGCTTCTTATAGCCTTCTGGTGTAATACCATTATGTGTAGCAAGGTGACGAGTTGTTAAAGTTTGACCTTCCTTACCGCAAATACAGCAAGAAATTTTATCATTAGCAATTGCTTGCTCAGGTTTTACTTTAAGATTACGCTTTGTGTAGCCGCAGGTTAAAGATTTTTTAGTTTCTTTTTTTGCATCTTGTGCATTAGCATTATCACTTAATTCAGAATCAGGCATAACACTCACGAGAGCTGATGAACACGATCCACTATGAATACCATTAAGGCCTTTTAAATAAGTAGCATATTGCTCCAAAACGAAGCTTGGACTTTGACCGGGATTTGTTTCCATAATCATACGCAACAGTTCAGTTTTATCAATCATATAATGATCTCCTTTTAATTTACCCCTAACCAACTTATACATATTACATTATAATGCGTCAAGACTGCATTCTAAAATAATTGTAAAGAACTTCAAATTAATTATCCTAGATAAAAAAACTGTAAAAATGCATTTACATTAATTTTTTACTATAAAATGTTGTAAAAAAAGCTTGCTTTGTATTTTTTCTTAAAATACCCCTTTGTTTGATGGACTAAACTTAAAGTATAAGATTTTAAATGTTGCAAAAAAAATTTTCAATAATTATTTGAAAATATATACTTTTTATAAAAAAATAGTTTTTTTTTCATTTTTCCCCTTTTCAAATTTATAATGGGGATTATTTTACTCTCGTTCAACATTTTTTCGTTGAACAAAAATAAAATGCATCCGGCATAAAGCCCTTTAGGCAAGTGTTGCCATATATTAATGGATGTTAAAATTAACCGTTTGGAGGAATGGAGACTATGACACTAAAACCACTTAATGACCGTGTACTAGTAAAGCGTTTGGAAAGCGAAGAGAAAACCGCTGGTGGACTCTACATCCCTGATGCAGCAAAAGAAAAGCCATCTAAGGGCGAAGTTGTTGCTGTTGGTCCTGGTAAGGTTGCTGACAATGGTCAGCGTGTTGCCATGGCTGTTAACAAGGGTGATACAGTATTATTCAATAAATATGCTGGAACCGAAGTTAAACTTGACGGCGTTGAGCACCTTGTCATGCGTGAAGATGATATTCTTGCCGTTATTGGCTAATTTTTAATACTTTTTATAAATACACTTTTAGGAGATTAATACATGTCTGCCAAAGAAATATTATTTGATGTTAAAGCCCGTGAAAAACTTTCTCGCGGTGTAGATAAATTAGCTAATGCTGTAAAAGTTACCCTTGGTCCTAAAGGACGCAATGTTGTACTTGAAAAGAGCTTTGGTGCTCCAGTAATTACCAAGGACGGCGTTACCGTTGCTAAAGAAATTGAACTTGCTGATAAGTTTGAAAACATGGGTGCACAAATGGTTAAAGAAGTTGCCTCTAAAACTTCTGACGTAGCAGGCGACGGCACCACCACTGCTACCATTCTAGCTCAAGCTGTTTACCGTGAAGGTGTAAAACTTGTAGCAGCCGGACGTAACCCCATGGCCATCAAACGTGGTATTGATAAAGGTGTTGAAGCTTTAGTTGAAGAGCTTGCTAACCTTGCTAA
>CAYJDF010000107.1:0-5927 GCA_964368845.1 uncultured Desulfovibrionaceae bacterium
TATCACTAATGATTGGGGCATTATTAGTACCACTAATGGTTATATTCACTTGATTGGAGGTAGCACTGGCACTTGCAGGGTCAGTTGCAGTAACGCTAAAAGACTCCGCGCGTATACTACCACTAGCAAGCGAGCCTAAAGTATTATATAAAGCTCCGTCAGCAGCAGTATATAGAGTGTAAGTATAAGTGCCATCGGCATTAACCACAAATCTACCATAAGTACCATCAACAGTGGTTGGCCCTGCACCTACGGTAGTATTAATAGCATGGTCACCACTATTAGTGGTCAAAACAACTGTACTGTTAGCAATACCACCACTTTCTGGGTCTATAACTGATATAGTACCTGTAGTACTATTAGTTCCACTCTCACTCAAACTTGGCGAACCTGAAATGGAGACACCTACTGTAGGTCCATCATTACTACCATTAACAGTTATATCAATACTACCAACTACATTACCAATTACACCGTCTTGGTTTTCTGCTGCAACATTTAGACTTACTGGTGGAGCAAGGCTTGCCCCGTCTCCTAGGGCATTAACGTCACTATTGTTATTATTGAGGGTAAAATTATAAGTAAAATCTTTACCAGAACCAGAGAAGGTCATACTACCTACATGGGCATCGCCAAGTGGTAAAACGTCAGTTAATGTATAACCGCCAGCACCAGTAACTACATAATAAGTTTGGCCAGTAGTTACATCTAACCCACCTACATTTAAGATGTATGTATCAGTTATATCAACATCGCTAATATTAATGCTGCCAGATGCATTAACATCACCAGCACCTGCAATGCCTGCCTCAGTAACATTACCATCTGTAACACTCACAGCGACACTATGTATATCATCTGCACCATTAATCGTTATGTTAATATCTTGTGAACTAAAAGCTCCGGTGTTATCTGCCACATAGATAGTCACACTTTGAACTATGCTTTCACCAGCACCTAGATACTGCACAGCATTATTGTCTACCTCAAAGTCATATTGTCCTGTTGCAGGGTCAATAGTTAATGTGCCTGGTAGTAAGGCTAGAGAGCTTGCCATATTTCCCGCGGCATCGGGCTGTGATAAGCCAAAGGTAAAGGGATTAGCCTCAAGGTCACTGGCAGTTGCATTGTCTGTATCCACAAGGTTACCACTAGGATTAACAGCTGCATCTTCGGTCACATCTAGGTTATTTATAGCTGTAATGGATGGAGCAGTATTACCACCTGTAAAGGTAATATTTAAGCCACCGTAATTTCCACTACCTGTGACTTGTTGCTCTTGCCCACCAATAAACAATTTATCTTCACTGGCATCAAAATTTTCAATATTTACAGTGGCCCCAGCACTTACACTATCAAAGCTTAAACTATCATTAGCTCCGTCATTAGCTCCTAAATCTATTCTACCACCAACGATGGTTCCTATGCTAACATCATCTGCACCGCCACCAGCTTCAATAATACCATCAAAAGTTCCGGTTACGGTTATGCTATCATCACCACCTTCTGTATCTTGCGCACCTGTGACATCGTCACCATAAATAGCAGCAGTTCCACTAACATTACCATTTATGGTAATATCATCATCACCAAAACTAACATTTGCTCCAGCTTGGCCAGCATAAGAATTTACATCACCAGCAATGATGGAAGCAGTAAAATTACCATTAAGGGTAATGCTGTCATCACCAAATTGTGTATCCACAGCATTGGTAACATGCTCTGCATCACCATAAATACTATTACCACCAGTTTTATTATTAAACACTATGGTGTCGTTGCCACCAATTAATGTACTGCCATCAACTGTTTCAGCATCACCAACAACAGTACCGGCAGCCATATTTTGGCCCATGATTTCGTCATCACCACCAGTAACATTGGCACCACTACTAATATTTAAGGCATCGCCAGAAATTACAACATCTGTTGACATATCTGCGCTAAGTTCAATGCGTTGCGCACCTAGCACATGCGTACCACCAGATATAGTTTGCATATCACCAAAAAAGTCAGAACTACCATCGGCAGTTAAAACAGGCAAACCAGTATTGGGAACACCACCTAAGCCCAATGAGCTATCAGGGGTTGTGTTATTGTCATTATCAAAATCATCAAGATCGTCATCATCACTTTCTGGCGTAAGCAAAAGATCGTCATCAACATCAAGGTCTTCTAATTCAGCTAAACCACCAGCAGTGGAATCTGCCTCTAAGGATAAATCACTATCACTACCAGCAAGCCCGCCAAGTATCGTTGAAGTGCTAGCTTCCAGCGACTCCAACAAGTCTTGATCAAGCAAAACTTGCACCTGATTAGTGTCAGTATCATTATCAGACTCATCATCAACACCATTACGCTCTTCTTCAAGTTTAGTTTTTTCATCCTCAAGAGCATGTCTTTCTTCTTCTAGTTCAGAAACTTGCTCAATATTTAACAAATCATTCAATGTTCCTAAAATATCATTAATTTCTTCTTGATTAAAATTATGTTGCGTCATCTGGTAACTTTCACCTGCCCCAATAAAAGCACCTTGCCCAGAAGAAGTTATGGGAAGTTGTTGCCCATCATGTGTGGTAAGCACCAAGGTATGGCCTGGATTTAGAGCAAGCACAAAGTGGGTTTGGCTTTGGTCTGGAGCAACAGAGTCCACAAAATCAGTACCACGTATACCCACAGTTGCCTTTGGTGTAACAACCTTAAAAGCATCTGGATTTTGCTCAACCACCTTACCACTTATGGAACGCATAGTACCTTGCACTAAGTTTAATACAAAGGAAGGGTCATCTCCACCATAGGCAAATTCCTGCACAGTCATAGTAGTTTCAGGGCTAAGCATAGCCTTGGCACCATCAGTAAAGGTAAGCTCCACTGCAGAGCCTTGAGTCTTTATGGTATCAGTAGCAAAAACACTATCGCCTTGTTTTAGCTCAATAGCTTGCCCATCACGCTCCACTAAAATAGAACCGCTAGCCTTGGTAATGGTTGCTGCAGTATTATTTGACTGTGCCATAATTACTCTCCTTAAAGATTTGCATTAATTGCAAAATCCTAAACACTATATTAATATAAACTTTAACTATTCAACATACTAAAACTATTAACAAACTAAAGCAGATATAAAACGCTTACCTCAAGCAAAACATTTTTTCTAATGTTAAGAGCATAGGCACAAATTATACCTATAATGCATAACAACAAACACCATTGCGCACAAATTTTGAGCGACAAAAAGCGACAGCAAATATACTGTAAAATACATGTGGGAATATGTAGAATAAGCCCGACATGTTAACGATATAACAACGTACCACTAAAAAACATGTCTCCTTGGGGCAAGGGAAAAACCCTTAGAGCCTAAGCTCCTAATGCATAAATGGGGGTACTAGTCCAGCACCCCATGTGCCATCTAGACACACAAAACCCAACCAACAGCAACAGAGTCAATAATGACAAATAAACTATGACTATGGTTAAGCTCTTAGTGTAATATCATTATACCACACCTTGGGTGGAAGGCTACAAGGTAAAAACAACTCTGTCAATATTTTTCTGCTATTTTGTTTTATACAAATCACGTCATTGCCCATGCATAAATGATTCTTATTAAGAGAATTTTCTAAAGTATTAGACGATTACATGTTCTTCATACCCTTGCTTCCATAATAGTATTCATTTGCAAAGCGATTACGTAGCCATTATTCTTTAACCGGAGTTTTACGCTTAGCCTGATTTTTTTGCCAGATACTAAAGTGCCACAAAGCCATTATACCATGCCCTATGGCATAAACGGCCAAAGCATATGCTGTATAACGATGATAATCCAAAAAAGTTACCGAAAACTTGGGATCACTTTCCCATATTAAATACCACAAAAAACCAAAGAACACTGTAAGGGTAAAAAATACAAAACCAAAACCTTGGATAACTCCAGGCAATCCACCAGGCCGCGGTGCTGGTATATTACCTTGCATAAGTTTTTCAAAATCTTTCTTAAATTGAGAATTATCGCCCCAAAGATAGGGGAAAAAATATTTTATGCCTCTGCGCTTTAGACTTACCACCAAAAAAATACAGATAAATGGCACTAAAAGTAATCCCAATTCTATATGCCAAGAGTCTATGACATGATTATGCACAATTTTTATGAGCTGTGCCCAAACCGCAAATATGGCTAAAACATGCCATACACGTAAAAACGGAGTTTGAAAAAATCCAAAAAATTTCCATAATAATGCAAATTGCTCAAAAAAACATCGCACTAATTGCATAATCTCTCCTTACATAAAATGATTAAAATATAAGAAAATTATTCAATAAATAAAGTTTACTGTCAACCATATGTCCAAAAAAAATTTTGTACAAAAGCTTACCTTTACGAAACACTTTGTAATGGTTATACTTTAACCTTCTTAGACCATTAGCAATGGAGGATTTTATGATTACCGCTGACTTACATAATCATACACTTTACTCTCACGGGCTTGATACACCCAAAGTCATGTGGGAATCAGCCAAGGCCAAGGGCATTGAACTTTTTGGTTTTACTGAACACTCTCCAAGACCACAAAATTATACCTATACCAACGAATACCGCGAAAAACTAACAAAATACTTTCCTCAATATGTAAAAGAAGTACAAGAGTTAAAAATTGCTCACCCAGACCAAGTACTGCTCGGTATTGAAATGGACTGGATGGAAAAAGAACAAGACTTTATCAAGACAGCTCTTGCAGCCTATGACTTTGACTACAATATTGGTAGCGTCCACTTTTTAGAAAACTGGGGCTATGACGATAACCCTAATGGCTGGCAAAGTGTGCGTACCACAGAGCGTTTTGAACATTATTCAAATTACTTCAAAACCGTAGCAGAAATGGCTAAAAGCGGTCTTTTTAATATAGTCGGTCATTTGGATTTAATTAAAATTTACTCCATAGAAACATTTAATGAGTGGGTAAAGGACAAAAACTCCCAAAACCTCATTGCTGAGGCCTTAGATGAAGTTAAAAAAGCTGATATGGCCATGGAAATTTCATCAGCTGGGCTTAGAAAACTATGCAAGGAAATTTATCCTGGGCCCATCATCATGGGTCTAGCTAAAGACCTAAACGTACCCATTAGCTTTGGTTCTGATGCGCATAATAAAAACGATGTGGCAGCAGACTTTGATAAGTTAGAACAATATGCCAAAAGCTATGGCTATACGCATAGTGTTTGGTTTAATAAAGGAAGTATGTTTGAACGTGGATTCTAACGCGCTTATAAGTGTTTGTAATGCTAGCCTTACATTACACAATAGCGATGGACCTTTTAAAGCCCTACAAAAAATAAATTTTTGCTTACAAAGGGGTGAGCATGTAGGCATACTTGGGCCCAATGGAGCAGGCAAATCAACCTTTTTGCGCTTGCTTGCTGGGGAAGCTTGGGTCGATAAAGATATAAATACAAGCCAAGGTGATAGCAAAAGCAGTATTCTTTGGCACTATAATGGACAAGTTGAAAGTTCACTCATCATGGCAAGACGCATGTGTGCATTGGTTAGCCCTGCCAAACAAGAGCAATATACTAAGTACCAATGGCAGCTAAGCGGTGAAGATATCTTACTTACTGCCTTTAGCGGACATGATCTACAATTTACCGAAGAACAACAATTAACCCTTATTTACGCCATATCCAAACAATTAAATTGCCTTAACCTACTAAAAATGGATATAGCAAGTCTATCTCAAGGGCAATTACGTTTACTGCTTCTTGGACAAGCTTTATTGCGTAAACCCCAAGTATTACTCTTAGATGAATACCTTGACGGACTTGATTTACAAACCCGCACCCATATTGTTGATATTTTGAATAAAGTGGCTGAGTACACTACTTTTGTTATCAGCACCCACCGCTCCCAAGGCCTCATGCCCTGCATTAAAAAA
>CAYJDF010000107.1:6027-8331 GCA_964368845.1 uncultured Desulfovibrionaceae bacterium
TACTTTTGTTATCAGCACCCACCGCTCCCAAGGCCTCATGCCCTGCATTAAAAAACAATTATACATCAATGAGGGCATACTTAGCCCCCATGCACCCAACATCTCAAAAATTAAAACTAAAATACAAAATACTCTCAAGCAAAAAAATACCACAAAACCCATTATTGATGTACATAATGCCACAATTTTTATAGAGCGAGAGCCTGTATTAAAACAGATTAATTGGACTTTGCAGGCTGGAGAACATTGGATGATACATGGCAAAAACGGTTCTGGTAAGTCCACATTTTTACGTTTACTGGCTGGGGATGAATATCCTGCAGTGGGTGGCAGTATCAATAGACATTTTGCGCGCCTATATCCCCATGAACATAATTGCACCAAACTAGCACATATTCGTAAAGCCATACGACTTGTGTCAGACCAAGAGCAGACTTGTTATGCATATGACCTCACAGGAATGGAGCTTGTACTCTCAGGTATTGATAATGTTGTGGGAAAATATCGAACATTTACGGCTCAAGAAATTGAAGAAGCCTTAAACTTATTACACTATTTTCAACTAGATAATTTAGAAAAAAGACATATCAGCACTTTATCTACGGGGCAATTGCGTCGCCTTTTTATAGCTCGCGCTCTTATGGCCAAGCCAGAGGTTCTTTTATTAGATGAGCCATTTTCTGCCTTAGATAGTCAGTCTCGTCTTGCATGTATGCAAAGCCTTGATGGGCTATCTTCTAAATTGAGTATTGTCCTTGTATCTCACTACAGTGATGACCAATTAACTTGCATCAATACCCATGCCCACATACAAAACGGACAGCTTAGCGTAACAAAAGTATAGCTGCTCCAAGGCAAGCCACACAAGAACCTATAATACTGCCTATGGCTGGAACACGCTTCTCTACAAATCCGCTAACCACCAGCAATGCCACAGGTTGCAGACCTATAAGCGTTGCAGCCACGGCCGCAGGCGCATTAGCCAAGGCAACACTTGAAAGCCAAATTCCCCCCACAGGTCCAAAAAAACATCCTAAAAAGAAAAATTTAATTAATTCAGGGTGCAACTTAATACTTTGCCAAGTGCTATACACACGATGTAAACGAATGGCAGCAAGCCAAAGAAATATAGATGCTGCAACATTGCGCAAAAATGTCACATATAGTGGCTGAATTCCCATATTCAACGCTTCTTTAGCCCACATAAATGCCAAGGCTAAACAACAAGATGATGTTAAAGCTAGGCATACACCTATTATGCGATATTTAGAGTTTGTATTTTGTGTAATGGGAGTTTGCGCACCACGTCGTTCTGATAAAATTACTGAAATAACCCCAGCTGTGGCAATAAATATACCAAATATACCTTGCAATCCTAAGTATTCTTGTAAAAATAACACACCTAATATGGCTGTAAAACAAGAAGATAAAGAATTGCAAACCAAGGCCGAACGCAAACCAATGCGCAAAACGCTTTCATATAAGCACCAATCCGCTATGCCAATGCCCACAAGTCCAGAGAGCAAGGCTATGAATATGGAATATGTTGAATGCCCCTCAATTTGATTTAGCATATAGCATAGTATTAAAAGAATAACTGCCGCTAAAGGTTGGCGCAACATCATAAAGGCATGCGCCCCCATGGTACGTGCAAGGTTTGCATGAATCATGCTAGAACATGCCCAAGAAAAGGCCGTGCCAATACCTGTTATGATGCCTAGAGTTAGCATAATATACCCTAAAAATTGTTTTTTATTAAACTAAGCTTGAGCCTTACCTTGGTCTTGCTAAGGTTAGTTGTCAATACTTTTTTGATATATGTATGAGATACCTCCACGGCAATCTAATTTCAAATGTATTTACAAAAAATTCTATGTCAACAATGGAATGTGTGAGGTTGGGGAATTTTTTTTGAACAATTTGCTGCGACGAAGCGGAGCGGAGGTGCTGCAACGTGAAAAAAACTTTACCAAACTTCACACATGGACATATGAATCCACAAAATTAGATTGCCGTGGAGATGCCTCACTTGCATTTATGCCAGAAGCAAGTTATTTACCTTGTGGACATACATAACAAGGGTCCTGCACAATTATTTTTTAGCTCTATTTTTGCGCTTTTGCAGTAAGTTTACGTTTACTGAAAAACTTACTCATGCAGGATAAAAGGCACAAAAGTCAATCATTTAGAGGACAAGCAAAGCTCGTCCTATTCTTGATTTTTGGTCGCATTAACTATCGTCAACGCTCCGAAAGACTACGCACAATGAATTGTGCAAAAGTCTTATAATAGCGTGAAATTTTT
>CAYJDF010000108.1:0-8113 GCA_964368845.1 uncultured Desulfovibrionaceae bacterium
GCGCTCTGATGCATCAGGCTATCCAGAAAGCAGCCTAAAAGCAAAAACCCTAAGTGCACGCATCATGGGACGCGTAGTCTGGGTTTTACAACAAATATAATACCAAAAAAATACAGAAGAAGCTCTTTTTCTACAAGAAAAAGAGCTTCTCAGAGTGCTGACAAAGTCAGTACGATCGATAAATCAGGAATAGGGCAAGTTTTGCTTGCCCGTTAAATGACTGATTTTCGTGTCTTACTGCCAAGGCAGCTTGTCTGCCTTAGGCGGCACAAACGCCCGAAAGGGGGTTTGTCATCAGTCCAAGACGCTCTTTTCTACAAGAAAAAGAGCTTCTCAGAGTGCTGACAAAGTCAGTACGATCGATAAATCAGGAATAGGGCAAGTTTTGCTTGCCCGTTAAATGACTGATTTTCGTGTCTTACTGCCAAGGCAGCTTGTCTGCCTTAGGCGGCACAAACGCCCGAAAGGGGGTTTGTCATCAGTCCAAGACGCTCTTTTTTACAAGAAAAATAGCGTCTTGTATCAAGAAATAATCATTACATACTTTGTGATAATAAGTGTGAAGATGATTTTATTTAAATATAAAATTTTATTATGAGATAATGCCTGCATTGCGTTCTACTAAATGTAGTGCGTTGCTTATTTGACGAGCATGACTGGTTTGACGTTGTAATTCACGCTCAATGGTAGCAATGCCCTTAATGACAGTGGTGTGGTTGCGGTTAAAGCGTCCGCCAATATCTTGTAGCGACTCTTCGGTATGTTTGCGCGCCAGATAATAAATGGTGTCGCGCGCATGTACACAATTTCTGCGTCTACTGCGTGATACAAGCTGTCGTGGCTCTAAACCGTAACTACTGCATACCAGTCGGATAATGTTTTCAAAATCAAGTTTAGGGCTAATTTTGGCATATTGCGTTAAAACTTCCATAGCCAAATCAACATTAATTTCACTCTTTAAGAGACGTGCCTTGAAAATAAGATTTTTTAGGCAACTTTCTAATTGTCGCACATCATTTTGCAGGTGATTAACCAAGATATCAGTGACTGAATCTGGTAATAATACTTGATGTAAACGTGCTTTTTGGGTCAATATGCTACGACGCATATCAAGAGTTGGTTTATCCATATGTGCAAGCAATCCAGAACAAAAATGAGAAACTAGCTGTTCATCTAAGTTTTTAAGTTCAAGGGGTGAGAATGAAGATGTTAAAATTACTCTGCTACCTCTAGCTTGCAAATATTTAATGGTAGCTAAAGCTTCGTCTTGGGTTTTTTGTTTACCCTGAAAAAAGTGTACATCATCTAATAAAAGAACATCTAATTCACGCAAATAGTTTTTAAATGTGTCCATTTGCTTGTTTAAGCTAGCGCGTACAAAGTGTGTTGTAAATTCCTCTGCTGTAAGATACCCCACATGCACTTTACGCCCTTCGCGCATTAACTCTTGTCCCACAGCATGAATAAGATGAGTTTTGCCAAGACCTGGAGAAGCACTAACAAATAATGTATCCATGTGCCCATTAGGGCGGCATATATCTTGCGCTGCGGCAACTGCAAAGGCATTACTTGGCCCAACTATAAAATCCTCAAAATCATAACGCCAATGTACCAAAGGCATAAATGCCTGTTCACTCAAGGGTAAGTTTGCTTGCTCATGACTTGAAGTGGAAGCAACGCTATGATTTGCTTTTTGTATCAATTCAGATTTTGAGGGTGTTTTAGGGCAAGTGTCTTTTGTCTTAGCAACCTCAAATTTAAGATGTATGTCTTGAGTAGGGATACCCAAAACCTCAGAGGCTGCCTTGCTAATGTTTATACTAAAACGCTCCTTGATGCGCTCAATGGCATAAAGACTAGGAGCCATAATGCTTATCACATTTTGCTCTACAAGCCCTTCTAAAGGAGCTATCCAAACCTTATATACGCTAGAATTTAGCGTTTTTTGAAGATTTTTACATATTATAGACCAGTGCATTTCCATGCTTAATCTTCTAGGGTACATTGCAAATTTTTTCAAATCCAATGTGACCTACTTGTATACTAAACCTTTCCCCAAGGTGTTTGAGGTATTATTTAAGGTAATACTTTGAATTTTATATAATAAAAAAATATGTCAATGATTTTCTAGCTCGTCATTATCTCCCAATGCAAAAGGCTTTTGAGTAATTAAACAATTTATGACTATAAATCTTATCCAATGTTTTCCACATGCAGATAATAAATCAACTTCGATTTTCTTCAATTTTCAATGAAAATCATCTTTTTATGTATGCATGATTTCCTAGGTTGTGAAAGCTTGTAATCACATATTTTGTGGCTCTTTGCTGTGTTTAAAAAAATTCTAGTAAATTGAAAAGTGCCCTTAAGTATTTTGGTAAGCAGTCGATGAGTTATGTTAGGTACAGCCTATAATGGGTTTGCATTTGCTGCCCAGACCATTGTTGTGAACGGAGAAACACAACAAACCGGCCACTCCCGCGCCGAGTCTTAAAACGCTCAAGTCATTATGATTTGAGCGTTTTTAATTATTCATATGTTTAATTAAAGATAATTTTTCTTTTGGGTAGACTTTATCATGGATTATGAAAAAAGATTAAGATTCAAAAAATTTTTTGGACAATAAGACTAAAACAATATAATTTGATACCAGCATATTTACTCTTTCTATGGTGGTTAATGTTATGAAAAAAACTGTACACCCATTGGCAATTTTGCCACGGCTTGATTTGCAATCAAATCATGTAGGTATTATCCCCAATGATGATGAATGCTTTGAGCTTTGGGATAATTATGCCATGCTTGAAAATGTGCGCGTACACTCTTTATTAGTGGCAGATTTTGCAACGGCCATTGCTAAACTAGCTCATGCTAAGGGCTATGATGTGTGTGTTAAGTCTGTGCGAGCTAGCGCGCTGTTGCATGATATTGCAAAGACATATACCATTGAGCATGGTGGAAGCCATGCCCAGATGGGCGCGTCATGGGTGATTAGCGAAACGGCTAATAGAGAAATAGCACAAGGTGTTGCCATGCATGTGCATTGGCCTTGGGAGTTACCTGAAAATATATGTATGCTGCCTTTTTTTGTAATTTATGCAGATAAGCGTGTTATGCATGATAGTTGTGTTAATCTTAATACACGCTATGATGACTTATTGGTGCGATATGGCTTGACTGAGGAACATAAGGCCTCAATTCATGCTTCATATATGCAAGGTAAAAATATAGAAAGTGCTTTGTCAGCACAACTTGGGGTAAGTTTAGATGCGTATACTATTGATAGCGGGCGGTTGGTCCAACGAGCGTGAGGTTTCACTTAATGGTGCAAAAAATATATCCGCTGCATTAAAAAATTTAGGACACAGCGTAACTTTTTTTGATCTAAGCATCGGATTTGATAATTTATTAATAACTGCAAAAGAACATGATTTTGCTTTTATTAACTTGCACGGTGTACCTGGTGAGGATGGATTAGTGCAAACGATGTTAGATAGTATTAACTTGCCTTATCAGGGCAGTGGTGCGGCAGCGTCATTTCTTGCTTTGCACAAAGCTGCAACTAAGCAAGTGTATAAAATGTCAAATATTCCAACGCCAGATTGGGAATTTTTTTCAAGCCCACCCCCAGCTCAATGGCAACCTAAGTTTGATTACCCCATTTTTGCAAAAAGCAATACTGGGGGATCATCATTATTATTGTTTTGTGTGAATAATCGCGAAGAATTAGACAGTGCAATGCAAAAAATATTTGCTGCAGGCTGTGATGTTATTCTTGAACCTAGCATTGATGGTGTGGATACCACTTGTGGTGTGCTTGATGATAAAGCTTTACCTCCTATCCTTATTCGCCCACGTGGTGATTTTTTTGATTATGCCAGTAAATATGAAAATGGTGGGGCAGAAGAAATTTGTCCAGCTCCATTGCCAAAAGAAATTAACACGAAAATGCAAGAGCTTGCATTAAAGGCACATAAATCTTTAGGTCTTTATGGTTATAGCCGTACTGATTTTAGGATCAAGGCAGATGGTAGTATTTTTACTATCGAAACCAATACCTTACCTGGTATGACTAGCACAAGTCTTATTCCACAAGAGGCAGCAGAGATAGGTATTGGCTTTGGAGAGCTTTTGGAAGAGTTAATTCGCCTAGGTCTGCAAAGAAATCGCGCTTAAAATCATAGGGTATTAGTTTTTGGTGCGCCAGCATGAGTCGTTAGAGTAAAAAAATTACTGCAGAGTAATTTGTAATTCAGTTAGTTATGCTTCAACCAATACGCAATAGTACTATATAATTTTTGTGGGTTAATGGGCTTGGTTATATGATCATTCATACCGTGTGCCAGACTTACTTCTTTATCTCCGGACATAGCGTGTGCAGACATGGCAATAATTGGAAGTTTGCTAAAAGATGGATTTTCACGAATTTTCTTTGATGCTGTAAGGCCATCCATAATGGGCATTTGTATGTCCATGAGCACTACATCATAAGTGTTTGAACTAATAAAATTTAATGCTTCTTGACCATTTTGGGCAATGTCTACTGTGTAACCAACAGCTTGAAGTAGTTCTATGGCAATAAGTTGATTTATTTCATTATCTTCAACCAGTAAAATATGACCATTTTGGTTTGTAAATTGCTTATCTTGTTCTTTGTCGTGGTTCTCTAATTTCTTAATGTCTTCTTCGGGTGCCAGAGCAAAATCGCACTCAAGGCTAAAGGTTGAGCCTTCATTGACCTTGCTAGTTATTTCTATCTTACCACCCAGCATTTGAGCAAGGCTTCTGGAAATTACTAAACCGAGCCCAGTACCGCCGTACTTTCTGGTTACAGAGGAATCGGCTTGGGTAAATGCAGAAAAAATGCGATTCATTTGGTCTTGGCTAAGTCCAATGCCAGTATCTTGCACAGTAAATTGGCAGTGCACTGTCTTATCATCAATTTTTGTGCAATGCACATTTATATCAATATATCCCTCTTCGGTAAACTTTAAGGCATTGCTTGTTAAGTTAAATATAATTTGCTTGATGCGTAGAGGGTCACTAAGTAAATATGTTTTAGCAAAATCGCCGCAATTAACATATAGTTCGATGCCTTTTTCCTCGGCCCTTTGGAAAAATAAATTATTAAGCTCTTCACAAATTTCATTCAAGGTAAATGGTATGGATTCAATCTCAAGCTTACCTGCTTCAATTTTAGAAAAATCAAGAATGTCATTGATAATACGCAAAAGATTGTTGGCAGAATGCATTATTTTTTGCACATAACTTTCTTGGGTAGTGGCAAGCTCAGTTTGTGACAGAAGGTATAGCAAACCCAAAATACCGTTCATGGGCGTGCGTATTTCGTGACTCATATTGGCAAGGAATTCACTTTTTGCTTGAGCATTTTTTTCTGCTACATCGCGTGCTTCACGTAAGTCACGTTCAACTTCATGTATCTCATGCAGCATAGCATTAAATTCACGTAAATCACGTAAGTAGCTAACTATTGCATAGCGATCACGATCTTTTATGCGCACAAGAGTAATTTCAGCTGGGATATCCTCTTTGGTTACAGGATGTTGATACATAGCCTCAAAATTGCAATATCCTAGATTTAAAGCAGTAGTTAGCTTTTCTAGGACCATAATTAAGCTGTTGGTATTGTCTGGCTGCAGAGTGGGTAGGGTTTGGTCAAAACTATCAAGCATCTCTTGCTTAGAAGAAAAGCCAAATAATTTTAATGACTCTTCATTACAATCAATGAGATTTTGACTATCATCCCAAAGTTTAATACAAAGCGGAGTTGAGTCAAACATAGCTTGTGTCCTAGCTTCCGCTTCTCTGGTAAGTTTCTGGCTAGCTTTAAGCTCACGTAAATCTTTTGTAAAACCAACTACAATATAACTACCTCTGAAGTTAGTACGAATGAGAGTTATCTCAGCAGGAATTGGTTCACCATTAAGCTTTTGATGCATCCACTCAAACTGGCAATAGCCATCTCTAAAAGCTGTTGTGATTTTTTCTAAAGCTAACTCAGCTGATGATTGACCATCTGGCTGAAACTCAGGTGAAAGTTCAAAAAATCTATCTAAATATTCTTGTTTATCTTTGAGGTCAAAGAGCTTAGCTGCTGCTAAGTTACAGTCAATATTTTGAAAGTCTTGATCCCAAAAATTAGCACAAAGAGGTGTAGTATCAAGCATGATTTGAGTTCGCTCTTCAGCCTCATGCATGCGGGCTTGACTTGCTTTTAATTCTCTCAAATCCTTTGTATAACCAATAACAATATGGCCACCACGATGTTGGGTGCGAATGAGTGTAATTTCAGCAGGTATTGGTTCGCCATTAAGTTTTTGGTGCAACCACTCAAACTGGCAATAGCCATCTCTAAAAGCGGTTGTAATTTTTTCTAAAGCTAACTCGGCTGATGATTGACCACATGGCTGAAACTCAGGTGAAAGTTCAAAAAATCTATCTAAATATTCCTGCTTGTCTTTAAGATCAAAGAGCTTGGCTGCAGCTAAGTTACAGTCAATATTTTGAAAATCCTGATTCCAAAAATTAGCGCAAAGGGGTGTGGTATCAAGCATAATCTTGGTGCGCTCTTCAGCTTCGCGCACCCTTGCCTGACTAGCTTTTAGCTCACTTAAATCTCTTTGATAAGCAGCAACTACTTGTTCGTCACCAATTTTCGTGCGAATGAGTGTCACTTCAACTGGTAATGTTTCACCAAACATTGTTTTGAATATCCATTCAAAACGTACATATCCGGTTCGAAAAGCTTCACTAATTTTTTTAGGAATTAAATCTAGTGAGCGTTCACCGTTAGGTTGAAATTCTGGAACACACTCAAAAAATTTGTGCATGTATTCTTCTTTGGATTCAATACCAAGCATTTGCATAGCTGCATGGTTACAATCCATAGGCTCAAGTTCAGTGTTCCATAAGTTTACACCTAAAGGTAAGGTTTCCAGCATAGCTAGGGTGCGTTTTTCAGCAAGACTTGCCTTTTCATTAACTGCAATAATTTCAGTTAAATCTCTTGCATATTCAATAACTATATATTGATCAGCAAACTGTATGCGGACAAGCTTTACCTCTGTGATTACTTTTTGTCCTTGAGCATTCTTATATACCCATTCACCTTGATATGCCCCATCTTTAAATGTACTACCAAGTATTTCTTTAGCTTTCTCTACAGAGGGTGATCCATCTGGTTGCAATTTAGGAAAAGCATCATAAATTCTTTCAAGGTACTCTTCTTTGTTACTAAATCCTAACATACGTAGGGTTTCATTATTACAATCAATAGCCTTAAAATCTCTACTCCAAAAAGTGATACTCAATGGTGCAGCGTTAAGAGTTGCACGGGCTCGAATATCTGTTTCGCTTTCCGCATAACCTTTGTCATTTTGCGTGATATTTTGAATATTGGCTATAATGAATTCAGTTTGCTCATTCTTTAACAAGCTAAGCTCATACTGTATAGGTACTAATACATCTTTGATTAAGTGAGTCCAACTAAAGGTATGCTTTTTATTTTTCAGCACTTCTTGTAAATGCTTGGCCATAAGTGTGCTGGATTGTTCTCCACAAAGCTGTCTTGCTGGTGAAATTTTGGAAAGTGTTTGTGCGTACTCTTCCATGCTTGCAACGTTAAAGAAATTCAAAAAGGCATCTGAACAAAATATTAATTCTCCATCTATATTCCAACAACAAGTTTTAGCACCAGTTGTATTTAGTAGAGTTGTAATGAATGTATCAAAACTTTTTTGTTGCTTGCGCATGCGCAATACTCCTATTCACTTTATAACAAATCGACTCTAGCAAATTTTTTGATAATAAACAAGCGATACTTAACTCGCTTGCTGTATGCTTACATTTTTTATGGCAATTGTGTTTATAGCAACAAAAAAATTGAAATCACTTTGAGATACTTGATTATATACCAGCGAAGTTAATCAAGTGGAAAGTCATTTAGGAAATATTTTGGAGGGTGATTGATATAGGAAAGTGCGAATTTAAAAAAAATAAAGTGAGAGGTAAACCCCTCACTTTATTTCTATAAGTTATTTTAGAATATTATTCCCAGATAACCATAATGTCTACACGACGGTTAAGCTGATAA
>CAYJDF010000109.1:0-8104 GCA_964368845.1 uncultured Desulfovibrionaceae bacterium
CGGACAATGTATTGATATGCGCACATTTAAGCGCGACCGTTCTGTAGCTATTATCTGCACTGGTGAGGATAATTTTACAGTGATCGAACGTGGTTTTCATGAAGAAAAGTGGGAATCCCTAACCGCAGAACACATTAAAAAGCTTATGAAGACCCTAGTCAGGCGTGAGTTTCCACGCAGTAATAAAATTCGCCTATATATGCTAAATTCTTTTGAAAACAATCGTAAAATATCATAAAAACTACAAACAAGCCATCAAAGTCATAGTCTATTACAACATATGATTATGATAAGTTCATATAAATAGAAAATATAAGCATCATTCACCCTACCACATAAAATAATTTTTAAGCCGCTCTTGCCTAATGGTATTTTTGGAGTTATAGTTAAACTAAGCATCTATGTTGAAGGTGTTTAGTTTGTTGACACTGAAAAACATGGTTAACATTCAAAACAAATTTTTATAGTTAAATAAAACTAATATATTTGCCAGAGCTACTTTGGTTAGATCAAACTTCTGGCACACCCCAAAGGGATATTTTAAGCGATATGCCTTTTTAAACAATACGCAAAAATGTATTGTTCAGCATCAACGAGTTAAGTAATTTCCACTCTTTCCACCTTCTGACCTAAGGAAAGCAACATGCAAAAGCGTAACATTACAAAACACAATTTACCCATCATATCCAGCAGTAATGACCAAGGGTATGATCCTGAAATGCTCTTTGTGGAATGTGCCAAGTGTGGAAATCCCATTATTTGGGAGAAAGGTCGTTCTACTGAAATATTGCAAAGTGCGGGCATTGACCCCTTGGAACTTGACGCCCAATGTTTGCTTGTGACAGATGGCTGCCCACGCTGTTCAAGTGGTAAGCTTTATCATGTACAAATTTTTAGAGTACAGTCTGAAGGTGATAATGGTGCTGGTGGCAGTAAAATTGGTCATGCTTAATAATTAAGAGAGTTTACTAACATCACTATTAAAGACAGTCGTTAATATTTTATACTAAAACTATAAAGGCCCTTACGAAAATTTGCGTAAGGGCCTTTATTTAATTTTTATTACTTAAAGCTATACAGTGTCATCATCACGTAATTTATTAAGTAGTTCTTGTAATTCTAAAGCCATATCAGATAGCTCATGTACAGCCTGAGAGGCATTTTCCATGCCTAGGGCGGTTGAGCCTGCAATGTGATTAATTTCATCCACAGAGCGGTTAATTTCTTCTGAAGTGGCGGACTGTTCTTCAGCTGCAGTGGCAATGCCAGAAATGAGCATGGTATTTGTATTTACCAAGGCCAAGATTTCCTCAAGGGAGTTACCAGAAATAGCGGCTAATTCTGTAGCTTTACCAGCAAATTTAGCACTTTCACTTACGCGTGAGATGTTCATAGTGGTAGTATCTTGAATACCGCGAATACTATTGCCAACCTCAGTAGTGGCAGTCATAGTTTTTTCTGCCAATTTGCGTACTTCGTCAGCCACAACAGCAAAGCCACGTCCTGCTTCACCAGCACGCGCTGCCTCAATGGCAGCATTTAGAGCTAGTAGGTTGGTTTGATCAGCAATATCTGAAATTACATCCATGACACTACCAATACTTTCGGCTTGCTTGCCCAATTGTTGCATATTGTTTTCAAGCTCAAGAGCCACATCATTAACGCTTTTAATGGCAGCCACAACTTGATTCACAAGGTCTGCACCTTCGGATGCTTTATCACGAACATTGTTGGACTGGCTATTAGCTTCACCTGCATTATTAGCAACTTCTAGAACTGTGCTATTCATCTCCTCCATAGCGGCAGCAGTAGATGTAACACGATCGCGCTGAGTTTGTGCACCTGCTGATACTTCTTCTACTTGGGCAGAGAGTTGTCTTGAGGCAGTTGCCATACGCTCTGAGATATTTTGAGCTTCGTTAGCCACTTCAACAATGGTTCTTTGAGTGCTCTTAATTTCTGTTAAGTCGGTAATAAGCTGCAACACACAAGCCAGATGCCCATGCTCGTCTGCAAAAGGAATGGCAGTATAAGAAATATCAAGCACCTTACCATCTGGCCTTGCAACAGTTTGTCCTGTAGCTGGGCGCATGGTAGATACTGCAATATTTAAGGCATCTCCTGGGGTATCGGAGTCATCGCGGTTCATTACTTCCTTACATGTCTTTTTAACATAATCTAATCCAACAATGGCCTTGCCTATGTCATTTATATAGACAATTCGTAAGTTTTTATCCAAAACAACTACAGGAGCAGTTAGGACATTAATTACATTTTGATACTGCTTTAACGTGACATTTGTACCATTAATAAGCTCAGCATACGCCCCTTGGAATTTGCTAGCATCGGCTTGAATTGTTATTTGCCCACCTTGGAGTTCATTTTTCACATGGGCATATTCGGCTATGATTTTATTTAAAGATTCAGGAATAGAACGTAGTGCATTGGCAAGGCTGCCAATTTCGTCATTACGCTTTACTTCATAAGAACCATTAAGATTACCTTGGGCAATGGCTGTTGCAAATTCAGAACCTTTAACCACAGCAGCAATAACTGGACGCAAAATCAAAAAGGCTACAATGGCGCTTAAAATCACCGCCACAACAGTGGCCATCAATGCTATATCGCGCAAAGAAACAAGGTCAGAGAATATATCACGCTCTTCTGCTCTGGCTATGACAGTAATATCACTCCCCTTCATCTTGGTGTGATATGCAATAACTGGATGACCTGCAAGGTTAGTATAGGTACTAACACCATCACTGCCAGCAGCAATCTTTTTCATATCCGGGGTAATAGGTAGGTTATCCTTCATTAAGGGCTCTTTATTGGGGTCAAGAACCACACGTCCTTGCGCATCAATAGCAAAGGCATAACCATTTGTTCCAACTTTAATACCCCTAAATACAGCATCATAAACTTTGGCAAAGGAAATATCTCCACTTAAAACACCAACAACATTACCATTTAAGCTTTTCACTGGTACAACAACACCCAATAGTACTTCATTAGTAATGGTGGACATGCGTGGATATGTTTTGGGTATTTCGCCCTTTACAGCATCTTTAAAGTATTGGCGAAAAGAAAGGTCAAGTCCAATGGCATCAGGATTATTAGATGCCACAACCATACCCTTAGTATCTAGCAAGTTAAAGCCATTCATCATATCTAAATTCTTAGTACGGGTTGCAAGCCATGCATTCATGGCTTTAACTTCATCTTCAGTATGAAAGGCTTTTTCAGAAAAATCTGTGACATGCACATCTTCCGCAGTTAAAGCAATAAAGCTACTGGTGGAATCAAGAGCATAGTCAAGCATGCGTTGCATAGCAACACTTGTAACTTCCATGGTGTTAAGTGAGGCTTCGGTCAAAGATTTTGAGGTTTGATTATAGGTTAAATAGCTCAAAATACTCATAGACAAAATTAAAACCAAAGTAATTGGCAATAGAACCTTTTGTAGCAGTTTCATAAAATACTCCCTTTTATACATTTGCTATGTAATAAAATCGGCTAACAAAAAAAATACTTTATGGTGTCATATTTTGTAAAAAAAGCATGACCAACAATACAAAACTAGCTAAAAAATGCATATTTGTCAATTTTTACCCTAAAAGATATAATCATATTTTAGGGTTATTTGTTCAAGGTGAATATGTGCATAGTATTATGTCTGATTAATTTTCATACAATCATTACCTTAGTTGTATGATTTTTGTACAGATTTTCACATAGACATTTAATATAATTTTATCAATATTAACAGAGTATTATATAAAACAACTACATTGGCACATTCATTGCTATTTAGCAAATTGATGTCAGCTTATGCTGCATAACTTTATACATGAGGTAAAATAATGCGAAAAATTATTATTTTAACATTGTTAGTTTCAGTAACTATGGCCGCTCCTGCTGAGGCTGGCATATTAAGGATTATTGATAATATTTTCGGGTATCATCACCATGGGCACAAGCAAACAGTTGTAGTACATAAGGTACATCCACCAAAAGCCGTTCATAAGGTTCATCAACCAAAGGTAGTGCACGTTGTACACAAGCCTGTCGTTATACACAAGGGCCCACCACCTAAGCATAAGGTACATCATCCACCAAAACATGAGAGACATCGTCGCTAAAAAAATACACCAATAAAGAACAACACGTCCATAATCTTATATTAGCAAAATATAAGATTATGGACTGCACCTTAAAGGGCATAAACCGCGTCGTCGTATACTCCTCTTTGTAGTGACAAAAAAAGCAGCAGTAGACGATGCCTTATGGGCGAAATGTTAGTCGACTAAGTAATACTCAACCGTACTCACCACACGCACCTTCATAATTTCAGGTTGATAGCTATCTGGAGTGGTTACACTAAATAGTCCTTGATTGGCCTTTTTGATTTTTCCAAGGTTACTTTCAGAATCTTTGGCAAATTTACTTGCTACATCTCTGGCGTTCTTGGTGGCTTCTTCAATCATGGCTGGTTTTAGAGTGTTTAGACTGGTAAAGCTATAGGCTATGCGTGCGGACTGGCTATCAATGGCAATACCATCTTTTACAAGCTCGGCAATGCTTTGTGACAATTCTGCAATTTCCTTAACTTTTTTGGAATTAACTGTAATGGTACAGAGGGCAGTATAGTTATAAATGGGCTTATTGCCCTCTGAGGAATAGAGGTTTTTATCTTCAATGGCTGGGGCCATGACATTAATTTCTTTTGCATCTATGCCATTTTTTAAAAGATAATCTTTAATTTTATCATTACCTGCGGCAACGCCAACATGCAGTTCATCAAGGGTTGCTGCATTTACTCTAAATACTACAGGCCAAACCACATTATCGGCTAGGACTTCTTTTTCTGCTAGACCTTTAACTACCACTGTGCGCTGGGCTTGGTTAATGCTGGTCATGGCTTCTTCAATATAGCAGCCAAGACTGGCAAGGCCTAAAAATATACCAAGGGCTAGAATAATGCTTGTGACTTTGTTCATAATATGCTCATTTTTTAAAGTTTTATGCAAGAGTGGCCTATGTTAATTTAGAGATCAAATCTTAACTATGCCGTAAACTCTTACGTTCCAAAGTATATTACTATATTACTAGCAGGATCAGTGTAGGATGTATCACCAGCAGTATGTGCATTATCAACAACAGTGCTCACATCCACATAACTGGAACTAGAGTCATCCCACACCTTAATGGTATCATTTGCGTCGTAGTCCACTAGGGTTACGGAAGTTTGTGCACCAGCAACATTACGCAATTGTATGGTGTCATTGCCTTCACCACCACGAATTATTATATCATCACTATTGGTTGTGTTTCCAACGTATACTGTAATGGCATCATGTTTTGTACCACTTCCAATTGCACCTGCTTGTGAGTTGACAGCATAGTCTCCATAAATAGCACCACCAGTCATGCCATGAGTGACAGATCCAACGATAATAGTATCACCAGCTTCACCACCATAAATAGCACCACCGCTCATGACACCCTCAATGGTGATGTTATCACTAGTACGCGACACTATATACTCACCAGTTGCAGCTACGTCACCATAAATATTACCAGATGTCATATTACCTTTAACAGTGATTATATCACCACCTGTACTGATGGATGCAGTGGTTAGTGCAGTGGCGGCGTCACCGTAAATAGTGGCACCTTCAAGATTACCGTTGATGGTAATAGTATCATTGCCTGTGGCATCTATGCCTGGTGCATACCCATCATACGCTGCATTTACATCGCCTGAGATGATGCCAAAGCTGGCATTATTTGTAATAGTAATGGTATCATTACCATATGTACCGCTTGCACCATAGGCCTGACCTGTATCACCATAGATGGAACCACCATTAAGCGAATTTACTGTTATGCTATCATCATCTCCATAACGATTGCCGGACGGAAATACAGTTTCGGTATCCCCATAAATGCTGCTCCCACGTCTCATTTCTCCTTGTACTGCTATGGTGTCGCCATCATTGGCTACATGGGCTGATTGATTAACCCCACCATATATAGTACCACCAATCATATCGCCACCAAGGATAATTGAATCATTACCTTCTTTTGCCTCAATGGTGCCATCACTCATATCACCATTGGCATCTATAATATTGCCACTTGCATCACGTGTAAAGCCTACATAGATGTTATCGTTACCACCATAAGCACTAACTTGTGCTTGCGCACCTTGTATAGTGCCACTAGACATGGAACCAACTACTATACTGTAACTATTGTCACCGGCTGAGTAGTAAGTGCCGCCTGTTATGTTTCCACCATCTAGGCTACCGACTGTAATCTTATCACTGGTGCCATGACCACCGACTATTGTGCCTCCAGACATGCTACCTGTTACAGTAATGCTATTACTTCCGCTAAGATTAACGCTTTGACTCCCAGCAATAATACCATAGTTACCATGAATTTCACCGCCAGTCATATCACCAGTAACGGTTATAGTGTTGCTACCAGTGGTAAAACCGCTGGCCTGTATTGCACTAGTATCGCCATATACAGCACCACCAGTCATGCCTAGATTAAGATTTATAATATCATCGCCAGCCACTTGGTTTGAGCTTGTAATTCTATCTTTATCGCCAGCAAGGTCTAGTACCCCACCAAATGCTACATCTATATTAAATGTATTATCAAGGTATGGACTACTTCCTAGTTCTTCAATGGGGTTATTGTTTTGATCATATCCACTCAAGTCAGTAATTTTAATAATGGTTAGTGGTACTAAATTGGTAAAGTGTACTGTTAAGCTGCCGTGGGTAATTGTGCCACTTGCCAATGGAGCATCAACACGCCGGCCATTAATGTTGAGTGTATCATCAAATGCCACAAAGTTATTAATGGTAACTACGCCAGACGACGTAGTGTTGATATTGATGATATCTTTGTCAGTGTCAACTCCAAGGTCAATAATGCCTTTATCTACCTCCACATTAACATTAATGATGTCAGCACCTTCATTACCATAAATTGTACCATTTTCTAATAATTTATTTACAGTAATGGTGTCATTACCTGTACCGCCATAAATTGTACCCTTGACATCACCATTATTAGTGCCATCACCAATGGTAATAATGTCATTACCACCAGCACCGTAAATGGTGCCGCCATCCATATTTTGTTTTACTTGTATAGTATCAATACCACCCACTTGCGTTGTTTCTGGGCTTGCGGTTTGGTTATCCCCAAAGATTATACTATTTTCTTGCATATTACCATTGACTGTAATGATATCTGCTCCGGCCGTAGCATTTTCATAACCAGCAGCAGATGAGTCACCATATATCTTGGCTGTGCCTTGCAAATTACTATTTAAGGTAATGGTATCATCACCACCACTTAGTGGACTAGGATTACCGGGATTAGCTAGGTAAATATCACCCACAACTATTCCATTTTCTTGGACATTATCCACAGTAATACTATCACTACCGGCTCTTGTACCGGTACTACCCTTAGTTGCATCATCACCTACAAGCACGCCATCTTGCTGAACATTACCCAAGGTAATGGTATCATTCACATGATAATCAGAGTTTGGATAGCGCACAGTACCCTTAACGTCAGAGCCACCATCATCACCACGTACATTAATGGTTAGAGGTACTGTATTAAATAACCCACTAGCATCTGTGCTGGTTATATTAAACACATCCGTTACATCGGGGTTATCTTCGTCAATACTATCTAAGGCATTTAGCTGAGCTTGAGTTTGACCCAAGGTATAAACAAAACTTCCATCAGGTTGAATAACTAAATTACCATATTGCCCTTCAATGGTTAGAACGTCCGCACTATTTATGCTTGACTCAGCGTCACTATTGCCATTGTTCACAGAAGTTGCACTAATTTTTTGGTGATCATAAATATTTTCGCCACCAGCCACATCAATGTCAGCATCAGTAATATTTATATTGCCGCGAACTTCTCTATCAGCATTGCCATCGTCAATATCATCACTTACATCTGCATCAGTGGTTAAAGCTAGAGTTAGCAGCGGAGCATCGTCTGCGCCAGTAATGGTTACGTTAACCACTTGTGAGGTCCACGCACCAGCAGCATCTTT
>CAYJDF010000110.1:0-8082 GCA_964368845.1 uncultured Desulfovibrionaceae bacterium
CACCAATTTGCTTTAGCTCGGCTGATAATTTACCAGCCGCATAGCGCAAGACCACATAGCCTCCGGCACTAAAGTTACCCGGATTTATAATAATGGTTTGCCCAATTTTATCTTGACTCATGGCTTCATGTATATGTCCGCATATACAAATATTTGGTTGATTTTTTTCAATAAACTCTCGTACAGCCGTTGAGCCCACATGCACATTGCCCCCAATATCATCGCACAATGTATCCTTAGGCGGGTTATGCGATATGAGCAAAGTATTTTTCCAAGCACTGGCCTTTTGCCAGCACTCATCAAGCCATGTGGCAAAGGTTTCTTCTGGAAATTCGCTGGGGGTGGCAAAGGGGGTAATGGTTGATGCTCCCACGCCAAACATTACTAAATCTTGCGCTATTTCATGTACTTCTGTATGTAAATTATATTTATTTTCTTTAAGCCAATCAGTTGCTTCCATCTTGTCCATATTTCCAATTTGGGCAAAAACAGGTTTATTGTATTGTAGTACTTGCGTAACAACTTGCTTAACTTCGGCAATGCCGCCAAAATTTGTCATATCACCTGTAATAATAATGCCTTTAGCTTGGTTCATTTCTGGAATATGGGCAAGACCGCTTGTATCATCATGAATATCACCCAAGGCAATCCATAAAAGTTCTTCTTGTTTATTATTACAACATTGATTTGCTGATGCATTTTGACTTGGCATAATTATACTTCCTTGTTAAATTTTTATCACTATATAATACGACTTGCTAAGTTAAAGAAAAAGTATTCTTTTGCTATAAATTGATAATTATATGAATACAATTTTTTACAGAGACTGTATGGATTGCTTCGTCGCTGTGCTCCTCGCAATGACTTCTAACAAAATTTCTACTGAATAACATATTTATTTTTATTTATAATTTTTTTCAATCGCGGTCATTACGAGGAGCACAGCGACGAAGTAATCCATACATTTCACCTTGTAGCCCAGAAAGTCGTACTATATAACTTTTACGTTTTACACATAATACAAGATTGTTAAATATATAATAGCACATTTTTGCACCCAATAAAAGAGGTAACCATGCCCACAACTAAAAAAGAAGTTTTGCGCAAAAAAATGCTTGCCAAACGCAAAGACCAAAACCAAGACCTAGCGGCAAGCAAGGGCATGCAAGCTCAAAACATCTTATTAGCTCAAGAGTTTTGGCAAAATGCTCATAATATTGCTATATATATGCCTATTCAAGCTGAGCTTGATACAAGTTTGCTCATACAAAATGCATGGGCCAGTAAAAAAAATGTGCTTTTGCCGCGTTGCCGTAAACAAGAAGCAGGTATGATGGATTTTTTTCCCTGTACTAATTATGCTGACCTAACAAAGGGCATGTATAACATACTAGAGCCTAAAGAGCATATTAAACCTTGGCAAGGTAACATTGACCTGCTAATTTTGCCTGCCTTAGCCTTTGCCAAAACTGGGCATAGACTAGGCTTTGGGGCGGGATATTATGACCGTTTTTTAGCACTAGGTAAGGTAAAACATTGCGTAGGTTTAGTCTTTGCATGGCAGGTTATTGATGATACATCTATATGGGGTGATTGGGATATGCAAGTAAATGCCATAGTAAGTGAGGAAGGTGTATTATGGATATAAGTTATATTCCCTTTAGTTTTCCAAATGTATCTGGGGTGCGTTGTTTGTTTCAAACTCGCGTAGGTGGAGTATCTAAGGGTGACTATGGCGGAGGTAATATTTCCTTCTCCACTGACGATGACCCAAAGCTTATTTTGCAAAATAGAAAAAGTTTGCAAAAATGCATTGGATATAATTTTAGTGAATTATATCAAATTCATGGTGATGAACTCATATTTGACCCAAGCCCCATACAGGTGGATCAAAACCCACTACACAGAGTCGACGGACAGGCCACAAACCAAGCCGGTTTAGCCTTGATGATTAAAACAGCAGATTGTCAACCCATACTTATTAGCCATAAACTAGGTAAACATATTATGGCTTTGCATGTGGGGTGGCGCGGCAATAGAAATGAATTCATATTTACAGCCGTGCAGCGTTTTTGTGCACAATATGAACTAAAGCCAGAAGATTTAATGGCCGTACGCGGCCCAAGTCTTGGTCCACAAGCGGCTGAATTTGTAAACTTTGATACCGAATGGGGTTTTGATTTTAGCCCATGGTTTTCTAAGCAAAGTATGACCATGGATTTATGGAGTCTTAGCAAGCATCAACTACAACAAGCAGGACTTTTAACGCACAATATTTTTGGCCTCGACATGTGTACTGCCAGTATGAATGATATTTTCTTCTCCCATCGCAAAGAAAAGTTATCCGGCAGGCAAGCAAGCCTAATTTGGATAGAAAGTACAACTTAGCACATATTATATGAAATAAATATTCAAGGCAAAAACTCATGATTCTAATAGGTAAATTATATACAATTAGTACAGCAACTACCCTACGCGTATGTGCAGACATTAAAACAGATCAAAAAAACTTCACCATGTGGTACGAAACAGATAAAGAAAATGCTCATTATCTTTGTACCGAGCGTTGCGATAGTTTTGTAGTTGCCTTACTTCCTCTAGCTTTTAGGACAAAGCAAGACATTATTTGTGAGCATGCGCTTTCTGCACAATTGCATTACCAGCTTAGCCAATATTACATAAATATTATCTCAAAGTACCATACCGACAAACATTTATTTAGCATCAGTGCTCCCCTTGCCTATGACTTATTACCTTCTAAAGCAGCGGTGGGCGCAGGTTTTTCTGGTGGGGTTGACTCCATGTATACATTGGCAACGCATGGTAAAAATAGCACTTATCCCATTACACATCTTGCTACGCTCAATGTTGGTTCATTTGAAGAAAAAGTTGAAACTCCAGCACTTTTTAGACTTAGCTATGAGCGATTGCAACCATTTGCAAACAGTATGGGACTAAAAGCCGTTTGGCTTAATACTAATTTTCATTTAGCCTTACAAGAGCCATTGCTATATGTAGAACTATTTAGACACACTGCTGGGGCATTAGCCTTGCAAAAACTTTTTTCTATCTACCTTCATGCATCAAGCAAATCCATCGCTACTTTTAGTGTTGCAAATCAAAAAACATTTAGTGCACATGGTTTTCTTGCTGACACCATGCTTTCCACCCAAAATTGTAGTATATATCCCAGTGGATTTGAAATTCCACGGATAGAAAAACAGCAATACCTCTATAACTATGCCCCCTCATATGAGTGGCTTCATCCCTGTATCATGGGTGTTATGGGGGATAAAAATTGCGGTAAATGCCTTAAATGCAAATGCTTGGGCTTAAATTTCTACATAGATGATGTATTTGGCAAATATGCGAAAATTTTTGATGCACAAGAATTTATCAAGAACTTAGATGAGCATGTAATGACAATATTCAGAACTGAGAGAATATTTGAATCGGTCAATGACACTATTAATCATTTTATGACCCATAAAAAAGATGAATTTTTACAAATACGCTTACGCTACGCCAGAGAAAAAGTTAAAAAATCATAACAATAGTCCGTAAGCTTATGCAAACTTAACGCTGACGTTTAATGGTCACCACCTTAGGCAAACTTTCAACCAAGGTCATGCCCTCTGGTAGAGTAACATTAAGCGGCACTAAAGTGCTCTCGTCTATTTCTAATAGTGGCGGTGTTACACTTAATCTTATTCCAGATAAATAACTACTATTATAGATTAATGACTCAGGAACTTCTACTTGTATGGGTAAATTTTTAGGCTCAACCACATAATTATGCGGTTGGTGCGACTCAATGTGAATTTGCTTTGTAAAGTCAAGGCTTTTACGCTCACTTAGCACAGTATATGTTACACTAACACTATTGGGCCTTGCTATAACATAGGCTTGGGCAATGTCTAAAGGCTCTACTTGAGTGTATGTGCCAGGTTTCACCTTAGGATCCATGCGCACTTTTAATGGTATATTATTAATATTTTGTACTGTATTATTAGGACCACGCAACAAAACATTGTTTGGCTCTACTATTACATTTTCAATCTTAAAATTAGATGTGGGTATGCTTGAAACAATTTGAGCTTTTACATTTACATTACGCTCTTGCACAGTATCAGCCATAATTATCAAACGAGAAGGGGTTATATCCTGTACATCAAAAGCGCGTAGAGTTTTATTACGTAAAAATATGAATGGGATAACATTACGCCCTTTATGTAATGCACTTAAGTCAACCACATGCACACGCGAACTGGCCGGTATATCACGCATTAATGCTTCAGGACCACGCAGGCGTACTTCAATGGAGTTTACAAGACCTTCAGTAATTATTAAATCATTGGGGACATTTTTATACTCAACATTAACTTCCAGTTGAATATCAACTTGGTCACCAATAACAACCACATACCAAATGCCCACAGCCATCACAAATGACAAAAGTAATACCTTGAAATTAATTGATAATAGTTTAGAGCGCATCACTAATCACCTGCCTAAGTTCTGCTGCACTAAGTCCCACATGCAAAACGCCATTTCTTGCCACAGTAATTTCACTTCGCTCCTCAGAAACTATAATGGCTATGGCATCAGACTCTTGGGTAATCCCTATACCAGCTCTATGCCTAGTACCAAAAATTTGATCTTGTACAAGAGCTAAGGGCAAAATACAAGAAGCTGCCAAGATGCGACCATTACTAATAACAACTGCTCCATCGTGCAAAGGTGAATTAGGGAAAAATATATTTATTAATAATTTACGAGAAATTTTTGCATCAATACTTATGCCATCACGCAAATTTAAATCCAATAATGGCACTGACCGTTCAAGCACTATAAGAGCACCAATATTAAGCTCGGCCATTTCAACGCAGGCACTAACAAGCTCATCTAAAGCACCCTTACGCAAGGCAGACCTTCGCCAAAAATGGCGCGCACCCATCTCCCCTAAGCCTTGGCGTATATCCTTTTGAAACAAAACTATTACTACCAATAAGAGTGACCCAACTATATTTTGTAAAATCCAAGTTGTTGAATATAAACCTAAAGTAGTTGAAAGAGCGTAAAGCAGCATAATAAGTCCAAGACCAGCTAAAACTGCCAGACCTTGCGTGCCCTTAAGCATCTGTATTGATTTATAAAAAATAATAGTTATGAATAAAATGTCTAGAGCATCTCGCCAATCGAAATCTAAATGAAGTAGCCCTTCAAGCATACTACCCCCCAAATCCCATTGGCTTAAATTGCTGAGCAACTTTTAAAGTACAAAGAGTTTCAGCCACATGATGCACGCGATGTAGGCCAAAGCCTTGCTGGGCCAGCACACTTGTTACAGTTTGTGTAGCTTCGGCTCGAAAAGCAAAATCATCTTTTGTCCTTTGAAGTAATGTACTCAAAAATGATTTCATAGAAATGGCTATAAGAATTGGAAAACCAAGTTGCTTGAATTTATTGATATTAGTTAATAATTCTAAATTTTGCTCAAAGCTTTTGCCAAATCCAATACCAAGATCAAGCACAATATTAGACTCAGGCAAACCAGCTTGCACAAGCCTTTGCAAATGTAGTTCAAAGAAAAGACGTAAATTATCTACAATATTATCGTATAAAATTATATCTTGCATCACCTTAGGGCGGCCTGTGCTATGCATGAGCACATAACCAGGTTTATAATGCGCAACCACGTCTAAGAGCTCAGGCTCAAAAGTACAAGCCGAAATGTCATTGATAATATGCACCCCAAGGTCAAGAGCTGCACGTGCTGTGTCTACATGATAAGTATCTACAGAAATAAAGGGGATATGCTTAGAAGGGTCCTGTTTAGCAAGATTTACTTCATCCATAAGCGGCTTAAGCACAGGCATTAACCGCTTAATTTCTTCATGGGCACTTATGGGGTTAGCCCCAGGGCGCGTGGACTCAGCACCCAAGTCCAAAATATTAGCACCTTCATTCCATAATTTTATGGCATGATTTAGTCCTAAATCAGCATTTTTGTAACGCCCATTATCATAAAATGAGTCAGGTGACAGGTTTACAATACCCATCACCCCCCATGGTTGCACGGCTAAAGACTCACCACCTCGCAAGGACCAAAAATCACTATGTTGTCTTTTGGCTATCATCCTTGTCCTGTGAGACTTGCTCGCCATCATCTATATTTTTATCTGTATCAGATGCAGCTTCCGGTTCAGCCTCAAGCAGAAAATCTTGTTCAGGAGCGGCAGGAGCATTATCTGACTTTGGCTTATTTGCTTTACCATTACCCTTTATATCAAGTGGGGGTAATGGTTTATCTTGCATAATAAGCTCAATATCCTCACCACTAATAGTTTCACGCTCAAGTAATGCATCGGCAATAGCATGCAAATATTTTATATTTTCGCTCAATATCTCTCGGCAAGTGCTACGGGCTGTATCAATAATGCGCTTAACTTCAGCATCCACAAGTCTTGCTGTTTCTTCGCTAAAGTTCTTGTTTTGTACCCATTCACGCCCAATAAACACCTCTTCACCAGTTTCACCAATGGCTAGCGGGCCCAAGGAGTCACTCATACCCCACTCACAAACCATCTTTCTGGCTGTACGAGTAACACGCTCAATATCATTGCCAGCACCGGTTGTAATGTCATCAAAAACAAGCTCTTCAGCCACACGACCGCCTAAAAGTACTACCAAAGTATTTTGTAGATAATTACGCGAATATCCATGACGGTCTTCTTCTGGCAATTGCATCGTTACACCAAGGGCGCGTCCACGTGGGATAATTGTTACCTTATGCACAGGATCAGTCTTTGGTAATAAACGAGCTGCCAAAGCGTGCCCAGCCTCATGATAGGCAGTAATGCGCTTTTCTTCATCCGATAAGATAAGACTACGTCGCTCACGCCCCATAAGAACCTTGTCCTTGGCATATTCAAAATCTGCCATTTCCAAAAATTCTTCATTAAGCTTAGCAGCTTGCAATGCTGCTTCATTAACAAGATTTTCTAAATCTGCCCCTGAAAACCCAGGAGTACCTCGGGCTAAAGTATCAAGATTAACATCATCCGATAAAGGAGTACGCCTTGTATGAACGTCCAAAATGCGTCTACGCCCCTTTAAATCTGGTGTGGGTACAACCACTTGCCTATCAAAACGTCCAGGGCGCAAAAGGGCTGGATCTAGCACATCAGGACGGTTGGTTGCAGCAATAAGGATTACACCTTCATTTGACTCAAAACCGTCCATTTCTACCAATAGTTGGTTTAGAGTTTGTTCACGTTCATCATGCCCACCACCAAGACCTGCTCCACGCTGACGACCAACGGCGTCAATTTCATCTATAAAAATAAGACATGGAGCATTTTTTTTGCCTTGGGTAAAAAGGTCACGCACTCTAGAGGCACCAACGCCAACAAACATTTCTACAAAGTCAGAACCGGATATGGAAAAGAAAGGAACTCCAGCCTCACCTGCTACAGCTCGAGCAAGCAAAGTTTTACCAGTTCCGGGAGGGCCAACTAAAAGTACACCCTTAGGTATTCGACCACCTAAACGGGTGAATTTTTTGGGGTTAGATAAAAATTCCACCACCTCAGAAAGCTCGTCTTTAGCTTCATCAATGCCAGCAACATCTTCAAAAGTTACACGCCCTTGTTCTTCATTAAGTAGACGAGCACGTGAACGCCCAAAGCTCATGGCTTTACCGCCTCCACCTTGCATCTGGCGCATAAAGAAAATCCACACCCCAATAAGTAATAACATGGGAAACCAAGAAACCAGTAAGGTCATATACCAAGGCTGATCATCTAAAGGTTCAGCCTTAATGGCCACCTTCTTATCCATAAGGCGGCTAACTAAATCAGAATCACTGGGGGCATAGGTTTGGATATTTTCACCATTAATACCCTGACCAATTAAAGTATTACCCTTGATAATAACTTCTGTAATGTCACCTTTTTCTACTTGTTGTAAAAACTCGGTATAAAGCACATTCTTATTTGAGCTTTGTGGCTGTTGGAACATATTAAAAAGCATAACCATAGCTAGAGCAATAATGGCCCAAAGCGTTAGGTTGCGAGTAAA
>CAYJDF010000111.1:0-8005 GCA_964368845.1 uncultured Desulfovibrionaceae bacterium
AACCGCCAACCTAGTGATTAACAGTCACCCGCTCTGCCGATTGAGCCACCGGGGAATGATATCGCTAAATACGCGAAAGTGATTTTTATGCTATTGGGCTATAATAGTCAAGCATTTCCGCAAAAAAATTTTATATGTTTTTACCTAGTTTATTTTATTACTCTTTTATCAAAGATTTGTCTTAGTTATTTGATGTTTGAAAGATAAATGTTTTATGGTTTAGAGTTTCAGTTTACCAACTTAGCATTTAAGCAAGCAGGGGCAGATTTTCATAAAACTGAAATTTTAGACAAGAGTAGTCTCACAGTATACGCATGTTAGCAGTAGAGTTAATTATAAATCACTAATAGTTAAACGGTTTAATTGTTTGGCATATCGTTCTGCTTCACTGTAGATACAGCCACAGTAATTTTGGCGATACAAATCAAATTTTTTTGATATATCAATACCTTTTTGCCAATCCACTCTAAAGTCTTCATAGTAAAAAGGTATATCATATTTATAACTTACAGTATTAGCTTGTTCAATAATATCATCATGATTTTGATATTTTGAATAAAGCAAGGATGAGCAAAATGCGTCAGTACCATTTACTTTGGCGGCTTTGGCACTTTGTTCAAAGCGGGATGCATAACAATACGAACAGCGATTTTGTCCTTGTGCTTGTAAATTACTAACATCGTATGTCCAGGTTTGAATATTCCACAATGAGTCAGCCCAAAGCATTGGAAGTTCAAGTTTTTCTGCACATTTTAGCATAGTTTCTCTACGGCGCAAGTATTCATTCAAAGGATGAATATTAGGATTTGCAAAAAACCCCGTAACTTTGTGTCCTTGATCACGCAAACTCAACACAGGGGCAATGGCGCACGGTCCGCAGCAAACATGAAGTAAAATATGCATAAGTTTTGCTATGCGCGCATGCGCACTTCAATAGTTTTGCCCAGTTGTTCTTCAATTTCACTAATGCGCTGACGTTTACGATTGAGTAAGTATAAAGCAAGTTCAGGTGAGGCTTCAAAGACAAACTGTTCACCTTGAGCGGCACGTCCTTGGCGCATCATTTCACGAAGTGACTGCAAAGACTGCCATTCTAAATTTCTACGCATACCTGTTCCACGACAATGTGGACATGGTTCCATGGTAATGGCAAGAGCCGATGAGGCTGTACGTTGGCGTACAATTTCAAGTAACCCAAAAGACGACATACGCCCCATATCATGGCGAGCGCGATCACTTTTCATAGCTGCACGAAGTGTTTTTTCTACCTCGCGCACATGGCTCTTATCGCGCATTTCAATAAAGTCTATGACTATTTGACCACCAATATCGCGTAGTCTTAAATGTCTTGCTATGGCCTCAGCGGCTTCAAGGTTAGTTTTCAAAGCCATGGATGCAAAATTACCCTTACCTGATATCTTGCCAGAGTTAATATCCACGGCCATAAGAGCCTCAGTTTGATCAAAGACCAATCGTCCGCCAGAAGGTAGGACTACTTCGCGAGAATAAATTTGCTCTAGCTGACGTTGCACTGCAAAGCGTTCCCAAAGGGTTTGACGCACATCACTATGTACACGCACCAAATCTTTTTTGCGCGGAAAGAGTAAACTTACAACTTCACGCAGGCTGTCAGCCATTTCTGCATTATCTACCCAAACTTCCAAAACGTCATCTGTTAAATAGTCGCGTATGGCCCGCTCAGCAAGCCTAGGTTCTTGATAAACTAACAAAGGGGCAGCTTCGCTAACGCCACGTTTACGAATCTCCTTCCATACACGCTTTAAATATTGTAAATCATTCTTTAAAGTTGTTTTTGAAGTACCAACGCTCACTGTGCGCACAATAACCCCAAGGCCAGCTCCAGGTTCAATACCCTCCATAAGTTCACGTAAACGTGCACGTTCTTCTTCACTATCAACTTTACGCGAAATACCTATTTGCTCCTGTCCTGGAGTAAGTACCAAGAAACGTCCTGCCAGCGACAGCCAAGTTGTTAAAAAAGCCCCCTTACTACCAGTAGGTTCTTTTAGCACTTGCACCAAAATTTCTTGACCTGGCTTTATTACTTGTTGAATTGGTGGGTATTTTTTACCCTTACTTGATTCATGATGTTGTTGATAATATTCAGGGTGGATTTCATCAATTTGCAAAAATCCATTCTTGCCAGCTCCATAATTAATGAAGGCTGCTTGCAAATTAGTATCAACATTATGCACTACACCTTTATAAATATTCCCTTTAGTTTTCATTTGGTGTAGCATTTCTAAATAATATTCGTGCAAAGCCCCTTCTTCGGTAAGTGCCACCTCTACTTGTTCTCCCGAAACAACACTAATAAACATATTACGGCGCTTGGCACTAACAGCAGCCTTTTTCCCAGCTGTGGTACGTGCTCGACCAGGTTTACCTTCAGCAACAGATGTAGCCTGAGCAGCCTTGGCACGATTAGGAGCAGGAGATTGCTCCACTACGTCTTCCATAGCCTTTAATGGACGTTTCTTACCACGTTTACCACGTCCTCCACGTCGCCCTCGCCTGCTTTTTGAAGTGTTATCTTCATCATGCGTAGCATCGGGCGTAATGTCACTCTTAACATCCACATTTTCGCCAGCTACAGCATCATCATGTACTAGTATTGGCAAGGCTGTAACATTTTCTACTAGCGAAGATGCATCTTTAGGAGGTTGAGCAGATTTTTTATTAACCCTACGCGGTGTTTTTGCATTAAGTTTGGAACTAGGCTTAGCACGCGGTTTTGAAACTTCACTTGTCATATCCTGTACGACTTCATCTACCACTACTTGTTCTGTAGAGGCAGTTTTAAGTGCAGTTTTTCTTACACTACGTGTTCGTTTACTATTTAGTGACGGCACTACATTTGGCTTGGTGTCTGCGTTCCCCTTAACCAATTCGCTCTCAACTTGTGCGTCCGAAACTTTGGATGCACTTGATTTAGATAACTTGGATTTTGGCTTAGTGGAACTGTTAGCTTTAGCTTTGTCGTGCGTGGCATTAGAGTCCGTTTTAGCCTTTTTAGTTGTAGCTTTAGCAGCAGCTACTGGTTTTGTAGCTGTTTTGGTAGTTTTGGCTTTAGAGCTTGGGCTAGCAGTCTCTTTATCCTTTTGAGTAGTTGTCTTGGTAGTTCGAGGTTTACGTGTAGTTTTTGGTGCACTTATAGCATCAGTATTATTTTCGTCAGTCATAAAAATCCTTAATATAAAATTTTTCAGCTTACACAACACATGCTGAATGTGTTTTGCGCCTCGACACTCATTGGTGATTAAATAAAGTGCTTATACAAATTATACTCAATGGTGGCGCGCAATATTACTTGGCAAGTGTAAGGTATTTTGCAAAATATGCAAGTATTGTATTAATGTGCACAAATAAAAAAAACTTTGTCAATAAAAAATAGTGATATCTAATAGATACCACTATTTTAATATATTTTTTTAATTAGCTGATTTTTAAAATAACATTCCAAAGTTCAATTACTAGGTTCAAACACTAGCATTAGCCGACTTATCAGATGGTTCATCTGTAAACTCATGTGGTGGCACTTTTAAATCACCTATATTATTAGTGCTATCATTGGCATTTAAGGCTGCTTGCAAGCGACTTTCATCTTCGTGAGAAAGAGATGAGCGCATAATTGTTCCACCTGTACCCTCAAGTTCATCTAAAACCTTATCGGTAAGTTTGCTATGGACCAAAACAAAGAGAGCCGATGACCCTGGAGTTAATTTTTCTGCTAATGCTTTCATAAAATTATCATTAATGCCCACATCAGAAAGCGCTCCAGCCACAGCACCAGTGCCAGCACCAACAACAAGCCCAAGTAATGGATTTAGAAATATTAGGCCAATAAGTGTGCCCCAAAATCCACCCCCAATAGCACCGCTAGCTGTTAAACTATGCATTTGATTTAATTTTATTTTACCATTTTCTTTACGCGTAGCAATAACGGCATCTTCTAAATCCACAAGATATTCTTTTTGCATTTGCATAAAACTTAAACGCACTTCGGTAGCTTTTAACTCTGAATCGTACATAACTGCAATTAAATTTCGCATGATTTTTCCTCATGTATTAAATTATCATGAGTTTCAAAACTCATGATTAACTTGAATATACTATAAAATAGCAAATTTTTGCAAAGGAATTTTTCACAACATATTAAGTAGATGTCTTAAAAAGTAACTTTTAAAAAACAAAAAACCTCCGCACTAAGCTAACTTAGTACGGAAGTTTTTTAGTTAAAATATTTAGTTATAAAATATTTTTATTGCTTTTTAAAAACCAAAGCCGTTGTCATCATCACCGGAGGCATTGAAGCCAAAGTCACCAGTGATACCACGTGGTGTATCATCTGGTAATTCATCTGCAACAGCATCTGCAGCTTCTGCACCGGCAGCACCAGCAACGGCTCCACCAACCACAAGGCCCTTCATATTATCTTTAATGGCACCTTTAATCATGGTTAGTAGTTCTTGTTGGTCAACAGCCATCTTACCTTGATATGGAGCTAATTCTTTACGAAGTGCGCCCATATCGGTGGTCATGGTTTTGATTTTAGCTTCCAATTGGTCGCATTTCTTTTCTAACTCTTGAGCTTTAGCTTCTTGTGGCTCAAGCTCAGCAACCTTGGCATGAAGACTGGCAAGCTCAGCTTTTTGAGCTTTTACTGTACCATCTAAATCAGCCAATACGTCAAGAGTTTTGGCGGCCAAAGTTTGTAAGGCAGCGTTCATAGGTGGAACAGAAACATTATCACCTATGGACTTTTTATTATTTTCTACAAAGCTATCCCATGGTGTACCTTCATCCCACTTAAGCTCAACAAAGGCTGGATACAAACTTGCAAGCCAACCGGCAGCAAGAGGTCCAACGGCGCGTGAGCAGCAGTCACAGGCTAGGGAACGTCCGGTCAAGTAACCGGCCAAATCTTTAACATCAACGTCTTCCTTACCAAGCACAAGAGCAAGGACACTTTCCATCGGGAAGACTTTACGAGCTACATCAGACATAACGGCCTCCTCCTTGGGAGATCGGAGTATTTATAATTTAGGTAGTCGCCAATAATGATGACTAACTACGCCCCACCATGCGCACATAGGTTAGTGCTGCTGTTCTGTACACAAAGTGCCCAAGCTTTGACCAAGGCAAATATGCAAAGAGCATCCACACAAATACTAAGTGCAAATAGTACACACAAAACGCTGGTTTGAGTGCGTCTAGAAGGCGGAACATCTGACTGAGTATGCCAGTGACACCCACAGCCCAGATAATGCCCAAAAGGTACCAATCATAAAAGCTTGAACCTTGATATTTTGGATTAAGCTTCATACGACGTATGGTCAACAAGCCAAGGCCTATCACCATAGCAAGCGCACCTATGTTTGCAAGTATTTTTACTGGGTTTGCTTGATCTAGAGGTGTGGGCATTTTCAATGCAGGAAATACCATACCGCCCCAAGCAGCACCAGCCACAACAGCTGTAACAATGCCCAAAGCCACAAAGGAGAAGACAAGAGTTAAGTGTCCAAACTTACGGCTACTTTTGCCACCAGCTTCTTCAACAGAGTCTGTGGCAACTTGGCAATCGCTAAACTTTTTATGAGTGATAATTTCTTCAACTATCACATCATAAAGGTGCAAATACCAAGGTTTTGTTGCCCCAAGCATGAGCACAGTGCCCTCTGGCTTGAAGTTATCTATGAGGCGCATCACACCTTTATAGAGTACAAATACAGCACTAAAGAAGGTAATTATAAAAATTGGGTCAATAACGTACAAAATGTGGAACATTTCACTAAAGACGATGCGCCCATCAGCTGCACGTACAAACCATTCACCATTATTAAAACCTGCTCTAATCCACCATACAACCAGCCAAAAAAGAGCTGGAATACCAAATAACATAGGTAAACCCTTGGCAGAACTCATCCACTTACCAATAATACTTGGTTGTGTTAAATCACGGTAGACCATATTACGCGCTGCAGACATAAGATCTGCAGGGCGTGCACCACGTGGGCACAGGTCAGCGCAATTGCCACAATTATGGCAAAGCCAAAGGTCTATATCCTTTTCAAGTTTATCTTTAAGGCCCCACGATGCCCAGACCATTTCTTTACGAGGGTAAGGAGCATTGTCTGGAGCTACAGGGCAAGCTACAGAGCAGGTGGCGCATTGATAACACTTTTTAAGTGTTTCACCACCGGCCTCTTGTAGGTCGCGCACAAATTCCACATTGGGTTTTATTGTATGTTGTGCCATAACTCCTCCTACATGCCCTTAAACGGGTTGGGGCCCATGGTAATAATACGACTTACAAAGCCATCAATTAAGTCTGGTACTTTATCGTATTCGTCTATGGCAACTTCTAGTTGGTCTACCCGCTCTGGTTCAACGCCAAGACGATTGAGTGTTTCAGCGATATTTTCTTTACGGCGATTACAAATTTCAGAACCTTTCACAAAGTGGCACTGATAGTCATCACCGTATTTACAACCAAGCAACATAACCCCGTCAAAGCCCTTACTCATGGCATCAGATACCCAAATGGCATTTACTGAGCCAAGGCAACGCACCGGAATGATACGAGCATAAGGACTCCAAGCTTTATTGCGCATGGCAGCCATATCCAAAGCAGGATAAGCGTCATTTTCGCAAGCTAGGATTAAAATGCGTGGCCCTTCATTCTTAAAGTCTTTAGGTACAGTTACTTCGCGAATCATAGAACCAATTTGGTCAATATTATAATTTGCAAAGGATATTACACGCTCAGGACAAGCCCCAAAACATGTACCGCAACGGCGGCAACGGGCAGGGTTTGGCTTAGGTGTACCTTTTTCATCATCATCAAGTGCTCCAAATGGGCATTCCTCGGTGCAACGTTTACACTGGGTGCAACGCACAAAGTTAAAGATGGGATATGAAAGGTCACCGGAGCGTGGGTGTACTGCAACACCGTGACTTGCTGCTTCGATACATTGCATGGCCTTTAAGGCTGCGCCATATGCATCTTCTTCACAAGCATCCATAGTCATAGGTTGACGTACACAACCTGCTGCATAAACACCTGTACGTCTGGTTTCATAGGGGAAGCAAATATAATTTGAATCGCTAAAACCATCAAAAAGGTCAAGGTCTGGAAAGTCCGGGCCCTGGCGATAGTCAAATTGTACCACTGCTTCCTTAGCAGTTGTGGGCACAATACCTGTTGGCAAGACCACAGCATCAACCTCAATATCAAAATCCATACCTAACAAGGTATTTTCGCAAGTGACTTTAAGAGCTTCACCATCTTGAGCAATGCCAGTTACATCGGCCTTGGTCATCATTATGCCAAGACGATCTTGGGCAAACTTATAATAACGCTCAAGTAAACCTTGCACAACCATATGTTTATATAGAATAAATACTTGTGCACCCTCATCACCGTCACATACTGCATTGGCAAGACGTAAAGCCGCTACAGAAGATACGGAATTAGAATAGCTAAGGTGGCGAATGCTTTCTAGATCTTCCTTCACAAAAGAAGATTCTTCACCTTCAGCAGGGCAAGCGTCTCCTGCCGGAGCTGGCGCAGCTTCTTGAGTTTGCGGAGTTTCCTCAATCTTAGTTTCACAACATTGGGCACCATCACCACAGCCGCAACAAGTAGCCTTGGGTGGTCCTTCTGCCAATGTAGTATCAAGGATAAATGCTACTCGTTTTGGCTTAACTTTTCCTTCACGCAAAAGTTTACCAAACTCACCAGCATGATATACATTAGGTAGCCCATAACCCATGGGAGCTAAATACTTTTTCGCATCAAGAGGCACCCAGCCAGTAGCAAGCACAACTGCACCCACTGGCACTTCAACATCACCATTGGGAGTGGTGAGCATGGCTACAAATTCGCCAGGCTGACCAGAGAGTTTATTAATGCTTGAGCTTGTATACACTGTAATCTTGGCAGTACCTTTAACGGCTACAATTTTAGCCTCAAGGCCAGATG
>CAYJDF010000112.1:0-8004 GCA_964368845.1 uncultured Desulfovibrionaceae bacterium
AACTCGATTTCGAGTCGAGCGCGTTACGGCCAGCTTCGCTACCTCTCCGAAGTGATTAACTTATTGATATGAAAAATGATTTTTAATGTATTATAGTTTACATGCCAAGGTAGGCTTCGCGAACCTCTGGGCTAGAAAGTAATGCTTCTGCGCTATCTTCCATTACTATGCGTCCGTTTTCCATAACATAACCACGATGGGCTATGCGTAGAGCTTGGTTAGCGTTTTGTTCTACCAAGAATACTGTTGTTCCATTTGCATTAACTTTTTCTATGATACTAAATATTTGTCTAATTATAATTGGTGCTAGTCCAAGAGATGGTTCATCTAGCAGTAGTAGTTTTGGGCGGCCCATAAGAGCGCGTGATATAGCGAGCATTTGTTGTTCACCGCCTGAAAGAGTACCTCCTGCTTGTCGGCGTCGTTCGGCTAGTATGGGAAACAAACTAAATACATATTCTTGATCACGTTTAATACCGTCTTTATCTTTGCGTAAAAAAGCACCTAAATCTATATTTTCTTGAACGGTTAAATCTGGGAAAATGAGACGTCCTTCTGGTACTTGACTAATACCTAGTCGTACAATTTCATGTGGTTTTAGGGTGTGCAACGGACTTTCGTTAAAAAGAACTTCACCACTACGCAAAGGATTAACACCACAAATGGTCATAAGAGTAGTACTTTTTCCTGCTCCGTTGGCACCTATGAGAGTTACAATTTCACCAGCATTAATGGTCAGGCTTACATCACGTAATGCTTGAATATTTCCATAAAATGTTTGAACATTTTTTAGTTTAAGCATGTTCTTCCTCGCCTAAGTATGCCTTAATGACTCGGGGGTTAGTGCGTACCTCTTCTGGAGTTCCCGCGGCAATACGCGACCCATATTCCATTACATAGATGCGATCGGACATGGACATTACAATAGACATGTCATGTTCAATAAGTAAAATTGAAAGGTTATATTGATCTCGAATGTTACGAACTAATGTTTCTAATTCTTGTGTTTCATTTGGATTCATGCCAGCTGCTGGTTCATCAAGTAGCAATAGATAAGGCTCAGTAGCCATAGCACGCGCAATTTCTAAGCGTCGTTGTGCCCCATAGGAGAGGTTTTTAGCTTTTTCGTCATATTGCATGTGTAGGTTCATACTGCGCAATAATTCATAGCTATATTCGATGGTTGCTTCTTCTTCCTTGCGTGTTTTTGCATCACGCAATATAGCACCTAAAATACCAGCTTTAGTGCGACAATGTCTACCAATCATGACATTTTCTAGTACAGACATTTCTTGAAATAGACGAATATTTTGAAAGGTTCTGGCCATTCCAAGTGTGGTTATGCTATGTGGCTTGACACCATTTAGGTGGTGCTTTTTTTCATCTGGTGTATATAGGTATACATCACCTTCAGACGGCTCATAAATACCTGTAATACAGTTGAAAAATGTTGTTTTTCCTGCGCCATTGGGGCCAATTAAAGCTACGATTTCGCCAACATTGACCTCTAGGTCAACATCATTTAGAGCTCGTAAACCGCCAAAATTACGTGAAAGTGAATTTACTTGCAGTATGGGTTTCATGCCACACTCTCTTTTGTATTCTCATCTACTTGTGGTACTTTGTAGCGTCGCCGCTCTCCGGTCACAAGCCCTTGAGGTTTGAAAATCATCATAAGCACCATTACAGCTCCAAAAATGAGCATGCGATATTCAGAAAAAGCTCTTAAATATTCCGGTACTAAGATAAGAATTAAAGCAGCTAAAATCACACCACTAATGGAACCCATTCCCCCTAGCACAACCATCGACAATATCATGGCAGATTCCATAAAGCTAAAGCTTGCAGGATTAATAAAGGATGTTTTAGCAGCAAATATGACTCCTGCAAAACCAGCCCAGCAAGATCCTAGCGCAAAAGCAGAAAGTTTTACGCGAGTAATATCAATACCCATGGCCTCGGCTGCAATTTCATCTTCACGTAGAGCTTGTAAGGCAAGGCCTACTCGTGAATTTTTGATGCGTGAAATAATTAGTATGGTAATAAGTACTGCAACAAGTACTAAATAGTAAATATATATACTGTTTTCTGCTAAGCTTAATTTCATCCCCATGAAGCCGGGTGGTGGTATATTTGAAATACCACGCGGTCCGCCAGTTACATCGGCCCAATTTTGTAAAAAAAGGCGCACAATTTCACCAAAGCCTAGGGTGACAATGGCTAAATAGTCACCACGTAAACGTAAGACCGGAAATCCTAGAGCAAAGCCAAAAATGACGGCCATAACACCGCCAAGAGGCAAACATACCCAAAAACCCAACGAAAAGTACTGATTTAACAATGCATAAGTATAAGCACCTACAGCATAGAAAGCCACATAGCCAAGCACCAATTGTCCAGCGATACCTACAACAATATTAAGACCTAGGGCAAGCATTACATAGAGCAATGCAGAAATCATAATATTTGTTTGATACATGGAGCTTACAATGGGCATGATAAGCATGCCCATAAGTATAAACAATGGAAGACCACGCTTAAACAGTGTACTATCAACCATGTTTTGGGTTTGCGTACACAAGTTTTGTGGTAGGGGTATGATGGGCTGACCTTGTGCTTTACGCATGAAACAATAATGCCAAAGTATAGCCAAGAAAAAGACTGCAATGCCCAATAAAAAAACCTGTTCAAAACGCCAAATAATAATTTTTTCAATGGCGTTAACCTTAACCCCCATAAGTGGGAAGGTCAAAATCATAAACCAAACGGCAACAAGGAGTGCTTTGATTGCTACTTTCATTGCTTATACCTTTTGTACCTTAGCCTTACCCAAGATACCATCAGGGCGGAAAATTAAAATGAGAATTAAAATAGCAAAAGCAATCATATCTTCATAGTTGCCTGAAAAATATCCGGTTGTATAGCTTTCACAAAGACCAAGCACAATACCACCAAGCATAGCACCAGGGATTGAACCGATGCCACCTAGCACTGCTGCTGTAAAGGCTTTAATTCCAGCTAAAAAGCCAATGGCAAAGTTCACTTGTCCCATATGTGAAGCAATCAGTACACCACCTATGGCCGCAAGAGATGAGCCAATAATAAAAGTAAGTGAAATAATGCGGTCTGCATCAATACCAAGTAGCAATGCCATTTTACGATTTTGAGCTGTGGCGCGCATGGCTTTGCCCATAGTCGTGTAGCGAATAAATAGTGTTAAAGCCACCATGGAGATGGTACTTGTCACAAGAATCATAAAGTCGCTTGAGCCCATGATGCCTAGGTCATTTAAGAATTCAAAGTGAGGCAAAAGGCGGGGAAACGCGACAAAGTCTGAAGTTTGAGCTAAAATCACATAGTTTTGTAAGAAAATAGACATACCAATAGCAGAAATAAGCGGAGATAGTCTAGGTGCTCCGCGTAATGGTTTATAGGCTACCTTCTCCATAGTAAATCCATATGCAGCACACCAAATGACGGCAACAAAAGCTGCAATCACCAGTATCGCCAAAGCAGGAAAGCCCATAACGCCAAGCACACTTGCTACCACAAAGGCTGTAAATGCACCAATCATATATATTTCGCCGTGGGCAAAGTTGATTAGCTCAATAATACCATAGACTAATGTGTACCCCAATGCTATAAGCGCGTAAATGCTACCGCGGGTGAGTCCACCAAAGAAAAGCTCAATAAAGTATTGTATATCCATTTGTTACCTAAATTAACGCCGCATGAAAAATGCGGGACCACCAAGTGATCCCGCTTGATAATATTAATCAATGGTGATTTTGTAGTCGGTTTCTACGTATTTACCATCTTTAACTTGATACATGGAAAGGCCAACACCTAATGGGTCGCCAATTTCACTGAACATGATGTTACCAGCTGGAGTGTCTAAACGCTTAGTGCGTAAAACTTCCATAATTTTATCAGAGTCAGTGCTTTGTGCAACTTCTACTGCATTAAGTAATACTTGAGCTGCAGCATAAGCATTGTAGAAGAATGCGCCGGGTTCAGCATTATACTTTTTCAAATGCTTTTCACGAGCTTCTTGGTAAACCTTTAAGCTACTAGTGTCACTAGAGGTAGAGGCATAAACACCTTCTGCATCTTGTCCAGCCATTTTAATGAATGTATCATCTTTTACACCATCAGGAGCTACAAAAGGAATGCGCACATTGTCGCGGGCCATTTGTTGTACTAGCTTAGAGGCAGTTGGATGATAACCACCAAAGATGATAGCTTCAGCTTTTTCTCTTTTAAGTTTACGAACAGTTGCACTATAGTCAACAGCATCAGGGTTAACGGCTTCAAAAAGCACGATTTCTACCTTGCCGGCTTTTTCTAAAAGTTCTTTATTAGTGTCTGCAAAGCCTTTACCATATTCACCATTATCATGAATGATAGCAACTTTTTTAGCGTTTAGCTTATCTGCAACAAAGGCAGAAGAAAGGCGAGCTTGCACATTGTCATTGGCAATAGTGCGGAAGAAGTAGGGATTTTCTTTACTAGTTGTAAGGCCTGGAGTTGTAGCAGAAGGAGACATTGAAACAATTTTAGCATCGTTATAAATAGGTAGTGCTGCCTTGGTTGCACCAGAGCAAATGTGCCCTACAATGATGTCTACTTCATCAGATACTAGCTTAGTGGCTGCGTTGGTAGCCATTTCAGGCTTACACTGGTCGTCTTGAGCAACAACTTCAATTTTCTTACCCATAATGCCGCCTTTGGCATTATATTCTTCAGCTAAAATATTAGCAGCATTCCAAGTGGGTAGACCATAGGAAGCTAGGTCGCCGGAGTGTGCGCCAGGTACACCAAGTTTAATAACATCAGCCGCAAAAGCTGGAGTGGACAATAATACCATGGTCAAACCAGCAAGTAACAAAGATTTGCCTTTGTTCATCAGAAAAACTCCATTTAAAAATGTTTTATTAAAAGCTTGGACAAGATTGACCTGTTCAAGCTAGTGGTTCTTACGTTTGTCACAAAAAATTGATAAAAGTTGTAACTAGTAAGCAACCATGCAACAGTCAAATTAAAACTGTGTTTTAACACATACCCTTACAGTATAAGTTTTGACTAAAAGATGACTTATACCAAGTAGAATTTCCATCATACAAAGGGATAATACGAAACTATGCCATGAAGGGGCTGTTTTTGTCAAATTATTGTGTACAATAAAATTACAAAGAAAAGATAATTATGTATTTTATTATATGTTTAAATGCTAAAAAAAGCTATTTTCTTTTCTTTTTTGTATGTGATGAACGCAAGTGTACACGCATGGGTGCGTGCATTATATTAAAATATTTACGCAGAGATCTCTCTAAATATCTAGTATAACTTTCCGAAACTCGTTCTGCATCATTAACAAAAAATACAAAAGTAGGTGGAGCAATTTCTGCTTGAGTCAAATAGAAGAATTTTGCTCGGACACGTTTTATAACTGGTGGCTGATGTTTGGTTAGAACTGTTTCCATGGCGCGGTTAAGCTGGCCTGTGGGAATGCGCACCTGACATTCATCATGAATTTTTTGCGCCAGTGGTAAGATTTTTTTTAGGCCTCGCTCCTTAAGGGCTGAAACGTAAAGCACAGGAATATGAGAACAAAATGCTAATAATTCTTTAATATTTTTTTCCAATTGTTTCATACTACCTTGAGGAACTAAATCAACTTTATTAACTAAAACCATGAAAGGTGTTTTGCGCTCATGCAATAAGTCCATAAGCCTTTTATCTTGCAAGCTTACACCCTCTGTAGCATCTAGAACTAATAGGGTAATATTAGCTTTCGTGCTGGATTTAATAGCAGAGTTTACAGAGTAACGCTCCACTGTGTCAGTTATTTTGGTACGCCTTCGCACCCCAGCTGTATCTACAAAAACATAGCTTTTATCCTTTACCTCAATGCGAACATCAACACTGTCGCGGGTTGTACCAGCAACGTCAGATACAATCATTCTTTCACTACCACTCAATGCATTTATAAGAGATGATTTTCCGGCATTGGGGCGTCCGAGCATGGCTAATTTTAAGCTTGTGTCTTGAACTGCGGCCTCCCAATGCTCAGGAATAAGATCTAACAATTCCTCTTGTAAAAGACGCAAATTATGCCCATGTTCGGCCGAAACTCCAATGATTGGAAAGCCTAAAGCGTGAAACTCCGCAAGCATATGATCTTCTCGTTCAGCTCCATCAACTTTATTAACTATGAGCAAAGTGGGTTTACCCATACGGCGCACATGTGCTGCCAAATATTCATCTAAAGGCAATAAACCATCACGCCCGTCTACCACAAAGGCTACCGCCACAGCGCCTTGCATGGCTTCTTCAGCTTGGCGTAAAATATCAGACTCAAAACCGCGTATACCTTCTGGCCCTTCAGTGACTTCTGCATGAGCGTCAAGAGTAATTCCCCCTGTATCTACAATGCCATAGAGGACTTCACCATGCTTACGTACCACACCCTCCATGCGATCACGTGTAACCCCTGGGCGGTCATGGGTAATGGCGCGATTACTGTGTATAAGTCTGTTAAATAATGTGGATTTTCCCACATTGGGACGTCCCACCAAAACTATCTGGGGTAGGGCTTCTAATGTATGGTCTGACATGATAATTCCTCTAAAAATTTATGAAAAGCGTGTGTAGGGTTATACGTTCAACCTATGAGATGTCAAGTACGTCATGAAGGTATGCACTGTTTTCCCAAGGAGGGAGCACGCTAAAACTCTTACTACTTAACCCCAAAGCTGTAAATGCAACTGTGTTGGGTAGGGTTATGCGCAATGCATGCAGGCGCATAGCTTGATTTTGAAAAGGACCATATTTCCCATCACCAAGAACGGGAAATCCCTCAGCAGCTAATTGTACTCTAATTTGATGGGTACGACCAGTAATGAGACGTATATGCATAAGGCTAGATTGCTTTTCGTGTCGCAAGCATGTGACGATGCTTTCTGATGGGCGACCTTGATCTTGTAGGCGCACTTTTTCATCGTAACCTTCATAGCTTTTTGCTAAGTTGTGCTGCAATGTTATCTTCTCTTGATGTGGCCAAATACCCTTAACCCATGCTATATACTCTTTAATTATATTACGTTGTTCAAATGCATCTTGTAAGGCTCGTAGACTTGCATAGGTTCTTGCAACTATTATAATACCAGAGGTGTCCTTATCTAGTCGATGCGCAGGAGTGGGCCTAAATGCATCTTGTTTAAAATGCTCCATAAGGCGTGTTGCAAGGCTATCTAAATGTCCGGTTCCCGTATGTACCGGTAAACCATAAGGCTTATTAAATACAAGTAAGTGCTCGTCTTCATATACTATTGGGGGGAGATGACTTTGTGCAGGTTTAATATTTTGTTCTTGAGCATTCTTACTGGGCATGGTCGAGTGTGCCATAGCTAAAGCAAAAGGAGGCATGCGAATGGCGTCTCCAGTCTTAATAAGTATAAAAGGCTTGCCACGATTGCCATTAACACGAATTTGACCAGTGCGTATCCACCGATGCAATAGTGATGACGGTAGACCCAGACGCCGCACAAGGAATTGCAATAACTTTTGCCCACTTTCGGAAGATTGTACTTCTAAAATGTTGTTTTGCTCTGATTTATGCATTTGCTAAGCTTAAAAAGAAAAAAATAAAAGCACAAGCTAATATATGTTTAGGCCAATGATAAACATACACTTGCTTGTTTTTGTAGGCTTTGTTGGCATTTTAACTAAGGTGTATAATATTTTTATGTGCAAATAAAAAATGTTTTGCAGTGCTTCAAGAACATAACAAAATATAATTATTGCACAAAGTAATAATGCTATAATGTGAGTAAAAATATATCATTTAATAATATTTAATGACTCACCTAAGAAAAAAATAAAAAAATAGTTGACTAATGTAATGAAGTTCTGTAAACACCTACTTCACGGCAGTTATCTGCCACGAAGCGTCCCCTTCGTCTAGCCCGGCCCAGGACATCGCCCTTTCACGGCGACGACAGG
>CAYJDF010000113.1:0-7879 GCA_964368845.1 uncultured Desulfovibrionaceae bacterium
CTTCTGCTAATTGATAAAGTCTATGTACGCCAGTGGTTGTTTCTTCAGAAACACCCTTTACATTGGCACTTAAACGCTGCCAATGGTCCTTGCTCTTTTCATAGGCAAGGGCTAGGCGCTGCATAATAATTTGAAATTCTTTATTGTCATATTGTTTGTCTAAGCGTGAAGGGTCTTTTTCAACTTCTACACCTTCATGTAGCATAAGAGTTGCATCACCACCATCGTCAACAATGAGGTCTGGTCCACTACCGTCAGGCCAAGTGAGCGCCATTTCGGTGCACCACCAATACTCCTCTAAAGTTTCGCCCTTCCATGCAAATACTTTAGCATAGCCTAGTTCAGCAATGGCAGCAGCAGCATGGTCTTGGGTTGAAAATATATTACAAGAAGCCCAGCGTAAATCTGCACCTAGTTCATAAAGAGTTTTTATGAGCATGGCGGTTTGGATTGTCATGTGTAAGGAACCGGTTATTTTAAGTCCTTTGAGTGGTTTTTGTGCTCCATACTTAGCAATGCATTGCATAAGGCCTGGCATTTCACGTTCGGACAGTTGCATTTCTTTTTTACCAAAGTCGGCTAAGGACATATCAGCCACTTTGTAATTAAGGGAAAGGTCAAGTTCTTGAGCTTTGCTCATGGTATTCTCCTTGGGTTATTTTTCAGCTAAGACCAGCAAAAGTCCAAGCTTCTTTTCTACATTTCTGCGCTCAATATTGAGCAAGGTAAGACCGGCATCGCGCACTAGGTTTGTGAGCATTTCCGGAGTAAAGCCTAGCCAGCGATCTCCATATTTATTACGCATATTTTCATTATCATGTTTGTCAAAATCAGTAATAAGTATACGACCTTTTTTGCATAATACGCGCTCAACCTCGACTAATACGTCTAAGGGGGTTGAAAGATGATGTAGGACAAAGTTTATGCAAGCAAAGTCAGCTTCGCCGTCACGAAGGGGTAAGTAATCAAGCTCCCCAATACGCAAGGAAACCCGAGAATTTTTACCGTTAATAAATTCAGGTACAAAACGACGCCTAGCCATCTCAAGCATACTGGCACTACCATCAACTCCAACCACGCCTTGAGCTTGAGGAAGAATCTTTTCCAACACTGCACCGGTGCCGCAGCCAAGATCTACGGCCAAGTGACAGGGTTTTGGCATGGCCTCACATACTGCCTTAGCCAAATCAAAATGCCCCAGTATTTCACGGTGCAAATCATCCCAATCTTCTGCAATATCATTAAAAAATTGTCTCGTTTTACGATTGCGCTCTTCAATGCAACGCAAGGCAGCAGCTAAATCATATTGCATAAAGCCATCACCATCTATGTGTGGCATAATGCTATGTAAAAAGCGTTGTCCCTGCCCTGAAGTGGCAGCAGCATAAAAAACCCATAAACCATCACGGCGCCATTGCAAAAGGCCTGCTTCGGATAGTATTTTTAAGTGCCTTGATACGCGCGATTGCCCCATACTTAAAATGCTAACTAATTCATTAACGGATAACTCATGGTGATAGAGCACATGCAATAAACGCAAGCGAGTTTCATCGGCTAAGGCCTTAAAATAAGAAAGTGTGTGAGACATTTATTTTTAATAATTTCCAATGTTTTATGCTGATTGTAAATATATGCATCAAGAAAGCTTGATATAAATATCACTATTTCAAGATATATACAAGTATAATATTGTCAGAAGCTATGGTATTTATATAGAAAGACTTGCCATATATGACTTTGCTATGTACTATGCTTCATGCAATATTATGTATAATTATTCAACAAGTTGTGACCTCTGCATAATTCATTTCAGTATAATTTTGCAAAAAATATAAATTTTTTTTTATACATATTTGAGTAGCGCAGAGGCAAAAATACAAAAAAATAATTAATTGTCTAGTAAGCAAAACTAATTCGTTCTTAACTTTTAGTTGTATTGGTTAATTCAACATTTCATAAGACCCCGCATAATAAATGATAAAGAGGTCTAAAATTATAAATAAAAGGTCATGTGGTAAATTATTTTATGCAGGAGCAATTTGTTACCATTACTCCCTTGGGGGGGGTTGGAGAAATAGGGCTTAATTGCCAGCTGTGGACTAGCCCACAAGGTGTTGTAATGGTAGACTGTGGGCTTATGTTTCCTGATGATTCGCATCTTGGTGTTGATGTGGTTATCCCAAGTTTTGAGCATGTTTTGAGCATGCGTGACAACCTACTTGGAGTGGTTTTAACCCATGGGCATGAGGATCATATAGGTGCACTGCCTTGGCTAGTGTCACTCATAAAAGGGTTAAATATTTATGGTTCGCGACTAACTCTTGCTTTTGTTGAGCATAAATTACGCGAACGTGGACTACTTGAGCGAGCCACGTTAATACCAGTAGAGGGTGAAGAGTGGGGCAAGGATAAACCAACTCCTTTACAGCTTGGAGACTTTGTTTTTAGATTTTTTCCTGTATGTCACTCTATACCAGAGGGTTTTGCCTTAGCAGTAGATACACCTGTGGGTAAGGTATTGCATTCTGGTGATTTTAAGATAGATCCAAATCCCCTCGAAGGTTCTGGAACAGATATACGCTTATTTAAAGAGTTTGCTGGTGAGCGCGGTGTGCGTCTTTTACTTTCTGACTCCACTAATGTGGAACATGAAGGACGTTCCCTTTCTGAGCGCGAGGTTATGCAGTCGCTACGCAAGGCCTTTAGTACTGCCCATGGGCGTATAGTAATAACACTTTTTTCAAGCCATATTCACCGTATTCAAGAAGTTTTTGATTTAGCGCGCGAAACTGGGCGTAGTGTGATAATTAGTGGTAAATCACTGGCCAATAATATTGAAAAAGCGAAAGAACTTGGTTTTTTACGTTTACCACCATCTTTTTATAATGCTTACAATGGTGTACCTGATATTGACCCCAAAAAAACTGTGCTCTTAGTTACAGGGGCACAAGGTGAGCCACTTTCTGCCTTATCGCGCATGGTTATGGGTGGGCATAAGCAATTGAGTGTGCAAAATGGTGATACTATCATCATGTCTTCACGCATGATACCAGGCAATGCGCGCGCAATTTCTGCATTGATTAATGAAATGTATCGCCTCGGTGCAGAAGTGTATTATGAAAATGTTCGTGCCATACATGCTTCCGGTCATGCACATCGCGAAGAGTTAAAAGAATTGCTCTTAGCTGTACGCCCACAACTTTTTGTGCCAATACATGGTGAATATAGGCATTTAGTTAAACATTGTCGCTTAGCTCAAGAATGTCATGTTTGCGCTCAATCTACCTTTATTTTAGAAGCTGGCGACCCTTTAACGCTTTTACCTCAAGGTATACGCTTGGAGGAGCGCATCCCTGCTGATCGTACATTAGTGGATGGTAAGGGTGTTGGAGATGTGGGGCATGCTGTCTTGCGTGAACGACATATCTTGGGTGAAGAAGGCGTTGTTATTGTAAGTTTAATTCTTGACCATGACACGGGAAGTGTGTTGTATGGGCCAGAAATTATATCTAAAGGTTTTGTTTTTGAACAACAATTGCGCCATGTATTGGAAGATGCCAAGTGCTTAGTTTTAGATAAGATTGAAGATGCTAATTTTAATGAGATGGACTTTTTGTCAGATGGCATACGTTCATCTTTACGGCGTTTTTTCCGTCGTGTTATGGATAGAGATCCCATTGTGATACCCATGATTACAAAGATATAGTGCGTCATGAAACATGTTCATATTTTTACAGATGGTTCTTGCCTTGGTAATCCTGGACCTGGGGGGTGGGCTGCCATAGTGCGCCTTGTTGGCACAGAGCATGAAAAAGAATTTTCTGGTGGATTTGCCAAAACTACTAACAATCGTATGGAAATATTAGCTGTTATTGAGGGTTTACGTGCCCTAACGCAGCCTTGTAAAGTGGATATTTTTTCTGACTCTCAATATGTTTGTAATGCTATAAAAAAATGGTTGCAGGGTTGGGCAAAAAATAATTGGCGTAAAGCTGATAAAAAACCTGTAAAAAATAAAGACCTTTGGGAAATATTAAATGTTTTGATTGCAAAACATCAGGTCACTTTACATTGGATTAGAGGTCATCAAGGCCATGTGGAAAATGAACGTTGTGATATTTTGGCCAAAAATGCTGCCATGCAACAAAACTTACCAGAAGACATGGGCCTTAAATTAGATTTGATATAAAATAGTATTTAAACTGAAAATATTATATCAGTTGTAGGTATTTTGTGGAATATATTGCTTCGCTATGGGACACATTAATTTGGCCCATGTTTCGTTTACTTCTTGGTGTAAGTATTGGTCTTTTAGTGGCTAATCTCATTGAGGGCTTACGCTGGACAAGACATTTAGCGCGTATTGCTGCCCCGTTATCCAATGCGGCTCATTTGCGCGATGTATCTGGAGCGGCATTTTCTACAGCATTTTTTTCACCAGCTGCAGCCAATGGACTTTTGGCAGAAAATTATGAAAAGGGTGAAATTAATAAGCGTGAGTTAATACTCTCTAACTTATTTAATAGTTTACCTTCATACCTAACGCATACTCCCACCATATTTTTTTTAACTTGGCCCATCTTGGGTTTTCCGGCTGTAATTTATGTGGGGTTGACTTTGCTTGCCGCTTTTGCTCGTACAGTTTTAACTATTTTTATTGCACGTATTATCCTGCCTAAGCCACCAGTAGGGTGTGTAACTTGCTTATTGGATGATAGTAAAGCAAGCTTTAAGGATGTTTTTTCTAAGGCATTTAAAAGATTTAAAAAAAGAGTGCCGCGTTTACTTTATTTTACTGTACCCATATATATTTTGATGTATGTCTTGCATCAAGTAGGCTTTTTTAACTATGCTGAGCTGTGGCTTAGTGAGAATATGGGCTGGTTGTCATTCTTAAAACCACAGGCCATGAGCATTATAGTATTACATTTAGCAGCTGAATTAGGTGCTGCACTTTCTGCGGCAGGTGCAGTTTTCAATGCAGGGGCACTTTCATCTAAGGAAATTGTTTTAGCTCTCTTGGTAGGTAATATTTTATCAACCCCCATGCGGGCTATAAGGCATCAATTGCCGTCATATTCGGGTTTTTTTCGCCCTAATATGGCGTTGCAATTAATAATAACTAATCAAGGTTTACGCGCTATAAGTATGATTTGCGTAACCATTTTGTATTATTTGTTTTAATTATTAACTAAATAAAGGAAAGTATTTATGGAAAACACACAAGGAATTGCTTTATTAAAAGAGCGTAGAAGTATTCGTAGCTTTAAGAACGAAATTGTTGGTCGTGAGGTGATGGAAAAAATTTTTGAAGCCACGCGCTTTGCCCCATCATGGGCCAATTATCAAATTGCTCGTTATACTTGTATAACTGACCCACAAAAAATTGCCGACCTCATCAATGATGGGGTGAAGGATTTTGTTTATAATATTAAAACTCTAAAAAATGCTAAAAACGTCTTGGTGTTAAGCTTTGTAAAAGGAAAAAGCGGAAAACTTGACCTTACCAAGCCAGAATATGCCACAACCCAAGAAAATTCTTGGGAAATTTTTGATGCTGGTATTGCTTGTCAAACTTTTTGTCTAGCTGCGCATGCCTATGGTGTTGGGACTTGTATTATGGGTGTTATTGATAATGAAGGTATTGCAAAAATAGCTGACTTACCAGAGGATGAAACTGTGGGTGCGCTTATTGTTTATGGTTATCCAACAGGTGATGTACCAACAACCACACGTAAGGAAACTTCGGAAATTGTGAGGTATATTGATTAGTATTTAATAGTTATAAAATTAATATGGGGGAATTTTACTAATGTGAAAATTCCCCCATATTTTTTGGCAAGTGATTTTATTTTTGCTCAGTAGTTACATCAATAATTTGTACATGATCTTGAATCTCATCATTTTGAGTTTTATTATCTTGATTTAGAGGTAAAGCTTCAATGGTAGTGCCCCCAATGGTAGCACCTTCAATGGCTTTAATATTTTGCTCGGCTGGGGGTAGTTGCATAGCCCCACGATCCACAATAATTTGTCCTGTACGTTCAAAAATTTCTCGTCTAAATGCATATTCTTCTTCTAAACGCCTAGTGCGATATGCAAACCACATGCGACCAGCATAACCCACACACCACACCAACACAATAGCCCCAATAATCCAAGGCAAATATTGTGTAATCTCTTTACTTAAAGCAAAGAGCGCGTTAATGGCACCATCCACATAAACTAAGCCAGCTCCTAGAAGTAAAATACCCACCAAAAGTACTACAGTTGGAGCATTTTTAATAACAATGTAGGCCTTACGCAAACGTGTTGGGAGCTCATTTTGCCATGTTTCATCATTGTCATCATTGGATCTGGCAGTGCGAAATACATCAAAACCAAATAAATGTAGGATGAGTAAAAGAGCTGCTGGCACTAGTACGGCCGCAAGGGCATATGCTAACCAAGGGAATTGGAAGCGCGGCGGCCCGCCATTGGGGTCTGGGGTTGCGTGAATAATGCCATAAAAGAAGGCTACCCCAGCAACCACAAGCTCCAGCAACAAGATGGCTATGAAAAGATAAAACACTAAGTCGGTGTATTGTTTATCATTCCAAAAATCACGCTTGCTTTGTTGTTCTTGCTTTGGGTCTTGTTTTGCTTCATTATTAGCATTATCTAACTTACTTTCTTGATGGGAAGATTTTTTTTCTTGCAACATATGGTATCTTTATATATTTTTATTTTTTCAAACAAAGTATCAACTTGACTTACATATAGATATGCACTTGTAGCCTTGTAGGCAAGGATAATTATGTGCAAAATGTAAAATTTGTTGGTACATTGTTTTATTAGCAAGTTTTTCTGAACCTTCAATAAGGAAATCATGATGCATGTTTTAGTTACCGGTGCAGCGGGTTTTATTGGGCATCAACTTTGTTTGAGACTTTTACAGCTTGGGCATAGTGTTGTAGGTATTGATAATCTTAATGATTACTATGATGTAAAACTTAAGAAAGATCGCTTGACTGAACTTGAACCCTTACCCAATTTTAAATTTGTACTTGGCGATATATCTGACCATGCCTTTGTGATGAATTTGTTTAAGGCAGAAAAATTTAGTCATGCCATGAACCTAGCTGCGCAAGCTGGGGTGCGTTATAGCCTTGAAAATCCGCTAGCCTATGTACAATCCAACTTGGTAGGCTTTGCTAACCTTCTGGAAGCTTGTCGTCATAATAGTTTGGAACATTTTGTCTTTGCTTCTTCAAGTTCAGTTTATGGGCTAAACGCTAATCGTCCTTACTCAGTGCATCATAATGTGGATCATCCAGTAAGTTTGTATGCTGCATCTAAAAAGTCAAATGAATTAATGGCTCATACTTATAGTCATCTTTATGGCTTACCTTGCACTGGTTTACGCTTTTTTACTGTTTATGGCCCTTGGGGACGCCCTGATATGGCCTTGCACTTATTTACTACAGCTATCATGCAAAATAAGCCCATTAAAGTATTTAATAATGGAAATATGTATAGAGACTTCACCTACATAGACGATATTGTAGAGGGTGTGGTGCAAACACTTATTCGTCCAGCTAAAGCTAATACCAATTGGGATGCGAAAAACCCTGAACCATGTACCAGCAGTGCTCCATGGCATATTTATAATATTGGCAATAATACAACTGTCGCTCTGAAAGACTTTATTGCCCTACTTGAAAAACATCTAGGTAAAGAAGCTATTAAAGAATATTTACCCATGCAGCCTGGGGATGTGGAGTCTACCTATGCTGATGTGGATGATCTAATACGTGATACTGGATTTTCGCCATGCACTCCCTTGGATGAGGGTTTAGCGAAGTTTGTGACTTGGTATAAAGCATATTATAATTGTTAA
>CAYJDF010000114.1:0-7658 GCA_964368845.1 uncultured Desulfovibrionaceae bacterium
TTTGCCAAGGTCGGGGGACTTTGAGCATTTTTTTGCTTCAATGACAGCAAGGGGTAAACCGTTGGAACCGAAAAGGACATAATCACAAAAACCAATACCGCTTTCAGTGGGTTGGTGTTCAACCTCAAGCTCAAGTTCTACTTGCGTGCTGTCCTTTGTATGCCAAGATGCTGAAGCAAGGATGACATCAATAAGATGCTTTCGGGTGTCTTCCTCTGAAAAACCAAGTACATCGCCAAGTTCTTCAGGCGATTTGGGTTTGTGTTGCTCGGCCTCTTTTTGTAAGGCTTTGTTTTTGCTGCGCTCAAGTTCAAGCTCTTCTAAAGCTTTGCGTAATAAGTCGTCACGACGTTCAAGCTCTTGAGTTTCAGAAGGGCTTTTTTGTGTGGAGCTTGGCATGGTGAAGGGTTGTATGTCAGCCTTCTTGCCACCAGTGGAGACATATAGCCAGCTGGAAATATCAAAAAGCTCTTTAAGGCATAGCTTAGCATCGTTAGTTGTGGCATTTGTTGTATGTACACCTTGATTGCCTATACGACGTACAAAGTGCATCTTGTTAATTAAGGTAAAATCAAGAATATTACCTTTATCTTTAAGGGCATTGATTAGGTCAACGATGCTTGGACGTTCATCGGGGGAAAAAGTAATCTTACATGCAAGACATACCCACTTTAGGCAATGCTCCAAACAAGACCTACTCTTGGTAAGCGAGCTTGCTGGGTCTGAATGAATATAAAGCTCAGCAAAACCAGCTAGGTCTGCAAGCTCCGTCCACTTGGGACGTAAAAATTCAAAGTTGATGGATTGCATGTGTATCTCGTTCATGCTGGCTACAAAGCAAAGCTTGTGCCAAGTTTTTTATTTATTGGGTACTGTATATTTTTTTTGCCAATTTGTATATGTCTGATAATTTTTAAAACCTAGAAGATTTGCCGCTTTTGTTTTGTTGCCGCCGGATTCCTTGGCTGCTCTTTCAATATAATGAGCGGAAATTTCTGCAAGTAAGTTATTTATTTCAAAGCCATTTCCTATTGGGTATTCAAGTATATTTTCGCTTTGTTGTTCAATTTGAAATAGGGCAGACTTGGCTTGCTCTTCACCAATAACATCTTCACTTGACCAAAGTATCGTTCGCATAACAGTATTATAAAGCTCTCTAACATTACCACGCCAAGGGTGATTAAGTATAATTTTTCTTGCAGAATCAGAAAATTTTTTATGTTTTTCTTTGCCACTTGTCATAAGCTCATTGTTGGCAACGGTAATTGCATCATCTAAAAGTAGGGAAACATCTTCTTCGCGCGCTCTAAGTGGTGGAATTTGTAAACATGCAACAGCAAGACGATAAAACAAATCTGCACGGAAATTACCTTTTGCCACTTCATCTATAAGCTTGCGGTTAGTGGCGGCTATTATACGTACATCAACAGGGATGGGTTTTGTGTCGCCAATTCTAGTGATGCACTTTTCCTGTAGCACCCGAAGCAAGGCAACTTGAGCTTTTTGGGGTAGCTCTCCTAGTTCATCAAGAAATAGTGTGCCTGTATTGGCTGCTTCAAAAACGCCTGCTGTGTCTTTATTTGCCCCTGTGAATGCACCCTGTTTATATCCAAAGAGTACGGATTCTATAAGTTCGTTAGGAATAGCACCACAATTTATAACTTCGAAAGGTTTGTTTGATCGAATGCTTGCATGATGAATGGCCTTGGCAAAAAGCTCTTTGCCAGTACCTGATTCACCTTCAATTAGCACTGTAATATCTCGTATGGCGACATGATGCGCTCTTGCAACTAAATCCGCCATTATGGGGCTTTTGTGGATTATTTTACCAAATGCTGGGTGTGCTGGGGTGTCCTGCACGCTTAGGCGAGTGATGTCTTTGTCTGGTAGAAAATAAGCCGCTATTTCAAATGGAAAATTAATGGGCTGAACGCCCTTTTCAAGCGAGGACTCAATGAGCCTTGCACCACAAACAGGTGCTAACAAAAACCAGCACAAAGCCATAGCAGGTGTGCCAGGGCTTGTATGAAATGTGATTGTTGCTTCTGGATGATCTTTTTGTATTTGCTGAATGCACTTGCGGGATGCTTCATAAATTTCTTTATGGGCTGTGGGGCTGCTTAAATTTATATGATGTACTTTTGGCTTGAGGTCACTTTTTTGGGTTAGCCATTTCAAGAATGGTGGCACTCTGTGGCCTGGGTAATTATTTAGCAAAATTACTGCATCATACGAACCTGCTTTTAGTGCTTGCATAATAGGACCAAGATTTTGTTCATCATTTTTTTCAGAACATACAAGGTCGGTATTGCCAATCCAGCTTAGTAATATATTCATGGGGTAAGTGTATAAAAAATTTTATATTAACACAATAATTTTTATTATAATCTTTTAAGAAATACACTTTAAAAGTGTAATCGCTTGTAATAAAAATGATTATTTTTTTGGCATACTTCTTCCAATAGGTATAGAGAAATGATTGAGAGCAATGGTGCCAAGATCAAAACAGTTAGAAGTTATTATGCCTAAAAAACCACACTTGAAAGCTGTTGATAAATTGCCTTGTGCATATTCAAGTCATACAAAAAATTGAGAGTTAATTTCTGCATCACATTGCACAGCAGACCTGAGCTATTGAATAATCTTTCTTTGAAAGAATACCTTCATTACATTATTTTTCATTTTACATACTGCCTGCCTATTTTTTCTTCGATTACGAGTTTGCATAACGCTCTCCTCATTGTTTAAGGAGGTCTTTACACATCATCACTCCAAATCATGGAACGATAAAAATAGTTTTTTGGAGTAAAAAAAATTTTTTATTATGCCGAAATTTGGAATGACAGCATCATAAGAACAAAGCTAACACAAATATTTTTTTATAGTACAGGATTTGCCATGAGAGCTCTACATCAAAAAATATTTAAAGCCATACGCAAAGGGCGTATTGATGAAGTTAAAACATTGTTCACGCAAGGTATGACCTTAAAGGCATGCCACTAACTATGCAACGGTGAGAATAAAATGCTAAATTGGAAAACAATACATATACTTTTGGCAACAAATGCATACTTAAGTGAACGCAGACGTAGGTTGAGTTCATTGGTGTATCAATTAAATAATCATTTTAATCATAAGCAAATTTTCTTCACTACCAATTTAGAAAGTGAATTTTTAAGAGGCCAAGATAAGTATAAAATTTGCCTTGAGTTGTACTATACTGACCTCGTAGGGCATGAAGACATTGACTTCACGCAACGATATGACACTTTTAAAAAATGTGGACCTCCTAAAAAGCTATATGTGGCCTTTGGAGATTTAACCATAGCATACCATGAATTACAAAGCTTTGGTGAAAATTTTTACACGATATATATAGCATATTTGCAAGATAAAATTAATGAAAATAGTAGACTACCTAAAAAACTGTTTCCTCTTGTTATAAAAGTGTGTCGTGATATGACATTAGATTTTCGAGGTGAGATTGATAATAATACACTACATGCGTTTTCTCCCTTTGCATGATCATAAACACTGAGCACTGCCAAGTTTTTGCTTGAGCAAGGTGCGAACTTCGAAGCTAGGGATCATCACGACAAGACAAGCTAAAGCGTCCTTGCTTTCCTTGGTTGCGAATGTCAAACGCAAACACAAAAATATTTTCATAAACATGTTTTTTTAGTATTTTTTGTATGATTCAGAAAGCTGACTTTTTATATCTTCTTTTAGCCACTCTGGTTCTAAGACCTTGGCCTTAGCCCCAAAGCTTAAAACCCAAGAAATTAGTTCATGAAAGCTTTGGGCATCAAAGTCCAAAATTAAAGAGCCATCGTCATTCAGGATCATTTCTTGTCTATTGCTCCAAATGCGGTCATAGATGTAGGGAGCGGTTTCTTTAGTAAACAGTATTCGCACATGAAAGGCTTCACCATGCATTGTACCAAAGGCTGAGGGTTCGCTATCACCTTGAGCGTAAACAGGTTCTGGCACACGCTCAGAGGAGCGTGTAGTCATTTTCACATCAAGGCAACGCTGTAAATAAAGTGTAAGGTGATTATCATATTTAGGATGTGCTGTGCCTTTTTCACTTACTTCATAACCAACAAAGGATAGCGTTTCGCGATAAGAAATAAGCCTTTTGGGCGCAAAAGAAAATGTACGCGCATCTGCAGCTGGACCTCGTTTGTAGGTCACAATACATACTTTTTGTTTGCGAATGCTTTGCAGTAAAGACGCATATTGCTCGGTAAAAGGTGAGTAATCAATATATCCTTTGTGATAAACTTGACCAACATTGCTAACACTTACATCTTTTTGCAAGGGTTTGGTTGTATCTAGTGGGCTTGCATCATGCGTCGCAGCTTGCCCCAAAAGCTTACTCACACCCTTAGGCAAAATTTGCAAAAGCATATTACGGCAAAGACTTAGCTGCATAAGTTCTTCCACACCAATATTTAATTGTCGACTTGCCATAGGGGCTAAACGATAATAATGCTTGCGCTCTTTGACAATTGGTATGTCAAGTTTTCCAAAACGTGAGGCTTCTAATTGTCTTAAAAGGCGTAATACAGTTTGCTTTGAGCAGTCGAGAATATTGGCTAGTTCGGCAAGTGATAAGGCACGCCCACCCTGCACCATGAGTAAGGTATAAAGAGTAAGCAACTTTTCACCAGGACCGGATTCAGAACGTTTTGCAGGCATGGATATTCTCCTTTATTGTTAAGGATATATAGTGCTATTATTCCAAATTTTAAGTTGTTACTATACCCTGTAACATACAAAAAAATAAAGCTCAATACATAGAGCAAACGTTCACACATATCACTTTCATTACAAATATTAGCATTGGAATGTACTGTAAAATTGTTACTTTTTAAGACTCTATCGTACAGGACAATACCCATTAAATAAACGGCCTGCTGTGGGTGAGTATAGCTTGTTAATGCCTCACTCTCACTATGTAACTCCACTCCAACAATCTTTGCTCCCTTTGGTAGGATTGCATAAAATTGTTCAAAGTTATCATACTCAAGTAAAGGTATATGTCGCCATGACTTTAAAGTATCTGTCTTTAGGGTTGAATAGCGTTTACCAATAATAAAAATAAAATCTGCCCCTAATACTTGAGCTGACCGCCAAATAGTTCCTATATTGGCAGTAGATCTTACAGCTTCAATGCCTATACCATAAAAGCCACGTCTTTTTATGGGTTCGATGACCTTTGGATATTTATGCGTATTCATAGATTACATCCTCGTGTTTATTTCCAATCTAAAATTCTGCTATGACACAAGGGTATAGAGTTATCGTTCCAGAATACAAGATGATATAAAAGTATGGTAAAAAAATGTTCGCGCGAAATTTAAACTTTATATTTCATTTTTATATCAAAGTGTATAACTTGTTGAAGTAAGTCTAGTAATTTGTGGCGAGTTTCACTATTGATGGATTTTAGACTGTCATTGATGTAGTGGTATAATTTTTTTAAATCACTTAAAGAAAATTCGTACATAATAATGTCTGGATTTTGTGCCGAATGTTTTTCTAATTCATTAGAGTAAAAATTATAACCTTCAAAGTATTCTGATACTGTGCTTGGAGCAATGCCTGTATAATCTGTGTCCATATGGGCAAGGTGTTTTTTGAGAAGCTTTGTGATCTGAAAATTTTCATCCATAGTTGAAATTATATGACATTTTAATGTGTCTTGGTTTTTACCTTTCAAGTTTGGATCATATTGGAACAACAGATCCGTGACTTTGTCATGTTCTTCATTGAAAATTTGTATAGCTACAGAGGATTTTTGTAATTTTACTACCTTGATATGTGAATCTAATTGTAAGAGAAAATCAATAAACATTATAATTTCATTTTTTATAACGTAAGTTAATGCCGTTTCTCCAGTATTATCTTGTATATGTAAGTCAGCATTATTTTCCAAGAGCAAGCGTACAACATCAATATGGCCATATGAAATAGCCTCCATAAGCGCTGTTTTGCCATGCTGATTTTGAGAGTTTATTTTAGCTTTATGTTTTAACAGTAGAGTAGTAATTTCAATGTCCCCATGAAACGATGCTTGCATAAGGGCTGTGGTGCCATTCCAGTCGCTTATCTCTAAGCTGGCTCCATGCCGCAAAAGACATATGACGGCATCAATATTTTTTTCTTTGATGGCAAACATGAGCGCAGTTTTTCCAAAGTCATTTTGAGAATTTATATTAGGCTTAAATTTTAGCAGTAATTTTATTAAGTTCACTTCGCCCAAATGCGTGGCTTTTATAAGTGCTGTTGATGCGTTGTTATCCGCTAAATTAATATCAGCACCATTTTGTAAAAGAATTTCGACAGATTTATAATTGTTACATTCTACAGATTTCATAAGGGCAGTTTTTCCTTGGTAGTCACGAGAATTTATATCCGCTCCGTAACGTAGAAGTAATGTTATTACATCGAGCGTTCGAGATGCACAGTTTAGCGCAGCATATGAAAGTACAGTGTTTCCAAACTTATCATAGGCATGTATGTCGGCCTTGTTTTCAAGCAGTGATTTGAATGCTTCAATATCATTAACAGATCGCATTAGCGGAGTGGCTCCACGTTTTATGTAAAATTTATCCACATGTTCATTATTATTGTTCATGACTTTCCTATTAATTACATGTCATAATTGATAAAATAAAACAAATCCAATTGATTGTATCCAATTTTTTACTATCTTTCATATACACTACAGCCATTCCAGATTTCGGCATGATAAAATCTTCGTCTAAAATAATTGAGCTGTGGTGATAGTGTCATTGTGCGTGAATCTAAATGGCTAAAGAGCAAGATTAAAGAAATTGCACAAGGCATCGTCACATTTTATGTGGATTAATTGAGATAATTTATAAAATATATTTATTGCGGGGGGAATATTACTAAGAGCGGAGTAAAACTTAGTTATAGTAGTTTTTACTACAAGCTATCAAAACCCAACTTCTTTTTGGTACGTATTGATAAGACAGTTAGCTTACTTTCCTCTTGCACATACAAAAATGTAACCACTGGAAGCAAATGGAATGAACAATTCTCTATGTTCTGGTTCAAGGTCCGGAGCGGGGCGACCCATTTGCGGGAAGTTTTCAAGGTTTTTAGCATGGGTTAGGATTACTTCTGCCAGTGCCTTAGCAATTTCAGCATCCTTTTCAAAAAGAAATTGATATAGCCGCTTTACGTCAGCCAGTGCCTCGGCAGTCCATATTAAAGATGGCACTTTGGAGGCTCCGTATTTTGTCCATTGGATAGGTCTTCAAGCCAAGCATTTGCTTCTACACTGGTAACATGTAGCCCTGTCTGAAGGTAATTTTCATGAGCTTTGATGGCATCTTGGCGAAGCTGTTCACGCTTTTCTTCACGCTTAACAAAGCTTTCAATGGCTTGCAGCATTAGCGCATGCACTGATTTGTCACGACAATCCGCTAGCTGCTGAATACGTGTTTTTAGCCCAATGGGAATCTTAACGCTAGTTGGGATTACATTGGGTGATGGCATGGATGCTCCTTTACATTACTAAGGACTACTTTAGACTACTAGTTGAAGGATTGTCAATAATTCCTCAGTTTACGCACAAATTACTTCTTAAAAACATCCTCCAATGTCACGCCATATGCCTCCGC
>CAYJDF010000115.1:0-7650 GCA_964368845.1 uncultured Desulfovibrionaceae bacterium
GGGATTAGTGGTGTTAGTGGAGATATAACATGCTTGAGCAATTATCAATGATTATCCGAATACAGGACAATCATCATATGCTTGATGATATATTACTATATCATGCAAGTACAGGTATTAATATATATATTGCTCATGATAGTGCAGAACCATATGTTTTTCATGATGATTTAAAAACATATGATAATATTCACTATTATCATATGCCAAAAATAAAACCTGTAGATAGGGCATTGTTTTTATTGTCAAAAATACATACAGATTTTTGTGTGTTTCGTAGTGACAGAAGACATATTTCTAATACATCCCTCGCAAAATCATTAGACTTCCTTCAAGATAATCCTGATTTTTCATCAGCTTCTGGTATTTGGATGCAAGAAAATTTAAGCATACCACATATGGTAGAGCTTATTAGTAAAAGTGGTCTACATGAAAATCCCTATGAGCGCGTACAGTTGCAAGCTTTGTCATATCAACCACCTTATTACAATATTTATAGTTCAGAGTTAGCTAAGGCATTTTTTGATATAATTGCTCGTATTAGTCATAGAATTCAAAATGTGTATTATAATGAATTTTTGCACTCATTCTTATGTTTCTTTCTTGGGAAGACTAAACAGTTTACAAGTTTTGCTGGTATTATACAAAACAAACCAAGTGTGGGAGCATATCGCACTGATTGGCATAAGGTAATCAATATTCTTCAAGATCAAGAACTTAGTAGTTATATTGCCATAACTACCAAAAATGTATTAGAAAGTTTTGGATTTAACATAAAAGAACTTGATGCTGCCTTGCATGCCTTTCATGATGCCATGACCGTACGCTTTTTAGCTTATAGAAATAATACTTATGCATATGATGGTGAAAGCGTAAATAGTTTTGGACATCTAGAAAATATCTATGCCATGCTTGATAATAAATTAAAGCGTAATGAAAAGTTGATGGAGTATTACTTACGATCATTTTTAGCGAAAAACTTTGACGTGTATGCAAAGTTTGAGCATGTGCAAATGCATATGAAGCAAGAAGATATGCAGCAAATGGATGATATTTGGCAAATTATAGCTAGTATTAAGCAAAAATCAACTCTTAATGATGTAAAGCCAAGTTAAGGATTACATATGTCAGCACATTTATGTCACTTTTGCTATACTCCATTAAAGCATGTGTTTGCGGACCTTGGTACATGTCCACCATCCAATGCTTTTATAAGTAAAGAGCAATGTGCCAAACCAGAGTTATTTTATCCCTTAAAAGTATTTGTATGCACACATTGCCTCTTGGTGCAAGTTCCTACATTTAAGGCCGCTCAAGATATTTTTACTCCTGATTATGTTTACTTTTCGTCTTATTCTGCTTCCTGGGTTGAACATGCTAAAAACTTTGTACATGCAATGGCCAAGCGTTTTGCACTTGATGAGCAATCGTTTATTTTGGAAATAGGCTCAAACGATGGCTACTTATTGCAACATGCTGTGTCATTGGGTATTCCATGCTTAGGTATTGACCCCAGCGTGCAAGCTACTAAGGTTGCTCAAGAAAAAAGTGTTAAAACTATAAATGCCTTTTTTACTAAAACCTTAGCTCAAAAACTTTGTGCTGAGGGTGTGCAAGCAAACTTGGTTTGTGGTATAAATGTTTTTGCACATGTTCCTGATATTAATGATTTTATTGCAGGAATCGAATGTGTATTGACCCCAGAAGGGGTTATGACCATGGAAATTCCACATATCTTGCGCCTGATAGAAGGGCGGCAATTTGATACAATTTATCATGAGCATTACTTTTATCACTCTTTATTTTGTGTGCAAAATATTCTTAAACAACATGGACTACGATTATTTGATGTGCAAGAATTACCCACGCATGGTGGCTCCATACGTATCTATGCTTGTAAGGAACAGGCTAGCCATAAATGCACTTTAGCTGTTGAGGAATTACTTATAAAAGAGCAGGCCTTTGGTTTGCAAGATTTAGACTTTTATGCTTCATTTCAGTCAAGTATTGATATTATACGCTTTAAGCTAATGCGTTTTTTAATGCAGGCTAAAGAAGAGGGCAAGTTAGTTGCGGCCTATGGGGCGGCAGCCAAGGGCAATACTTTAATTAATTATTTTGGTATTCGACAAGATTTATTAGCTTTTGTGGTGGATGCATCACCTTATAAGCAAGGTTTATTTTTACCAGGAAGTCGTATACCTGTGCTTAGTGAGCAGAGTATACATGAGCATAAGCCAGACTATGTGCTTATTTTACCTTGGAATTTGCAAGAGGAAATTAGTGCTCAGCTAGAGTATATACGAGACTTTGGAGCTAAATTTGTGGTGGCAGTACCAAGGCTTGAGGTGTGGTAAGATATGCAAAAGATATATTATGCTAAACCATCCATTACAGAGCTTGAAGTTAGATATGCCAACGATGCTGCCACGCACGGTTGGGGTGATGATTGCTATGCCTATATTACGCGCTTTGAAAAACTTTTTAGCGAACATATAGGAACGAAGTATGCACATGCTACATCTTCTGCAACCGGGGCATTACATTTAGGTCTTGCTGCCCTTGGTATTGGGGCTGGTGACGAGGTAATTTTGGCAGATACCAACTGGGTAGCCAGTGTTGCTCCTATAGTGCATTTAGGGGCGAAGCCAGTTTTTGTGGATATTTTGCCAGATACTTGGTGCATTGACCCTGAGGCAGTTAAAAAAGCTATCACAAAGCGTACTAAGGCTATTTTGGCTGTGCATCTTTACGGCAATTTATGCCATATGGATGCTTTGGAGCAAGTTGCTAAGCAGCATGGACTGTATCTAATTGAAGATGCAGCCGAGGCCATGGGTTCACATTGGCAGGGTAGACAATCTGGCAGCAGAGGAGTTTTTGGAGTATTTTCCTTCCACGGTACTAAGACTGTGACTTGTGGTGAGGGTGGAGCATTAGTTACCAATGATGCTGACTTATACGAAAAAGTTACCATGCTGAATAATCATGGCCGCAAAAATGGTGATATGCGTCAATTTTGGGCATCAGAGATTGGTTACAAGTATAAAATGAGTAATATTCAAGCTGCCATTGGTTGCGCGCAAATGCAGCGTGTTAAAGAGTTAATTGAAAGGCGACGTGAAATATTTTTTAATTATTATAAAAAATTAAAAGATATAGGCAGTATAAATTTAAACCCAATACCTAGTAATGATGAAGAGTATGGGTATTGGATGCCAAGTATTGTCTTTTCAAAACAATGCGGTATTAGTCAAACCAAGGCTTTAGAAGTGCTTGCAACAAATAACATTGAAGGGCGAGCTTTTTTTGCCCCCTTATCCTTGCAAGCTAATTTTATGGCCCAAAAGCAAAATATAATTAGTCATGATATATATTTACGCGCAATAAACTTGCCTTGTTATCACGACATTGATACTGAGCAGATAAATTTTATTACTAACTGCATAGTTGATATGCTAAAATAATAATGTGGACATATTTTATGAAGGAATTTTTTGATTTTTGTAAACAATTTGGAGAAGATATAGTAATTGAACAAATGCCTTCCACGCCTTTTGATACGGTGAATGCGGCTCATGCTTGGTCATCCTCAAAACAAGGAATTTGCAAAGTACGCTCCAAGGAGCATTTACAAAAAGCCATTGAAAATAAATCTATTGTGGGCATAGTTATTCAAGATGATTTACGTAAATTTTTATCTCCTAGTGATAAATTAATTATTGTTGCAAAAAACTCTGATGTATTTTTTCAAAAATTTTATAATTTTAACTTACAGTTTCCTCGCAAGACTATTCAAAGAGTTATTGCTAAGTCAGCTGAAATTCACCCTACAGCCATAGTTGATGATGCGGTGCAAATTGGGGAGCGTGTAATTATAGGCCCTTATTGTGTTATTCGTGATAATACCATTATTGGAGATGATAGTTTTATTGGCTCTCATGTGGTGTTAGGTGAACAGGGCACATCATCAAAGTTAGTAGATGGGCAAAGGGTACGCATTAAGCATCTTGGTGGAGTAAAAATTGGTAAAAGATGCCATGTGGGGGCACATAGCACCATTGCTAAGGGTGACTTTTATGAACTTTACACTGAGCTTGAAGATGATGTCTTCTTGGCTTTTCATTGTTCTGTTGGGCATGGTGCAACAATTGGCAAGTATACATCAACCTCTACGGGCATAACCATTGGTGGATATACGCATATAGCTCCTAATGCATGGATAGGGCTCAGTGCCATTGTGGCAGACTCCATTGAAATTGGCGAAGATGTATCTATTAAAATTGGATCGGTGGTCATAAATAATTTGGATGATAAAGCCCAAGTATCTGGCAACTTTGCCATACCGCATCATATGAACCTTCGAAGGACATTGCTTAAATGATTAAACAAAATGAATTTAGTTTTTATGGAGCAAGAGATTATGTCCTTGGAGCTGACATATTAAAATATGCTGTATCTGAGCTACATCCGTCTGGGCATGATTATGCTATAGATTTCACCGTAAAAAGTAAATTAACATCAAAGGAATGTCGCCTCGTACCTAAGGATGCTAGCAGTGCTTTAGATGAAGAAAATGCACTAGCCACTTTAATAAGTGCAGGTAAGCCTATTTTGATTTTAGCGCATGGCAATAAGATTGAACAAAGAAAAGAATGCATTGAGCATGAGCTAGCTCAAAATTTCTCTTATGTAGAGGTTGGTAACAATCCTATAGTTAATGTGCAAGAAGTACCAGATGGAATGATTTTTCACTCCTGTGTGTCTGCTTTTAAATATTTATTAAATAATTGTGTGCTTTTTGAAAAAAAATCATACTTATTTACGCGCTTGAAGCTAAATACTTTACTTCTAGCCCCATTTTCAATTCAGTACAAACGAATGGTTGCCAAGAGCTATTATGAAGGCATTATTTATAATAATAATGATGATGAGATAGGTGCTATATATTTTAAGAGGTTAGAATGAAACTCGGCATAAGACATATTACCTATGCTTGTGGCAGCCATAGGATTGATAATTTTAAAAATGCCGCACAGCTAGATAGAGATGCATCATTTATAGAGGAAAAAATAGGTTTTCACTTTTTAAGACGTCTTGGTAATGACCAGTGTTTATTAGATTTATGCAATGAAGCTTTTAATAAGCTTGAACAAGAAGTTTTAATAGATAGAAGTGATATTGAGTGTGTTGTGGTCATAACACAAAACCCTGATAATAAGTCGACTATTCCTCATATGTCTGCCCTTTTACAAGATTTGCTTGGCTTGTCCAATGCTGTAGCAGCCTTTGATTTGGGGCTTGGTTGCTCTGGATATGTGTATGGACTTAGTATTATACATAGTTTTATGCAAGCCAATGGTATGAAAAATGGATTACTATTTACTGCTGATGCTTATTCTAGGGCCTTACAAAAAGATGATGTAAACACACAGCTATTATTTGGCGATGCTGTTGCTTGTACTCTTATTACGGATAATCCATTATATTCATTGGGTAAATTTTGTTTTGCAACGGATGGACAAATGGCCAACGCTTTAAAAATGGATGCAAGTGGAATTATATCAATGCAGGGTAGGGATGTTTTTAACTTTACTGCGCGTGCTGTACCTGTGCAAATTAAAACTTGTCTTGAAAATAATTTTGTTAATATACAAGATGTTGATGTTTTTATATTACATCAGGCATCAAAATTTATTTTGGATGTTATAGGGCAAAGGCTAGATATAGTACCTTATAAAATACCTTTCTTATTATCTGATATTGGTAATTGTGTGTCTTCAACCATACCTATTGCCCTTCAAAAAAATTGGGAAAATCAGCATAAAAATATATTGATTTCCGGCTTTGGGGTTGGGCTTTCTTGGGCATCAACACTATTACATAGGAGTATTTAAATGAGTGAACAAGAGTTTTTGATATTATGCAAGCAAGTTGTTGCTAAAGTAAAAAATATACCTGAAGGCCAAGTGGATATTAGTATCGATGATACATTTAGGGCTTATGGTTTAGATTCTCTTGATATTATGAATTTTTTTCTTGAATTAGAAGACAGGCTGGGTATGCCTTTAGCAGAGGTTGATCCTGTGGAGTTTAATTCATTTAAAAGAGTGTATGCCCTCATAAATCTCAAAAAGTAAAATCATAAGCTTATATATGCTTAATGGAGCACTATGATGAAGTACGCCTACCCACCCTTTCAAGTAGAAGTAAAAAATAATATTCAAAGGCAAGCTAATAGCCTTAGTGCCAAGGAGCAAGCCTGGCAATGGATGCGCCACCCTGAGCTTAAATATTATTCTTATAATTTTTCATGGCTTGGACGCCCCATAATTCAATATCCGCAAGATATGGTTGCCATGCAAGAGTTGATATTTAGTGTGCAGCCAGATTTGATAATAGAAACTGGTATAGCTCATGGTGGTTCCTTGATATTTTATGCTTCACTGCTTGAATTAAATGCCCTTTGTGGTGGGGGTGAAAATGGCCATGTGTTAGGTATAGACATTGATATTCGAGCGCATAATCGTACTGCTATTGAAGCTCATCCCATGTATAAGCGTGGGCGCATTACCATGTTTGAAGGTTCAAGTATTGGTGCGGATATGGTTAATAAAGTTAAAAACTTCGCCAAAAAATATAAAAATATAATGGTACTTCTAGATTCTAACCACACACATGAGCATGTTTTGGCAGAACTCAATGCATATGCTCCGCTGGTTAGTTCTGGTTCATATTGTGTGGTATTTGATACTATTGTTGAGTATATGTCAGAAAATGCCTATCCAGATCGACCTTGGGGTAGAGGTGATAACCCCATGACGGCGGTAGAAGAATTTTTAGTTACTAATAGTGAATTTAATGTTGATAATGACATGGATGCAAAATTACTTATTTCTGTAGCACCAAAAGGCTATCTTAAAAGACTTTAATAGTATGTTGTTAATATAGCAGCCTGTTGCAACAGCCTGCTAGCATGGGAGTGTGTTATGGGTAAGGTAAGTATTGGAATTCCAGTATATAATGAGATTAAATTTATTAAACATACACTCAACTCTGTTGTGGAGCAAGAAGCAGACGAAATTATTATTTCTGATAATGCATCTACTGATGGAAGTTCAGAAATTTGTCAAGAATATGCCAATAAATATAAGCATATTAAGTACCATCGATTTGATACTACAAAGTCTGTGCGTGACAACTTTATGAATTGTGTCCTTTTGGCAAAACATGAATATTACATGGTTATGGGAGGACATGATCTATTGTCAAAAAACTATGTGTCTGAATTAAAAAATATTTTAGATACTAGCGATAGTATACTTGCTTATACTAATGTAGTGCATTTGACAGAGAATTATGTTTTTTTTCGTCACTATGAGTATGAATTTGCACGCCTATTAAGTGACAAAAGCCCTCACATTAGAGTTTTAGCAACTATACAGTATCTTTCAAATTGTTCTTTATATTATGGACTTTATCGAAAGGATAACTTTCTTGCTGCTTACTATAAGCAGCAAAAAATGAAATATAATGGCATTGACCATGCTTTGCTTACGCGTATTGCTACACATGGAAAAATGACTTTATGCCCTAAGGCTACTTTTTATCGCATTGATCCAGCACGTAAAGAGGATATTTGTGCCAAAT
>CAYJDF010000116.1:0-7565 GCA_964368845.1 uncultured Desulfovibrionaceae bacterium
ATTGCGCCCTAGGATTACCTAGAGCGCGACTTTGCTTGGCGGCGCTTGCCGCCTGAAGGTGGGCACCGATTTGTAACTCTTGCCGCCGCGGGCAAAACAATCGTACACTAAGATTAGTAAATGGAGTTGCAATATTAACGCCTATTTGCAGACAAAAAGGCGTTAATATTGCATGAGAATGAATTGTTTAACAAAAGTAAGCTTTAATTTATTCCATATAGCCCAAATCCTGTAAGAGCACAATGGTATCGGCCTCGGCTTTATCCAAAGCCTCTTGGAATTTGGCGGTTTTTTCTTCGGGGCTTAATTCGGCACTACCGGATAATGCTTCGCTTAAATAGGGGCCAAGCAGGGCATTAACCTGCCCAAAGAAGGGGAATTCTACCGAAACAAAAGGCTTTAAGCCCAGCTCTACACTTTCTGTCATGGCTTCGTATTGGGGCGAAACAGCAATATTTTCTTCGGTAAGCGAAGATGTGCGGCTAGTCATCGAAACGGCGGCAGCTTTTTGCTGTGCCGGGGCGCTAATGGTTTCCATGATGGCCACAAAGGTGGCTTCGGCTTTGGCTTCATCACCAACATTATAAGGGATGATAAAATAGTCATTAGCAATATATGAGTTTAAGGGATTGCCTTCATACACCCTGATTGAAGGGGCATAACCCACCAAGCCCGCTATTTGTGAAACGCTTTCGTCTTCCATATTAGCGGCCCTTGATGCCCAGGTTTGCACAATAACCGATTGGCCAATTTGGAAATCGATGGTTAAATCATCGCTATTCCAGCTTAAAGTATTGGGATTCATATAGCTGTAAAGCTCGGCTAAGCGCTCTAAGGCCTCTAAGCCTTCGGGGCTATTAAATAATGGGGCATTGGTTTCGGGGTCGAAATATTCGCCGCCTACCGCATACATCATATTCATAAATTCAATATCCAAGCCATTGGGGGTGGTAAGAGCATTTACATAAGGGTATTCATAACCGGCATCTTGCAAAGCGGCTAAGGCGCTTACCAGCTCATCATAGGTGGTGGGCACGCTTAAGCCTTCTTCGGCCATAATATCCTCACGATAAAACATCATCAGCATATTAACAGTAATCGGCACAGCATAAATTTTGCCATCGATAGTAACATCATCCCACATCGATTGAGGAATATCGCCCAAATCATAAAGATCATAATATTTTTCGATAAGGGGAGTTAAATCGTATAACCAATCATTTTGGCTAAAAATACCATAGTTGGATGCCGAAACAGTCATGATTTGATAGGAGTTTTCGCCGCCGGAGCTCATGGCTAGATTTTGGCTTTGCAAAGCATTTTGGTCGAAATTTACATTGATTTTATAATTCTCAAAACCATCCAATTTTTCCAACTCTTCCACATAGGCTTCGCCTACCGAAAAGCGGGTAGAGATAAAATTAATCTCGGTTTCTTCCGCGGGCAAAACCGAGGCATCCAGCTCTACACCCGATACCGGCATAGTAACCATCCTTGCCTCTTCGGGCGTGGCATCCTCGGCTGCGGCTTCCGAACTGGCCGAGGCTTCGGCTTCCGGTGCTACATCCCCGCCACCACAGGCAGCCAATAAGCTAAAAGACATCACCAAAGATAAACCTAATAATAAAAACTTTTTCATATTCTTCCTCCTTAAAACTATATTTTTATGACAAACTTAATGTATAATAGAGCAGCCTTTAAAATTATAGGCTGGGGCTGCAAATACCTACCGTGCGTTCCAGAACATTAACGCCCTGCTGATAAAGCCAATAGGGGATATCAAAATAACACCAATTTTCTTTAATCTTGCCATCCTTGCAATAGTAAATATCTAAATCGCCCCTTAGCACAATATCCTTAGATCCGCCGGCCATGCCCAGCCAGCCCCCATGCGAGCTAAGCTGCAAATTGGTATAAAAGCAGACAAAATCTCCCTCGGCAAAAAAGGCATGACGCCCCAAAGATTTACGATCATAAAGGCTTTTATAAAAGGGCATTTGCATTTGCTTTTGATAGCGCTCGATGGTATAGCTTGAGCCAACCCCGCAAGGGCCATACCAAATCATATCATCGGCCCAGGCATTGCGCATGGTTTCAGGCTTGGTTACATCTAGATTGTAAAGGTCGTCTATCATCGTTTCAACTGCCTGCATAGCTTGGGCGGCTGCTTTTTCGTCGCTATCACCAAAAAGCAAACCATTATGATCACGTGGGCCGGGGTAAACAAAATATTTGCCGGTTTCTTCCATCAGGGGGCGCAGGCCTGCCTCCTGCATAAAGCCAATCAAATCCACATAAAGGGCCGTATGGCAAATCTTATCCTTTTCGATGCAGGAAAACTCGGTATATTGCAAATGCTGCACCTTGCAGGTGCGGGGAATGCTGAGGAAATTTTCATCAAATAAGCCCATAAATTGTCCCATGCTGGTTACCCATACCTTGCCATCTTGGGCTAGACCTGCCATAAATACATCCTGGCGGCGCTGCATATGCTTAAGTGAGTTTTTTAATGGCTGCCAAAAGGTAGCGGCTACCTCTTTAGCACCTTGCAAATCCATAAAAGGGAAAGATCCCTCCCAGCTATAATCATCGCTCACAAATTGCTTTAGCATATCTACTGTTGCTGCTATGCTGCAATTTTCCAGGCTATCCATATAGGCACGCACCAGATTTTTTTCCTGCATAAAACTTCTCATAGAATATACACCGCTCCTTTCAGTTTATATCTAAATATTTTGGACAATTTTACGGTAGATGCTGGGAGCAACCCCTTGCAATGTTTTAAATTGAGTGGAAAAACAGCTATAATCGGCAAAGCCACAACGCGTTGAAATCTCGGTTATGGATAAATCGGTTTCTTGCAATAAAGAACAGGCATGGTATACCCGCAAACGCATTAAATATTTAGTTGGCGATACCTTGTAAATCTGCTTAAATTTGCGGCTAAAATGCCGAGCAGAAAATTGAGCTATCTGGGCCAGATCGTCTATGCATAATTCTTCTTGATAATGCTGCTGCATATAAGCAACCGCTGCAATAAATTTACTTTGCCCGGCATAAAAGCGCTGATTATGATTTTTTTTCGCCCGTGCAATTAAGGTTATCAGCGCAAAGAACATGGAATTAAGAATTTGATTAACGCCTATTTCCTGCCGCTCATACTCTTCATTCATATTGGTGGCTAAAAAATATAATTCTTTGAGTAGATTCGGTTCGGTTTGCAATATGCTGTTTCTGGCATAGGCAAATGCCGCCGGATTTTCGACAAATAATTGTTGATAGCCGGCCAAACGGGTAAAAGAATAAAGCTCTATATCGCAAGGGCGATAGGAGAGAATAAAAATCTGCAACTGCTTGGCCTCACTAATGGCTTGAGTATAGAGGCAACTAGCTACAAAAACATCACCTTTTTTTACAGCAAAAGAGCTGGTGCCAATATGATAAACGGCATTGCCGCTAAAAACTATAATTAATTTATTAGCAGCCGCTTCCGGCTCTTGCTCAAACAAATATGAATCTTTGGTGATAGTTAACAACTCTAGTTTATGCAAAATGCACTGATATTTATCGTGGCTATCCATAATCGGCATCCTTTGTTGTTAATATTTGCATTATACCATGTCTGCTTATGCTTGTCTTTATGAAAAAAGACAGCAAATTAATTTTGCTTATTCAAAATAACTTTTTAGCAATATAGTTAAATCATAACCGCCATTAAAGAACGATAAAAATATAATAAAGCCTGTTTATAAAAGCATAAAAGTTAATTTGATAATAGGCTTTTATAAACAAACTTTTTAGGAATAATAGTTTAAACATATCTATTTTATTGACTAAACTTCTTAAAATCAGACATATTGAATAAATAGTTAACTATATATTTACGTCTATATTCTGTTGCAGACATATGCCTAAAGCTACGAAAACAATCGGCAAAATGTTTGCTATTGGCAAAGCCGCATTGTGCGGCAATTTCGGCAATGGGTAAATCGGTTTCGACCAATAGCGAGCGTGCTCGGTTAATGCGTAAGTTTAATAGATAATGCTTAGGTGTGCTTTGAAATTGCTGCTTAAACATGCGATCAAAATGGCGAGGGGTAATTTGGGCAATAGCAGCAATTTGCTGCAAGCTAATATCTTTAGTATAATTTCTTTGCATAAAATCGATGGCGGCATAAAAAGGGATATCCTCATCAAATTTGCCGGGGCCTAGCACGGCCTGGCTGCGCAAAAGCCAGGTTAGGATGATATAAAACCACGAGTTTAAAAGCTGTTCCGAGCCTTCGGTTGGGTTTTGGCATTCCTGCTCCATTAAATTAAGCAGATAATTCACTTTTTCCAATTGAGTTTCCCCAATATTGATTAAGCTTTTATCGGCATAAAGGCGACGATGGGCTTGGCGCATAAAAAGGGTTTGATAAGCCTCGTAAGCAGGCGAAAATCCTTGATGAGAGTGAATTTCCGATTCATTATAAAATAGTGAACAAAGCTGCAAATCTTGTGGGCGGGATATGCTTTTGCTATAGCTGCCATATATGGCAAAAACATCGCCTTTTTTAATGGCAAATTGCTGCTTATCAACACTATAGATGGCTGTACCCTGCAAAACAAATACGCATTCGCTGCCTTTATTATCCCAATCATGTGCTTTTTGATAAAGTTCATGCTCGATAGAAGCACTTACAACATCATTGATCATCATATGCTTATACATCTGCATAAACCTCACCTCCCCATTTTAAAATTACGGCTATTACCCCGATTTTATTTGATTATAGCATTCAGATGCTTAATATTCAAGCTGGGATATTTGCCAAACTAGGGGTTACTAGCCATCAACTGCTAAATTTTTATTTAAAAAAATGCTTGCAATTTGAGCTAAGATGATGTACTATAAAGCTGTAAAATGAATGCGCATTCAAAAAGAGAGGTGCTATATGCAACCTAAAAATCAAGCAAATAAGCTGGTAACTGCCAGTGATGTAGCTAGGGCGGCCGGGGTTTCGCAATCCACTGTTTCACGAGCCTTTGCTGCAAATGCTACATCTACACCCAAAAACAAGGCGCATATTTTAGAAGTTGCCCGGCAGCTCAATTATCATCCCAATGCCTTTGCGCGGGCGCTGGCCTCCAAGCATAGTGGCATAATTGCCTTGCTGGCCAGCGGCTTAGACGACAGTTTTTTTAGCGTAATTTTGCATGGTTTATCTGCTGCTTTACAAAAAAAGGGCTTGCAGCTATTGGTGTTTGGCGTGGAATCCAGAGCGGATTTGGCCAGCATTTATGATAAATTGGAGCAGTATCGAGTAGACGGCATGATTTTTACTGCCCCCTTTTTTAATAAGCAAGATATGGCCGAGCTTGGTAAACTGCAAAAGCCAATGCTGATGATTAATCATTATCATAAAACAGATTTTGGCCATGCCGTATGCTGTGATGCCCAGCTGGGCGCAAAACAAATAGTGGCGCATTTAGCCGATTTGCAGCTAAAAAATATTGGTTGCTTAGCCGGCCCTCAACATTTTTATACATCTAGCAGTCGTTATAAGGCTTTTAAGCAAGCCTTGGCGGATCAGCAGCTTGCCCTAACTGCTCACGCTACTACCTGCGCTTTGCAGCATCAGGAAGGCTTGGTAGCCGCTAAAAATTTAGTGCAAGAAAAGCCTTGCCTGGAGGCTATGTTTTGCACAAATGATATTTTAGCCTTGGGGGCAATTGATGCGATGCGTGAGCTATCGCTCGATCATAAGATTGCTATTGTCGGTTTTGATGGCCATCATTTAGCCGCCTGGCCATCCTATCAGCTAACCACGGTAGAGCAACCGGTTGAGCAATTGGTTGAAGCCTGTGTCGATACCTTGTGTCAAGGGATAGAGGCTGCTAAGGTGGGCACAAGCTGCCGGCTATTAAGTGGTCAACTTATCTGTAGAGCATCATCCTTACAGGGGATATAGCTAGCATAAAACAATATTTTACAGGAGGCATAATATGGCAACTCGCAAAGAAGTACTAGCGCAGCGCAAAGAGCTGGAGAATTACTATTATAATTGTCCGCTGCAAACCCCGGAACAGGTAGCAAAACTATTTGAGGTGTATACCAAACTAATTTGGAATCATCATCAAGCAGGCCTGGTTTACGACTTTTACTACGATGATACAACCGTTTTTTACGAAGGCAGCGCCGTGATGAAAGGCGGCGAGGCCATTTTACAGCAGCATACTTTGCCCTCGTTTTCCTGCTATCCGGATAATGAAATCGAATTTCTCGATATATTTTGCATTCCTTTAGCCGATGGGGGCTATAAATTTGGTCAAACCACAACCGCCAATAGCACTTTCTCGAAAAATGGCGCCAACTTTGCCGGCCGTGGCGATAATTCTCGCTTCGAATCCGGTACCTTCATCAACTTTTGCCAATGCGAATTACACGAGGTAGAAGGGCGTTTGGTGATGACCGAGGAATATTTAGGCTATGGTCAGGAAGCAAAGCGGCGGGTAGTAAGCGGCGCTTTACCTTTTAAAAATTCCGTCTTAGACGGCAGGGAGGATATATAATGACTTTTATTTGCTTTGAACGTGCCGATGCCCTACATGCCCAACAAGATATGCTCGCAAACATGAAGGTAAGCGATGGCGCTAGCCTATGCGCCTATTTGCAGGGCTATTGGCAGCTAATTTATAATCATAAAATGCTGGGTTGTGTTTACAATATCTATGCCGACGAGGCCGTGCTAGCCAGGGAAAATGGCTTTCGCTTAAAGGGCATTGCCCAAATCGAGCACGAGATTATGAATTTAACCGCCGCCTTCCCCGATTTACAGATAGACATAGCCGATATTTTTGCCGTAGCCGATAGCGAGGGCAAATATAAAGTTTGGATGCGCTATTACTTTGCCGGCACCAATACCGCCTATAGCCTCTATGGCGCCCCAACCGGGCTTAGCTTAGATATCAAAAAATCGCTGTCGATGAGCGTATTCCATATGGAAGATATTGAGGGCGAATGGCTGATTACCGCCGAGGAAACCATGCACCCATGTGATTATATCAGGGCAATTTGCACAGATGATAGCAGTTTTACCAATCTGCAATTATAATTTCAAGGCTATAATAGGCAAAGACACCCCGGGTAGTATGGCTAAAATTAAGACCCAACTTTCTGATTTAATTTGTTATGAAATTAAAAGCATAAGCACTAAAATCACCCCTTTCACTTATAACAATTCCCCCGGAAACACAAAAAAGCAGCAGAGTTTTACCAATAAACTCTACTGCTTTTTTTGCATTTTCTGCACTTATTTTCTACATATCCCGTTATACCAATGTATACAACAAATCTTGAAAAAAGAAAGGGTTTATGATTTTGTATCTCAATTGCCGCTTACTGCCGAGCAGAAGTTTTGATTTTTTACCGAGGTTATGGATTATAGTATTTAGTTAATGTGTTTATTAGTGTGTACTTTGGGTAAAATTAAAGCCTGCTATCTTTATGGATAACAGGCTTTTTTATTGAGGGTGGGCACTAATTTGCAACCCCAACCGCCGCGGGCAAACAAATTGCGCCC
>CAYJDF010000117.1:0-7488 GCA_964368845.1 uncultured Desulfovibrionaceae bacterium
AATGACTACCGATTAGGCAAAAGTCATTGCGAGGAGCATCGCTTCGGGGATTTTGTTAAAAATCGGTCTAATAGCGATGCGACGTGGCAATCCATGCTTTTAAAAGCATCATTAAGAGGAAATACCATCTTGCAAATTAGAATACCGTGATATTTTATCCATGTTATTTACGATTTGGCTAATGTTACCTTTGATGTATGAAGTTGGGGTCGACTCAAATGGAGTATAAATCTACAAAATAAGAGTCTTGCACAATTAATTGTGCGGACTCTTTTGGAGTGTTGACGGTAGTCAATGCGAGCAAAAATCAAGAATAGGGCGAGCTTTGCTTGCCCGATAACTGATTGATTTTTGAGTATTACTGCTCGAAAACTCGTTTTCGTAAGCGGCGCAAATTTGCAAAGCAAATTTGACATCTAAGACCATCTGCACAATTGTGCAGGGGGCTTAAAATTTGATAGACGTTGGTAAAGGGCGACCATCATAAATGGCAGAGATGAGCTTGCTTTATTTTTTGGTGAAAGTCCAAACCCCATCCCAATTTTCTGGTGGGTTTTGGGATAGTTCTTGGTTGCGTTCAGTATAAAGCTTATAAAGCACAGAGTCTGGAAATTTACTATATAATTGTTGGAAAATGTCTAATGATTTACTAAAGTTAGCATTAATATAATGCTTACGTGCGGTTATAAAATCTTCAATTTCTTCAATGCGTAATTTTCTTTCATCATGCCATATGGGTGTGCATATTTCCACAGGTTCTAGTTTACCTTTTACTCGTATGGCATCTAAGGGCAAAAAGAAGGGAACTTCATTTTTTTCTAGGGCATTTTCACCTTCAGTAAGTGTTTGACATAGGCGGGCAGTTTCTGCACTTGTTATAACACCAACTCCATAAACGGGACACATGCCTTCAAGGCGTGAGGTTAGGTTTACTGTGTCGCCAATGCAAGTATAGTCCAATAATTCGGCACTGCCCATGTTGCCAACATATACTTTGCCAGTATGCACCCCCACTCCCATGCGTAGGCTAATGCCTAAATCTTTTTGTAATCCCACATTTAATTCTGTTAAGGCCACTTGCATTTGCATAGCACTTTTAATGGCATATAATTCGTGCTGTGGCACATCTAGGGGAGCATTCCAAAAGGCCATGATGGCATCACCAATAAATTTATCAACTGTACCATGACTTGCACGAATAATGGCTGTCATGGGTGTAAAGTAACGGTTTAATGCACCCACCACTTGATCTGGAGTTAATCCTTCAGACATGGTAGTAAAACCTCGAATGTCAGTAAACATAAGGGTGACAGTTCTTTCTTCGCCAGCAAGGACGGCTTCGCCCCTTTCTACAATGCGTGCCACCATGTCTGGGGCAATATAGCGACTAAAAGCATTACGTAAGGTACGTTTTTGGCGTGCCTCTTGCCAAAAACGTACAGCTAATAATGACAATGCAAGGGCAGCCACAGTTAGCATAGTATAAAGGGGTGAAATATATATACCAGTTTCAAAAATACTCCAACTAATCCAAGCTGGGCTTAGCATAAATAGTATCAAGATGGGTAGATATACAATGGCAGGGGCTAGGCTAAAGACAGCAGTACTAATTAGTCCAACCAAGCTTGTGGCAGAGATTTGAGCCCCAGGTATCCAAGCAGGCATAATAATTGATCTATTACTAAGGATAGCATCCATAACAGTGGTATGAACTTCAGCACCAGGGTAAACTGCGTCAAAGGGGGTTGCGCGAATATCTAGTAGGCCTGGGGCAGAGGTTCCCACAATAAAAACACGCCCCGCAATGTCTTCGGGTTTTACCTTTTTATTTAGCACATCAGCTGCACGAAATGTGGGATAATAACCGCGCGGGCCACGAAATGGCACAATAAATCGCCCATCGGGGGTCACAGGTATGGTGTATTTCCCAACACGCACAGCCTCAAGGCCATCTGCACCACCCACAAGTACAATAGTATTTAAGCCCAATCCACGCATAAGAGTGCGTAATGATAAAGAAATAATAATGCGATCGTCAATTTGAGAAATTAATGGGACAGAGCGTATAATGCCGTCAGGGTCTGGGGCTACGTTAAGACTACCTAAGGGGGCCACAGCTCTTAATTCTGGTAGGGGTAGAGTTGCGCCCTTGCCTTTAAGTAAATGCGTACGTGGAGCAATACCATTTGGCATTACACGTTCAACTATACCTTCATTACGAGGTAAATCTTTTGGTAGAGAAATTTTTTCTCCGGTAAAGCGACTGTACATTCCCATAACAGTGGGAGTTTGAGCTATAATGCTTGCTAATATTAAGTCATTGTCGTGTAAATTTTGGGGTATATTATCAAGCGGAATATTAATATCAAAGTGTTTTTCAAAAGACTTTTGTAAATTAATAACAGAAGAATTATCTGGCTCTGCTAAAATTATGTCCAGTCCAATGGCAGCAGCACCATATTCGGTTAGAGTTGCCACAAGTTTTGCCACCAAATGCCTTGGCCAAGGCCACTGCCCAAATTCTTCAAGACTTTTCTCATCAAGGTCCAGCAAAGCCGGAGCGGGTGAGGGGTCTCCACCACCATTTGCACGTAGAAAAGTATCATATATATGACGGTCGGCTTGTTGAAGTATGGCTGGTTGCCAAACATAGAGTATGATCATAACGGCGCAAATTACTATACCCATTATAAAGCGGGTCAAGTTTTCGCGAATCACACGAAATGAACGTTCTTGCTTAGCCACTATCTCTCCCTAAGGGCTCGCTGTTGCGCTTTTAGCAATGGTTTTAAGAGGTAGTTTAATATGGTTTGTTTGCCGGTTAGAATGTCTACTTCAGCCATCATACCAGCCATAATGGGCAAATCCTCTCCACCATGTTTTAAATGCGCATCGGTGGTACGTACTTTAACCTTATAAAATGTATCACCCTGTTGATTGGCCAAGGTATCGGCACTTATGGTTTCAACCTTAGCTTCAAGGCCGCCATAAATGGAAAAATCATATGCAGTTAGGCGCACAAGAGCGTCTTGTTCTGGGTAAAGAAAGGCTATGTCTGCAGGGCTAAACTTAGCCTCAATAATAAGAGAATCACCAAGGGGTACAATTTCCATTACCGTGGCACCGGGTGCAACCACACCACCTACAGTACTTGCGTATATGGCCTTAATAATACCGCGCACAGGTGAGCGCATTTCAGTACGGCGTACTTTATCATCTCCGGCGGTTATGAGTTCACGTAAGGAAAGTAATTTAATTTGTATTTCATTAAGCTCAGTTTGATATTCAGATTCAAGTTCGGCTTTACGAAGACGTAAACGCTCTTCAGCCTCTTTAGCCTCTGCTTCAGCGCGTGGAATGGAATGCTCAAGAGCTGCTAGCTCAGATTTAATATTTTGTAATCTTTGTTGCAGATCTAAAAACTGTAATTCAGAATAAGCCTTAGTTTTTAAGGCTGGTAAGGCTAAATCCACTTGTTTTTGCATTAAAGCTAGACTGGTAAGAGATTGAGTTTTAATCTCTTTTTTTTCTGCCAACTCACGCTGGCGCGCCTCCAGTTGTAAGGATAGCACATCAAGTTCGGCATGGCGCTGGGTGCGGTCAGTTCTAAGTAATGCATTTTGGCGGTTAACAAGCTCAGGTTCAGCCATAACAGATGGAGGATAAACTACTTCCTTATCTGCTATGAGGGCTTCTAAACGGGCGATGGCTGCTTCATGTTCTAAAATACGAACCAAGGCTTCGCGGTATTCACTGCCGGCACTTTCATTATCAATGCGCATAACAACTGCATCTTTTTCAATAATTTGTCCTTCACGCACAGACACTTCTTGAATAATACCACCTTCAAGGTTTTGAATAACTTGTACCCTTTGTGATGGCACAACTTGCCCAATACCACGTGCTGTTTTATCAATCTCTGCAAAACCTGCCCAAATAAGCAAGAGCAGAATACTTAAAGCACTAAGCCAAACCAAACGCACAGATCTTTTGGAAACATTGATATCATGATCTTCAGGGTTGAAGTGCGTGGGTAGCTTACTATTGAAAGTATTAAAAAATTCTTTAAGCTTTTGCATCGTTACCTGTCTTTGGTGCGGCTTGCTTAGGCATGGTCGCATTAGTACCAGAGCCTTGTATACTAACTTGTTTGGCCAAGCTATTATGGTGTGCTTGAAGTTGTTTCATAGCATCAGCGGTGGAAGCCTCCCAATGGACTGCACCTTTTTTTAGTGAGACAACTCTATCAACTAAATTAAGCATAGTAATTTTATGGGTAAAGATAATTACAGTTTTATCTTGCAAATATGGTTTTAGCCTTGCAACTAAACGCATTTCAGACGCAATATCCATTTGAGCAGATGGTTCATCAAGAATGATAGTATGTGGATTACCAAGCAAAGCACGAGCCAAGGCAACGCTTTGAGCTTGCCCCCCTGATAAACCTGTTCCATTTTCCCCAATGGGCATATCTAAACCTAAGGGATGTTCTGAGGCAAAGTCCATAACCCCAGCAAGAGTTGCGGCTTGCAAAATATTTTCTTCGTCACATGGCTCTTCATGAGGCCAAGCCATAGCAATATTATGACGTAACGTACCGCGGAAGATACGAATTTCTTGGGGTAAGAAACCTAATTTATTTCGATAAGGCCGTAAAGGAGCATTACGCATATCTAATGGTCCAAGCATAACTCTACCTTCAGTAGGTATATATAATCCAGCACAAAGACGAGCTAGAGTAGATTTACCTGAACCAGATGCACCCAAAAAACCTACCTTTGCTCCAGGTGGTATGTTCATGGAAATATCCTTTAAGGCTGTGGTCTGAATTTCCTTACCCGGATAGTTAAAAGTAACTCGTTCAAAAATAATGGGGACGGCAATGGAGCTATGAGGTATGTTTTCTTCAATTTCTTTAGGGTTTTCTGAGGGCAGATTTAAAAGTGTATCCAATTGCTTTAAGGCCAGGCGGGTTTTTTGAAAGTTAGCTAAAATATTGATAAGTGCATTAATGGGGCTTGCACAGCGACCAAATAAAATGACACAAGCAATAAGTGCACCTGTGGTCATAAGTCCTTCTGAAATGCGATATACCCCAAGAATAACTAATGAAACACTTAAAAACATGTTAAAGAGCACCATGCCATATGAGCTTAGGCTTGAATGAAAGCGAGAGTGAATGGTAGCATCTGCACTTTGGGCAACATTATAGTCCCATTGTTTGGCAATGGTTTTTTCCATACGGGTTACTCGTATGGTTTCCAAACTACTTATAACTTCGGTTAAAAATGATTGTTTTTGAGCATTACTATTCATTTGTGCTGTGGAATTTTGCTCAATATTTTTCTGTATAAGTATAGAAAATGTAAGTAAAATTGGAATGGCAATTAGTGGAATAATACCCACGCTACCGCCAATAAAAAACATAAGCAATATAAATAGAATAATAAATGGCAAGTCAGTTATAGCTAATATGGTGGATGATCCCAAGAAGTCGCGTACATATTCAAGTTCACGCACGCGAGCTACAATTGCACCTACTGAACTGGTTTCTTTTTGGGCATAGAGTGCATCTAGGCGGGTGTCCATTAAGGTACGCATGAACATACCTTGTAGCCTTATGTCGGCATTGCGTCCTGCAGCGTCTACAAAATGTGTACGTGCAATGCGTAGGACAAAGTCAAGGCAAGCGGCTATGCCCATACCTATGGCTAGAACCCATAGGCTCTCAAAAGCATTATTTGGTACAATGCGATCATAAACATTCATGATAAATAATGGCATGGATAAGCTCAATAGGTTAACAACCAGCGAAGCTATTAGTACATGACCATATAAGGGAGTATAACGCTTTAATACACCCCAAAACCAAGAATGTGTTTGCTTCATTACTTTGTAGTAAGTGTTGTACCTTGTAGAGCTTCCTCAGTGTCAAGGGTACTTGGCGAAAAACTCCACAGTGGGGCTTGATTTGTTGCGGTCTTAGTTGTATCAACCATGAGCTCAGTAGTGTTTATCCCAAGCTCAGCAAGTAAGTCACCAGTTAAGGCTAAGAGGCGATAGTTACCAAGTAGGGCGTCAACAGAGCGGACTTCGCGCTCTGTGGCACTAAAGAAGTATTCACCCTCTGCATCAAGTACTGAGAGTAAGTCCTTTTGACCCACTTCAAATTGAGTCATGTAATTACGCTTTGCTTTTAGGGCTGCAGAGGCTGATTGAGCATAGAGTTTACTTTGCTCAAGGGACCGCTCAGTTAGTGAAAAAGTAACCACTAGTTCTTGATTAACCAAGTCCATAGTTTCATGTAATCTTTGACGTAACTCTCTAACTTTTGCGGCAATACTTTTAACAGTAGCAACATCTCTGCCACCGCTATAAATATCCCAACGCATATTGAGCATTGCAGACCAAGTAATTTCGCTTGTATCTCCATCATTAGAGTCGTCTGAAATGGATGGGCCTGCGTCAATGCTTAAACGTGGTGCAAAGTTTGATCTGGCAACGTCCTTTTCTGCCAAGGCATTGCGAATGGCGGCAAGATCAGTTTGAATGCGAATATTTTTATCCACACTGGTATTTCTTGCCTCATCAACATTATTAAAAATGCGTTTTGGCAGGCTAACAGCCATAAGATTTTGTGGCACAGGCTGACCCGTAACTTTGGTATAGGCAGCAAAAGCATTTTCCTTGGCTTGTTGATAAAGGCTAAGGGTAGCTTCAGCACGTTTAAGGCGTCCACGCACTAAGTCTACATCGCCTTGACTGGATAAACCTTGTTGAAAGCGAATGCTTAGCATATTTAAAATTCTTTTATTTTCTTTAACATTATCCTTGGCAAGGTCCACCAAGATACGGCGACGTATAACATCAGCATGGGCACTAATGGCAGAATAAGCCAAGGAATTAGCACTATCCATGAGCTGCCAAGCACGATAGTTAAGCTCTGCATCGCGCATACGCACATTTGCAGATGTATTGCCACCTTGCCATATGGTTTGACTAAGTTGTAGCCCCATGTTCATGGTGCTAACAGCCTTAGAATATGTGTCATTGGCACGGGTTGTAATATTGTTATTTACTTCAACCCCAGCTCCTGCCCATATGCCTATGGTTGGGTAGTAACCAGCTTCTGCTACCCGTATATTATGTACAGACTGTTGTCTTGCTTCTTGAGCCGCCTTTATATTGGGAGCATAAGCAAAGGCAAAACGCAAAGTATCTTCTAAGGTAGTAGGGGTAGAAAAAGCTATAGATGGTAAGGATATAAAGCACATGAAGGCTAGTAATGAAGTAAGAATTACATTTTTGCTACTTTTCATTTTTAGTCTTAATCCTTTTATTGAGGTGTATAAATAACAAAATACCTAGCCTTTCTAATATAATACACCTTTATTGTAAAGTGTTTTTTAGGAATAATTTACCTTGAATACACGGTATTCTAATTGTGTGAATGATTACTATTAAGAAATGTTTTGATTTTTGCGTGTA
>CAYJDF010000118.1:0-7442 GCA_964368845.1 uncultured Desulfovibrionaceae bacterium
AGCATAGGTGTAGGAACAGTGCTTTACATGATTTTGATACAGTATGTGTTTTGAAGTTATAGAGAAATTATGGAAAAAGGGGAAGGTACATTAGTTGAGCTACATTTAATAAATTATTACGTGTATTTTGTGATTTACTAAAAGTAAAGCCGCAACATGAGTTGTTGCGGCTTTACTTTTAGGTAACCCTGTATTTAGCTCTCGATTGTCTCCCAATGATTAGGATAGCCTGTTGCCTTTAACAAACTAATAAATTTTTCGGGATCAAGTTCTTCTGAAAAAATAACACCTTTTTTTGTTCCGAGAACAGCCATTTTCATTCCAATGACTGTAGGTAAGGCTACATTAATGGAAGTGGTTTTGTAAAGATTATATATTGTTTTTCTTGGTTTGTTCATGTCGGAAAATGTAACAAGATATTTTTTTTCTTTACCATTTTTTTCTCCTATTATTTCGATCATGATTGAAACATGATTGTTTTCGTCTTTTGATTCAAACAGCTCAGGGTTATCGTTTAAAAATGATTGAGTCGAATCAGGCACGAGTTCAAGTAGGACATCAAGTGGATTTACTTTTGTGCCTTTTACTTGAATTTCCTTGTTGTCGCCGAATCCAAGTGCAACTAAAGGAGCCACTTGTTTGTTTACATAATATTTGAAGTCACAATATTGAAGGCCTTTGTCAGCGAATGTAGTTGGCATAGAATATGGTTCTTCGTGTGCGTGAAACGCAACATATGTCTTCCCTAATGGTGCTGGAAATTCCCATTCTTCTAGGCCAGAAAAAGGCTTGTCGAACGTTTTGAATTCTCCATTATCGAAAATTGTAGTAGAATTTACAAAGTCCATGAATGCGATTTTGGGGTTCCATCCAGGATTCCATGGCTTTAAGATTTGTTCACATTCAGAAAGCGAACTATCGAATTTTGCAAGTCTTATTTTGACGCTCTTCATGGTATCTAATTTATCAGCATAATATCTTACTATCACATTTGTGTATCCCGCCGACATTCCGCAGCCTAAAAGTGCTGTTTTGTTTATGGAACAAAATTCATCATACAATTTTGGGAGTTTCCCCTGCTTTAAATCATAGTCCCATATCTCTCTGCTGAATGCTGAGTTTACATAATGTACATTTGCTTTTAGAGCTGCTTTCATTATGTAAGATGTAAAATCTAAAGATACAAGATCAATAATACAGTCTTTGTCTTTTGCCAGTTCTGCAACCTCGTCAATATTTTTCGCATCAACTTGCATGGCAGATAATTTGGGACTATTGACTTTTTCGGCAACTTTTTTCGCCATTTCTAAATTAATATCAGCTAAAAGTATCTCCGAGATGTCACTGTCATTTGCCAAAATAGATGCACAGGGAGCGCCTTGTCCTCCTGCTCCAAGTAACAATACTTTCATTTGTGACCCCTTTCTTTTCGTATATGTTAAAACATAAAACCTGTAACTAAGAATAATACAGCTGCTCCACCTGCAGAAATTAGTGCATATGGAAGTTGTGTTAATGCGTGTTCCATATTATCAATTTTAGTAACGGCAGATGTAAATGCGGTAGCGTCAGAATAGAAGCATGCATGGCTTCCGAATGCACCACCTGATGCGATTGCGGCAAGTACTATATATGGATTTGCGCCTATAGAAAGAGCTACTGGAACTAAGATTGGAACCATAACTGCTGGAACACCCCAATTGCTTCCTGTTGTGAAAGAAAGAATTGCTACGGTGATAAATACGATCATAGGATATATCCCTGCGTTTAAAAGAGGCTCTACTAAAGTGCTTACATATTCAGGTAATCCCATTGCAACTAGAGCTTCTCTTACCATGAAAGCTCCTACTATAATGAAAATAGGAGATAACATATTTGAAAATCCTTTCATGGATGTTTTGCAAAAATCCGCAAAGCTCATAGATTTAGTAGGGATATATAATATAGCTGCTGCAGCTATTGAAATCATACATCCTTCAAGGAAACTACCATTTATTGCAAAGTATACTAGTATAGCAAGAGGAATCAAGAAATGTATCACTTTCCAAGATTTGATTTTTTGAGTTTTGCCAGCTTTTTCTTCTTCTTCTTTGTTTAAAGGTGCACTTGCTTCGGAATATACCATTCCTGTTTCTTCGACTCTTTGATATGCTTTTTTCATAGGTCCGATCTTAGGTAATAATCCTGCAGAGAATAAGAAAACAACCAATATTGCAACGATAGAATAGAACATGAAAGGCATTACTTGTAAATACATATCGATTGGATTTCCTGTAAATCCTAATGATTCTTCTGCCATGAAAATTCCTGCATAGAATACTCCCCAAGAACTTATTGGGACAAGAACACAAACAGGCGCTGCAGTTGAGTCAAGAACATATGCCAATGATTCTCTTGGTATTTTGTGCTTGTCGCATACATCTTTCATTGTAGCTCCTACAGTACCAACGTTAGAAACATCTCCTATAAAAAATGCCAGTCCAAGTAACCAGGTGGACAATAATGTTCTCCTTTGGTTGGTAGCGAGCTTCAAAATATAGACTGTGAGTGCATCAACACCTCCTGATTTTGTTACTAATGCAATAAACACTCCTATAAGGCCTGTTAACATTATTACCCAAACGGTATCGCCAGACATTAACACAGAATACATTGTATCTACAAATGGGCCAAAAAATCCCGTACCATGCATGATGACATAAGTTAATACTACGCCTAAGATTAAGGCCGGTAGCGTTCGTTTCGTGCAAACGGCGAAAACAATGATAAATAGTGGGGGTAGTAAACATAATATTCCTAAATTTTCCATTTTGTCTCCTTTCGACTAATTTCTTCTAAATTATATATTTTTTATAAAGCTATAACAATCAGTTGGCACTTTATATTTCCTCGAATCTATGTACAAACCCTGTGTCTGACATTGTGTCAAGAAATTCTTTTGGATCTAGATCGTGTGGAAATATTATTCCAGGTTCATTTTCGCCTTTAACAAGTAGTTTTGCTCCAGTTACAGCTGGAAGAGCTACTGCGATCATAGAAGTTCCATAACACGCATATGTTTCTTTTCTTGGAGCTGCCATGTTTGGAAAATGAAGATTATATATTACCTCCTTTCCGTTTTTTGTGCCTGATACTTCGACCATTATTGAAACGATTTTTGTTTTGTCTTGATAATCAAATGACGAAGGATCTTCGTTAAGGAATCCATCTACTGCTTTTGGCACTTTAGACAAAACAACATCTATAGGTTTTATTTTGGTTCCGTTGATATTGACTTCTTCCTCTGACGCTAAACCTAGTGACACAATTGGTGCGATTTGCATATTAACGTAGTATTTAAAATCACAATATTGAAGACCTTTGTTATGAAACGATAACGGAATAGAGTAAGGCTCTTCGTGCGCATGTAGAGAAACTGCTGTTAGACCTATAGGTTCTGGAAAATTCCACTCTTCGATTTCTGAAAAAGGTTCCTCTTTTAATTCGTATTTTCCGTCTCTGAAAACTGTCGAGGGAAGTTTGAAATCCAAAAGTGCTTGTCTGGGATCCCAACCTGGATTCCAAGGAGTTACTGCATCTCCATATTTTCCAGTTGAAGTGTCTTTTTTTGCAAGTCTAACTTTAATGCTTTTGACCGTGTCGCATTTATCTGCATAATATCTTGCGATGACATTGGTATACCCTGAAGACATGCCGCATCCTAAAAGAGCAGTTTTGCCAATACTTGAAAATTCATCATGAAGTTTGGGTTTCTTATTCAATTCCATTTTGTCATCCCATAAGAACTTGTCGAATGCTGTGTTCACATAATGCACTTTTGCAAGGTAAGCTGCGATCATAACGTTGTAATAATATTTTGGAGTCACTAAATCTATAATTACATCCATTCCTTTGGCTGCGTTCACGATTTCTTCCACATTTGCGGCGTTTATCATTTTCGTGATGATTTTGTCGCTGTTAATTTTACTTTGAACTTTTTTTGCAAAATCAAGATTAATGTCACCTATTACTATTTCTTCGACATCTTTATCTTTGGCTAATATTGATGCGCATGGTCCCCCTTGGCCACCGGCACCCAGTAATAATACTTTCATTACTTTTCCTTTCAAACAATTGCTGTTGATAATATGAAATAAACTTATGTAGCATAGCATTGCAAAACTTGTGCCACAAAATCTTTTGTCGATTTTATTAAATTTTCAACAAAAAAATAATAAAAAATAGCGTTGTGTTGCAAGTCTGCAACATGTATTTTTGGAACCAATTTATAATAATGAAAAAATGTTGGTATTTCAGATATTTAATCTGTTGCAATATTGCATATAAATGTTGTATAATTACAACAGCGAAAAAATACTTGATTGGAGGTGTTATATGAAAGAAATAGATATAAAAGAATTCATTGAGAATAACTATGAATCGTTAAATTTTTTACTTGATGCGTTGAAATCTGGAGTTTGGATTACGGATTCAAAAGGAAAAGTTATTCTAGTGAATAAATCATCGCAAGATAGAGGTGGCCTAAAGAAGGAAGAATTAGTAGGAAAAACAATGGAGGAATTAATTGAAGTTGGTTATATTTTAGATAATTCTTCGGTTATTAATGTAATGAAATCTAAAAGGGAGGAAAGTGTTGTTCAAAATCTTGGAGATGGAACAAGCACATATGTAACAGGAGTCCCTTTTTTTCATAGAGGAAATTTATCTGCAATAGTTTGCACAGAAAAAAACGTAACAGATACTGTTAGATTAAAGGAACTTTTAAAAGAACAAGTGGGTCTAAATGAATCCTATAGATCAAAAATAGAAGAATTGGAAATACAAGAGCATAAAGAATCTAAAAGCTCTATTTCGCTTAATACCAACATGTATGATTTGATGGATTTAGTAAAAAAAACAGCGAAGTTAGAAGCAACTACACTTATTATTGGTGAATCAGGAACAGGTAAAGAAGTTGTAGCAAATGAAATTTATGAAAACAGTGCTCGGAAAGGGAAGCCTTTTGTAAAAATCAATTGTGCTGCAATCCCTGAAAATTTAATGGAGTCTGAATTTTTTGGATATGAAAAGGGTGCATTTACAGGTGCAAGTGATTCGGGAAGTGCAGGCTACTTTGAATTAGCTAATGGAGGAACAATTTTTCTTGATGAAATCGGAGATTTGCCTTTGCATATGCAACCAAAGCTTCTTCGAGTTTTGCAAGAAAAAGAAATAAGACGAATTGGGGGCAGAAAAACAATACCTGTAGATGTTCGTATTCTTGCAGCGACAAATATTGATTTGCAGGATGCAATTAAAAGCGGTAGATTTAGGGAAGACCTGTACTATAGATTGAACATTGTATTGATAGAATTACCGCCTTTACGAGAAAGAGTGGAAGATATAAAAAGCTTAACATACCATTTCATCGAAACTTTCAACAAAGAATATAATTTATATAAAACCATTGAACCTTCAGCTGTCAACTTACTTGAAGAATATAAGTGGCCAGGAAATGTTAGAGAGTTGAAAAATATTATAGAAAGACTTATCGTTAATAGCCAAACAGATAGGATTACACTGTTTCATGTGATGCGCCAATTAGGTAAAGGCGCTGAAAATCGCTCTTTAATTAACGAGATTTACCAAAGCAAATCTTTATCCGAAATTACAGATGAATTTGAGAAAGCAATTTTATTGGAATGTTTACGTTCGGAGAAAAGCATAACTAGAATTGCAAAAACGTTAAAAGTCGATAAATCAACAGTTTCTAGAAAACTGAAGAAACATAAAATAGATGTTGAAGATATCTAGTAGATTCAATGTATAAAATATAGTTGTTTTAACGCTTAAAATTTGATAATGTTGGGGAAAAGCATGGAAGTGATGGCATGAAACTTGCTATAAAATTTAGTATCGAAAATTTGTTAATGTTAACTTATCAGAAGAAGAAGGAGAGAAAATGAAAGTAATATTATTAGGTGCTGGCTTGCAAGGAATAGCAACAGCTTTGGACTTAGCATGGAACAAAAACATTAAAGAAATAATGATTGCAGATTTGGATTTAGAAAGAGCAAATTATGTTGCCAAGTTATGCAATGACAAGTATGGGAAAAAAGCAGAAACGATGAAGCTAGATGTTTCGGATATGAATGCGTTGGTGGATGCTATTTCTGGTTATGATTTAGTAATTAACGAAGTGAATTACTACTTTAACTGTCATATTATGGACGCGTGCCTAGAAGCGAAAGTCAATTATATTGACATTGGAGGATTATATGTTGAAACAGTTAAACAAATGAAATACAATGAAAAATTTAAAGCTGCAGGCCTCTTAGCAATACCAGGAATAGGAGGAACGCCTGGACTTACTAATGTTTGTGCTAGATGGGCAGTAGATAAACTTGACAATGTTGAATCAATAGATATTTTCTGTGCATGTGACGACTGGGCGGTATCGGAGAAAACTTTTGAAGTTACATATGCGATAGAAACGATAATGGATGAATTTCATATGAAGCCTATACAATTTTTAGATGGAAAATACGTCGAAGTTGAGCCTAGAAGTGGTGCACAAATGGTAACATATTCAAAACCAATTGGAGATATGTATTCTTATTATATAATGCATTCAGAAATTGGAACACTTCCAGAAGTATATAAAGATAAAGGCATAAAAAGATGTACATTCAGAATTGCATTCGCGGAGCCTATTAGAGAAAAGTTAGAATTCTTGCACGGTCTAGGATTCAGTAGCAGTGAAAAAATAAAAATTGGGGATGTAGAAGTTGCACCTGTGAAGGTTCTTAAGACGTTAATGGAATTACAGCCAGATGATCCAAATGCAACAATTAATGACTGTGATATTATTAAGGTAGTTGTTGTCGGGGAGAAAGAAGGGAAACGAACTGAGTATACATTAGAAGCGGTTTGCAGACCAGTTAAAGAGTGGCCTGAGTTATTAGGAGCTCAGGTATATATTGGAGGAGCTCCTGCTTGGGCAGCAGAGATGATTAGAAGAGGCGAAATAAGTGGAACTGGAGTTTTGGCACCAGAAGAATGTATTCCTGCAGAAGAATTTTTTGAAGAAGCTGCAAAGAGAGAAATATTTATTAACAAGACAGAAAAATCTTTGCTAGGAAGTGATGAATATTTGATTGCAAAAAGTAAAGAGACTATAAATCAAGAGATGTAGTACATGTAGTGATAAGGTGACTACTTACTTTTAGGAAACATAAATAAATTAATACTCTTGAATATTTTTAGAACTAACTAGACATTAAAAAAATCAGTTTTTGAATTATAAAACTGATTTTTTTGCATAAACATCCATTTTCGTATATAATAAAGTGTTGAACTTTTCGTTAAAATCAAGAAACAAAAACAAAACTATTTTGGTTATGTTAATAACATGAAGTTACAGATAAGATAGAACAAAAGGAATTGGAATGGGCAATATAATA
>CAYJDF010000119.1:0-7441 GCA_964368845.1 uncultured Desulfovibrionaceae bacterium
CCACAAGCTATTCGTACCTATGAAAAATGCGGTTTTAAGATAAAAATAGATTTTGATTTGAATTTTTTCTTCACTGCTGAGGAAATTGTGCTCTATGGCAATGGTGCTTACAGTGTGGAGGAAACGGTCAATATGATTGCAGTTCTCCCCAAAAACTAAAACCAATTATACAGTATTTGCCTCGTAATATCAAATTATTACTTTCTTAATATCCCTGATATAATAGACAAAATAGGTAGTTCCAATAAAGGCCCAACAATAAGCGAGAGTGCTATAAGAGGTTGTTCTGGAAAGGCTGCAATAGCTATGGCTAAGGCTAAAGGGGAGTTTCTGGCTAATGTTGTAAAGTGCAAAGAAATAACATCGTTACGCTCAAAGTGTAGCATTTTTCCTGCTATTTTTACTATAAAAAAAGTAATAATAAAAAAACATATTAGCGGTACAAACAACTTAAGCAATAGTAGATAATTCTGTGATAAGTTTTCAGCTTCTGAGGCAAACATAACCATAACGGCTAGACATAGAAAAATTAATTGCAAATTATCACTTTGTGCAAAAATAAACTTTTTTACTTCACTTTTATTGGCAATGAAAGTTCTAAAAATCATGGCACAGATAAAAGGAACTACTAAAACTACTACAATACTTTTTAGGATAGTTTCTAAATTTATATTTACAGTGCTTCCAAAAAATATAAATAAATATGCGGGCAATAAAATTACTTGTAAAATTAAATTTAGAGGTAATATTGACATATTTAACTCAATATTACCCCGACTTAACTTTGTAAACACAAGATACCAATCTGTGCATGGCGTTACAAGCAACATAACAAGGCCCATACTAATTTGTATAGAATCTTTGAAAAATATAGTGGCAAGTATGTAAGCAGTAATAGGTGTGATAATAAAGTTTATAACAATACTGGTGCTTGTATATTTAATATTTAACGCTGCTTTTTTTAATTGCTGCATATCCACAGATAAAAACAGCATAAAAAGTAGTGCCATCAAAAATATTTCTACAAACACTATTGAAACATTGCCAAGGGGAGTTAATATCCCCAAAGCAAGTCCCATAAGTGCAAAAGATAAAATGATAATTGGCTGTAATTTATTAATTAAGTTCATTAGTTTAATAAATTACTACACTGTCTTTGCAAAATCAAGCATAGTAAAAATATTTCCACCAATTGGCAAAAACATAATAAGCTTACAGCCTTAAAATATCATTATATGTTCCTAGGAGCATCAACAATAAAATTACTGCAAGCCCTATACGTTGAAAGCTCTTTTGAATTGATTCCGAAATGGGACGTCCTCTTGCTGCTTCAATGGCAAACATAAGTATGTGCCCACCATCAAGCACTGGCAGTGGGAGCATGTTTACAATGGCTAAATTAACACTAATAACTGCAATTAGTACTAGTAATGTTGCAAAGCCTTTTTCTGCTTGATCACTTATGGTTTGCGAAATCATTATGGGACCACCAATGGCGTGAGCTGGGAGTGACCCTACAATAAGCATATAAAAGGCTTTTGATGTTTCTACAGTAGTTTCCCATGTAAAGGATAATCCCTTTACTGCTGCCTCAATTACATTAAGCTCACGGGTTAACCACGGTCCTTTGGGATTAATTCCCACAAAACCCACAGTCTTAGTTTCGCCAAAAATAGTCTGTTTTGTGCGCAGTTCAGGTGTAACATTTAGCACTATTTCTTTTTCATTGCGTAATAAAGTCATTTCAAAAGGGCTTCCTTGTGAAGATGCAACCTCACTTATGACCTCATCCCAGTCAGAAATCTTAACACCTGCAATTTTTAAAATGGTATCTCCTGCTTGAATTTGAGCCTTTTGGGCTGGACTTTCTGGTAACACATCTCCCACTACAGGAGATAAAACACTTAAGCCATTATACCAAAAAACTCCCCAAAACAGTACAAAGGCAAGTATCATATTGGCTACTGGACCTGCTAATACCACAAGGGAGCGAACCCAAGTGGATGCCCCATCAAAGGTTATGGTGTTATCATTGTCATCTGTATCATCATCTTTAAATGATACATAACCACCTAATGGGATAAGTGATAGCCTGTATTCTGTGCCGCGAAACGTTCTTGCTGTAATCTTTGGGCCAAAACCCAACGAAAATACTTTGACTCCAATACCATAATATTTTGCAGTCATTAAATGACCAAGTTCATGAAAGAAAACTAAAACTCCAAGGGTAATAATGATGATTAAAATGTTCGTCATATCTTTATCTCCGAGAATATGTACTGAGTTATTGACTTTAATAAAGTCATCGTGATGAAATACCATACATAGTTAAATCTTGTGATATAATTGCCACAGCTAGTATGCTAGGTACATAGTTGAGTGTCTCACGTGGCAGGGCATTATATTGTAATAATTCCCAAAATGTTTTGGCATTGTGTTTTTTCATAGCATTAGCAACACGAGTTTCACCACAATTATATGCTGCCAGTGCAAGCGGCCAATTATTAAACTGATTATATAGTTTTTTTAAGTACATGGCAGCAGCTGTTGTAGACTTTATGGGACAAAGTCTATCATCACGGTTGTTAGATACTTCTAATCCATAAATTTTTGCAGTAGCTGGCATAAATTGCCACATGCCCCTTGCCCCTGCATGAGAAAGGGCATTAGTATCAAAGCCGCTTTCAATAAGTGCCACATAAACTAATTCTAAGGGTATTCCGTGATTAATAAATTCCTTCCTAATCATAGGCATAAATTTTTGTGACTTTAACAAGCTTGACTCTAAAAAATTACGATTTTTTGTTGTTAAGCGATTAATCTGCGCGCGCACATGCTCTTGATGTGCTAATGTGTCAAACTTAGTTCTACTCCAGCGGCTATTGGAGTTATATCCATGAGTTGGATCTGGTTTAGGAAAAAAAAGTTTATCGTAATAATCTTGAAGTGCTGCATCTAGCTGTAGGTGCTGAGTTGCATCTTCTTGTTTACCTGCTTGAAGCAAAAGGGATTGGCTTTTTTTTAATGCTTGTAAAGCCATTGTTTCAAGCCCCTGTTTATGTAAAACATAACCTATTTTAAAATACGACCGTGCTTCTTCAATTAGTTTTGCATGATCCATCTTTTCCATTGCTTTGGACTCTAGCGGCAGTGTAAAAATTGCTATAATGAATAAGCATATTGTCAAAGTACGCATAATAATTGCTAACCCGTAAAGGTAAAAAAATTAAGAATGTTATGACCAAAAAGCATATAGATAGCACACCCTGCACAAAGATATGGACCAAAGGGTAAACGAGTTTGACTATGTGTATTTCGCCTATGAACTGCCATAGTAAAGACTAAGGCTAATAATGCTGCAAACAGTAATACATAAGGTAAACCAATAATACCACAGCATAAACCCAGTAGAAACATGAGCTTTACGTCACCAAAGCCCATGCCTTCTTGTTTGCGCAAAAATTGGTAACCAAGCCTTAAAGCTTGCAATAATGATGCACCAACGATTGCACCTAGTAATGCATCTAGTATAGGCATACCAATACCCATCAAAGATGCTCCTAAAGCTATTAGCACGCCGATAAGTACAAGTAAGTCAGGTATAAAATACGCTTCAAGGTCAACAAGTGAAATAAGTAGTAAAATTAAACCGATGCCCATAAATACAAAGTATTCAGCACTCATGCCATATTGCAAAAAAATTAATATTGACCAGCAAGCAAAAGTTAATTCGGCAATGGGGTATAGTAGGGATAGTTTTGCACTACAATTTCTGCAGCGTCCCCTTTGCAATATAAAACTTAAAAGTGGAATATTCTCTTTCCAGCTAAGCCGTTTTTTACAATTTGGACAATGAGATCCTGAAGGCTTAAATAATGACCATTCATGGGCAATGCGATAACTTGCACTACCACAAAAGCTACCTAGTGCAAGTCCTAATAAAATTGCGATGAGAAAAAAAATATTATATTCGGCCATATAATGTTGCTGTTATAGCAATGTGTCAAAAATCAAAGAGGTCTTAGGAAACTGGGGAGGAAAATCCGCCCCAGTAAGTTCCATTAACATTTTATAGCAATTGCGGATTAAATTGCTTTGTTGTCTGCGAGAGCATTGCTATATAAAACTACGCTTGTTGTTGCTCATTCTTCTTTTTTGCATTTCGCACTACAATTACAATGGCAAGTGCCACAAGCAAAATGGCAATGGCACCAATCATATGAATTGTTGTAAATGTTGGAGGCTCCACCATGGTGTAAATTTTTTCTTCAATCATTTTACCGTCAAAGTTTACATGATTCCAGGTGTCGTCACTGTTTCGTGTTAAGTGAAATTCTTCATTATTTTTTTTGTTGGTTTTTTGGTCTGTAACAGTCACATGAACATGAGCTTCATTGCCATGCATTTCAAAGCTATCAAAACTCCATATGAAATATCTACCCTTTGTACCTTTATCATCTGCACGTTCAGCAACATAGGCTTCAAAATAAAACGCCACTCCGTCTTCTGTTAGGACATCAGTTTGCAGTGGTACTTTTACCATACCCGCACGGTTGTGAGCATTACTTTCAACAGCAGTACCTAAAAATACAAATAAGGCTAATAAAATCATTACAAACTTGTGCATTCTCATTGTAATTTCCTCTAATATTGTAGTAAGTTGTTAAAGTTAAAAAATATCATTTTTTCTATGTATAAGCTTTGAAGCTAATCACCCATGATTAGTGTTGGGTCGGTTCTTTGGTGAATAATAAAGGTTTCTTGGTAGCCTGCAGGTGAAGCAAAGCTAGTGGATAGTTGTCTAAATACTGCCATAACTTTTCCTACGGGTAGATAAACCCCATTGCCTGCGGGATATGCTGAGGGTGTGGGACTAACTGCAAGTGTAACGTCAAGACCATTTCCTATAATACTGGGGTTAATGGTGGCCCTACCATCATTAGTAAACTGGAATTGTGCATCAGTACCATTAACCAGTGATGCGTCTGCCTCAACATCAAAGTAAGCAACATCACCATTAAATACAGTATAAATTGACATACGATCAGCTGTGGTTACTGCTACAGTGGGGGAAGTACTTGGTTTAACTTGTACTTTGACCGAAACTTCAAAATCAGTACGATTAATGTTTTCCACAATAACATCACCATTAGAGTCTGTATTTGTACTGCGTATTAAATATCCTGTATTACTTAGTTCAAGGCTGATTAAATCTCCCCAAGCATCATTAATATTAGTCATATTTGATGAAGTATAAGGTCCACGCCAGCCAGCTCCAAAGCCTACATTATTGAAATAACGCCAAGGGGTAATAGCATTTTTTAAGTATGTGACTGTTGTACTATACGTGGGAACTAAATCTGGGTTTTCAAATATATCGTCTTCAACCCAATAGCTTGAATTTGCGTCAGTTGGGCTTTGGCCTGTAGCATCCTGAATGCAGCGATAAAATTTATATTCTCCGCCACCTATATCAATTTTTACATAATCGGAATTCATTAAAAGTAAATATGGGCGTGGCGCATAGTACTTACGACCTGCAACCCATGCTTGCACAAAGGGGTAATTTATTGCTTCATTGCCAAGACTACCATCGGTAACAACATCCCAGCCAGCACTTGGAGGCGCTGATGTCGCGGCAGCACTGTCAGTGCACTTATATATATGTGTCCCATGAAATACATAAGAGCCAGTTAAAAGTTCCAAGCTACCCATATCTGCTACAAAACCATTGGGTTGGCTAACACCGTCAGTCACCATGCCACTTCTGCCAAGAATTGCTGACTTCATATCTTGAAGTATTTGCTTTGTTTGGGTGACTTTTTGGTCGGTCAAGTTCCATTGTTCATGCGAAATAATTAAGACTAAATTATCTTCATTATTAGGAAGTGATGTGTCTGCAGGTCCAAAGTCATCAGTATTGAGGAGGGCTGGATTACCATAATTAATGCGTCTATCAGATCCTGCACTTACAAAATAAAGATTTTTCTTATTATCAAAATATACTATTAATGAAGAACCCCAACCATCTGTTAAACGTCCTCCTCCTTGACGGAGTAAAAAGTGCCGTTCAGTGTCAGTATAGGGAGAACTAACAGGGTTTAGTGATCCAGGGCTAGGAACCCCCCTAGTATAAGTATAAATGTCATCATCATTTGTAAAATCATCACGAGGAGGTACAACATAGGGTCCATTCCAATCTTCATGAGGCACTAACTCATGAGGATCTGTTGCAGCACTGGGTATTCTAATGTTATTATTCCAAAGACCTACGGGCATTATATTAACATCGTAATTATCTTCCTCAATAGATGCTGTAAAATCCACAACTTCTGGTTCATCAGAACCAGAAGAACTTTCTTGAACTATCCATGAATTTGTAGCAGTGTCCCAATGATGAACAACAAATGCAGGTAATGTTCCAAAATCTCCCACATAGCCACCTAAAACACGATAACCATTGGCATCATAGGCATTTTCAGCTCCTAAAAGCCCATAGCGAATGGATTCAAGAAGTTGTATGGTTTCTTCTCTTTTAGTATTATCACTCATGCGCCCAGAAAATGGTAGCACCACAGTTACAAGTAAACCTAAGATGGAAATAACTATTAGCAATTCCATTAAGGTCATGCCGCTATCACCTCGCATCATAAATTTCCTCCAATGCAGGGTCTTTGAATTCTATTTTTGCTTTTTTGGCAAGCTCTGCTTTAAACTTATTAAAGGCATCGCGTCCTTTTTCATTTTTTATGCTAGAGCTTACTCTATTTCTAACTTCATCAAGGCTTGGTATGGCATCTTGTTCGGCGGTTTTTTTGATAATGTGGTAGCCGAATTTTGTTTCTACTATGCCGCTAATTTCATCTGTTTTAAGGGCAAAAGCAGCATTTTCAAATGGTTTAACCATCTCTCCTCTGGTAAAAAATCCAAGGTCTCCGCCAATTTCTGCATTGGGTTCTTCGGTGTATTGTTTTGCTAATTCTGTAAAATCTTTACCTTCTAAAGCCTGCTTGTGAATATCTTCTATTTTCTTAAGAGCTGCTGTTTTTTCTTCTGCTGTAGCGTTTTTATCAAGCTTAATTAAAATATGAGAAGCCCGGATGGCTGGCTTTTTAGCATAGGTATTTTTATCTTTTTCATATCGTGCTACAATTTCATCTTCCGTAACTTGCACTTTATCGAGTATTTTTACTTTTAAGAATTCGTTAACTGCAGCTTGTTGTTGCCAAATGGCGGCATATTGTTTTTCAGTCATGCCGGAAGCAGCTAAGACTCTTTTAAATTCCCCAGGTTTTTTGTAGCGTGCCGCAATTATGCTACTTCTAAGATGACCACCAGCTTCGTTTATTACAATGCCATTCTTTTTGGCTTCCTGTTGTAAAACTTCCATATCAATTAAGTTGGTAAGAACTTCTTTTTTTATGGTATTTTGATCAATATC
>CAYJDF010000120.1:0-7388 GCA_964368845.1 uncultured Desulfovibrionaceae bacterium
ACTTCTTCGTTATCTAAATGTTCAACAACGTCAAATTTTGTTATTTTCATATATTCCTCGAATTTTTTAATTCATTCCAAAGTGTTTTTGCTCGCTTAATATCTCGTTTTTGGCTACCCTTATCGCCACCAACTAAGAGTAAATAAATATTTTTGCCTTCTTGCCCAAAGTATACTCGATAACCTGATCCAAAATGTATGCGCATCTCGGAAACACCATCTCCTGCTGATTCACAATCGCCAAAATTGCCGTGCTCGGCAGACCTAATACGGTAGAAAATTCGAGCTCGCCCTTTTTGGTCTTTTAAACCGTCGATCCAATCACGAAATAGGTCAGTTTTGTTTACGATGCTTTGCACGGCTTATTGTATCTACTTGGCTACAAATGTCAAGTGCGTATTAATAAAGTGAAATTTGTCATAACTAAATGCTAAGATCACCTCCGTCCCCAAACTGAACGCTAAGCGACGATGACTTTACACGGGAGCTAGAGTAATGGTGTAGCACATGATAGTGTATTTTTTTCTATTTGCTGTACTGTTTGAAAGGTGACAGATTGTTTGAGTCTAACTCAAATTTAGTGAGAATGATTCTCTTATTCATTGTTTTAGTTGAACTTTCATATCGTTTTTATTATCTTGAGTACACAGGTCATCATTAATTTTTATGATTAATAATATGATTATATGTAATAATATATAGTAGTTTTGTGTATGTTCTTCGCTGTTTTTTACACCCTGCTGAATGCCATGTGCATACTTATTTCTTAAGTCAAGACCATTTCTAAATTCAGCTTTATTAAGAAAGAAATTTAAGTATTGTGCTTCTTCATTTGTCAAGAGTTTGGTATAGTGGTCTAAGTATCCATCTGTATGTAATCGATTAAGACTCTTGGAATATTTTTTGCCATAAAAGGATTTTTTTGCACTTCCGCCTTCAAACAAATGTTTCAAAATGACCACTGCACCTAAATCTGTAAAATCAAGCTCTCCTAGTTCATTTACAAAAATAAAATTGTTATCAATAATCCAGTTTAAGTATGGTTTTTGATGTTCCTCAAAATCATCAAATAGAGGGGTGTCATACTTGAAAGAATCAAAAAACGTGTTGTAGCGACCATTATTTTTAGAGGTGTATGCTAAATTACTTTGGTCTGAGAAAAAGAGTCCGCTTGCCAGTGTATAATCTTGCCCTTTGCCAACAATGTATTTATCATTTATTAGTGTTTTTATATCATTAAACTTTTTAGAATTTGACTGCATTGTTAATATGTCAGAATCAATATACCCTTCTTCAATATAAATTTCATATTGTTTTAAAATTGAATCTATGACAGTAATTAAAAATGTACATTTTTCCAAATATGATGATGACTGTGATGGCATGATAATGTTAAAGTTTTCAATTCCAAATTCGTTTTTTAGATATTTGCAAAAAAACCATTCAATTATTTGATTAATACATAAATTATTTTTATTCAAGATATCTGTGTATCCCATTATTTGCAATAACATCATTCTGAATTTAAAGTTGAAAGAGTAGCTAGTAGGGTAATAGTTAGTATCGTAAGGAGAAAGTGTTCGTTCAAATACGCCCATTTCATGAATATGAGATATTCCATTAAAAATGCTTTGTTTGTTCACAAATTCAAATACATGTATAAAATTATTAAGCAATGTTGGGTAGTCAGTGTTGTTTTCAATCCAATCCTTACTATATAAGAGTTCTATTGTGTGTTTGGACTTTTTGTAGGTTGCGTATTCGTATTGCTTTCGAAATGATATTATTATTTCGCTATGAATTACATTGCCAGTTTTGAGAATTATTTCTTCAATCTCTTTATTTTTTTGTTGGGCTTGTAACTTTACCTTATAGGGAATAGAAAATTCTTTAGATGGCTGTATTTGAATAATTAAATCTAACGTATTAGGGTGTGCATTTTCTGAATCTATGTATCTTTTGATAATTTCCACTTTGTCGCCTAAAGACAAGCTTTGAGGCAGAAAAATTTTTTCATTATTCGATTTATTATAATATTCTAATATAATATTTGTAGAATTAATATAGTCCAAAAGAACATCTTTTATTTCACTATCGTAGTTGAATACAAGTTCCCTATGTTTCAAGATATGCTCTAGATGTGCGTGTTGAGCTGCAGTTTTAAAATTTTCTTTAGAAATTTTGTTAAACAATTTAAGCTGGCTAAATATTATCCAAAAATCGGACCTGTAATAATATTCTGTATTTTTAAATATTTCTATAAAATTTTCGTCTTTTAAGTTGCTAAAGAAAATATATACTTCTTTTTCAAGTGATTTTGCTTTTTTTCTATGAGAATTAAAATCATCGTCTGACCATGATTTTAGCCTCATTCCTTCATCAAAATATTTATTTATATTGTAAATTTCTATAATATCATTTATGTCAACTGGTGTGATCCCTACGTCTAACAGGTGGCTGGCACGTTCTAAGTTGAAAGCACTTGCTAAATCATCTTTAGTATAGAATTTTACCTTTCTTCCCATATTTATTCTCTCTGATATAAAGTGATAGTTGGTGTTTTATTGGTCTGCTTTTATTTTCCAAAAATGTAATATTATAGCAAATCTAAAATATCTTTTTTTATATCTGAAGGATTTCTAGCCAAATTCACCGTGGCAAAAATTATATCATGGCCTTGCATTGTTATAGAATGTTGCTCTGCATCACCCACAGCAGGGTGGAGTAAAATACCTGTGGCGTGCCTGTTCATATTCCTTTCGCTATCGTCCTTTCCCTGTTCTTCCTGTGAGCGCAGATAGGCGTACATTTGGTAAATATAAGCACTAGATAAAGATGTATCCCTATACCATCCTTTTTTGAAAAGTGTAGTAAATTTAGTATCTATGACAATTTTTTTATTTTGAGCTTTATTGATAAGAACAATGTCCAACTCCATTTGTGGAAGGAAATTTTCCATATTTTCAGAAGATAACTCAACTGGCCATTTTTGTCCTACATTTCCGGGGGCCACATCCCATCCTTTGGGGGCGGAAACACGCAAAAGTCCACGCACCGCATCTTCAAAAAGAGTGCGCAGCCATGTATCTGTTCGATTAGGCGAAAGTAAAGGGTAAACTCCTTTGGTATCATCGGGGATAAACTCATCTAGTAAAAGTTTGGCAGCGGCTACAGCATGCTTGTCGTCTCTATCGTTAATTCCGTAAACGTCCTTGGACAATGTGGTTCTGTCGGGTAAGTTACCTGTAATTCCCATGCGGAAAAGCAAGGAGGCATAGTCACGGCATCTTTTACGCAAGTGTTTATCTTTTATAATACGTCCGCCTTTCTCAAGTGCGGCTTTAAGCAGTCTGTTACGAGCTGTATTAAGCGTAGGTTCTTCAAAGCGGCATGCAATGAGGCCACGAGAAAGCAAGTGCCGCCTTTCTGTGCGTAGGTGGTCAATACTACCCCTCACTCTATGCAGGTCTGCTTGGACAGGAAGGCTAGAACGTGTAAGCCCTCGCATGATGCGCTCTTTTACAAAGTAGATTAGTATTTCACCTATAATCTCTAGGATATCGTCAGGTGTTTCTTCCCTGCCTCGCTTGACTCGTTCATGTTCCACTTTGGCAAAAAGTTCAGAGGCATAGAGCAGGAGCACCCATATATTGCGGATGGGAATGCCCTTGTATGTCTTTTGTTCACGACTTTTTGTTTCAAGCAATGCGGACATTTATATGCCTTCTTTAAGCTCAGTTACAAAGCCCTGCACCTTTTTCGCATCGTCAAACCAATATTCACGCAAGAGAGGTTCAATTTCTGTATTTACAATGTCGAGAAACCATTCTTGTGGATTGTGTACGGGGGAGTCGCATGTAACATAGCTATGCCCGATGGCGTATTGTTCGCCAAGGGATGCATCATCTGTTATATGCTTATTAAGTATTTCCATTTTTTGAGCAATTTGGTCTGCAAATTCAGTAGGCAAGTTTGCTTTACTACCCTGCGTCATATATGCTTTCCACTTTTCGCCAAAGTGTGGCTTTAATGTGATGAAAGCAAAACGACGTCGTAAGGCAAAGTCTACTATGGCAAGGGAGCGGTCAGCAATGTTCATGGTTCCAATGATGTGAAGATTCTTTGGAATATGTATTGTTATGCATTCTCCATCCTTTTGGTGACAAAGCTGAAGGGCTTCATCTTCATGCCGTTTATCTGCTTCAAGCAATGTCAAAAGCTCCCCAAAAATTTGTGCAGGATTACCTCGGTTGATTTCTTCAATGACCATGACATAATCATTATCAGAGTCGTCTTGGGCTTTTTTAATCAACTCTAAAAAAGGCCCTTTGCACAAATCAAGCTTTCCATCACCCACAGGACGCCAACCTTGTACAAAATCCTCATAAGAAAGCGTTGCATGAAACTGCATGGAACTGAGATTCGTTGTATCTTTACCTCCTATAAAAGCGTAGGCCAAACGCTTGGAAAGCCATGTTTTTCCTGTGCCAGGAGGGCCTTGGAGGATGAGATTTTTCTTGGATTCAAGGCGTGAGAGAATTGTCTTTAGTTCTCCTTCGGAAAGGAAAGAACCTTCTTGTATGATGTTAGTGATGGAGTATTTTTTAGGCAAAACTTCTAGCGAACTATTGTCAGTTGCCATACCAGAACCTATCACCTCCAAGAATTCTTTATATTTTTTTAATCCGCGCGAAAATGAGTGATTATATGCTGCTGCATCTACTGCCTTAAAATTAGTACTATTCATAATTTGTTCAAAAATAGGAGTAAAAAGCTCTAATGTGGTAAATTGAAAAAGATTCGGATTCGAAATTGATAGGTTTAAAATTTTTGAAGAAGTTTCCTCTAAGGTTTTTATGGATTGACTTACAGTATTTTCTACCCAATCTTCTGTCTTGATAAGCCAAGCCCTGAACAATTCGCTTTGGGGAACTTGTAAAGATTTAAGTATTTCTACAAGAGATGATGATTCAACCAGTTGCAGGAATTCCATGTAGCGGTCCATCCCTGCCTTCATGGCACCATTGCCTGCAGCTTTATTTATTTCTGTAAAGTTTTGTGCACCAATCACTTTATTATATGCAATTTCAAAACCTTTTGTATCAGAGTATTGGAATAAATTTCTGTATATTAGCTCAATTCCTTGTAATTTTTCTGCACGTTTTTTTAACGCATTTATATATGTATTGATAGTATTTTGTGTGTAATACGCCCCAGGCTTATGCTCTTTTGAACTAAGCCATGCACTAAATACTTTTTCCAATGACGCCTTATTTGGCTGCCATCGTTCAATCAATAGCGGTTCATAAAAATCAAATAATTCTTCATAACCTTTTGCAATTAAAGACTTTCGAATTGAATAAAGCTCTTCATCAACATCTAAGTATTCACCACTTATATCATTATGAAAATATTTAACAATTTCCTGTTTGTGTTTTTTAGTTGCTATTCGCTCAAAAACATTTGGGAAGAATAGATGCAATAGTATGTGTCTAGACTGTCTACTTTGTGAATCAGGAAAAGAATCTATGAAACTTTGAAACATCCAAGGGTCAGCGAGACTTTCTTGTCCAGCATCAGAGATATTTTTTGCTTGAAAAAGTACATTCAAAATAAAAGCTACTTCCTTATATTGATAGGTAAGAAAAGCCGTGCCAACACCGCCAACTCCACTTTCAAACGCTTCAACAAGCAAGCTGTGATCGTCTAACTTGTCGTGACTCCAATTAAGCACAGTACTTACAGCCTCAATTTTTCTCTTAGCCGAAATATTCTTCTCCGAAGGGAAAAGATAATATAACGCAAGTAATTCAGCTGCTAAACGAATTACAGATTTGTCTAGTGCTCCAATTTGCTTTTCAAACTTTACTAAAAAAGGATCTTTTCCTTCATACGTGACGTGTATAAAGTTGTGGTGCAGTATCTCAAGGTTTTCCCGTGTCCATAAATTTTCGCTAAAAAGGAGAGAACCGTCATCTATAATACAGTTTTCAAAAAATTGCTCTGCACATTGATATATGTTTTCTGTTTTTGGATTTTTTAGATATTTTGCCATAGGAGCTTCCTTTTATGTGGTAGTTTTCTTATGGTGATAGGTAAGTGAACTTTTTGAATACTAGTTATAGTATAATTGAATTGACAATAAGTATCTAGTCATTTTTTCTCGGCTGGTTGTATATAAGCAAGTTGAGTTTCATCATACATGAACAGTATCTAAGCTTTTTGTGCATGGCATCATTGATAAAGCCACCATGAAAAAATTTGATGGGTATTGCTTCATTTCTGCCGAGACTATTTTACCAGAAGGAAACTAAGCAAATTTTTACCTATATGATGCTGATGAATATTTTATTTCTGTAGTTGGAAAATTATTTGTAGCAAGAAATTGTTTTAGCTCAGTAAATTGAATTTGGCATTTGGGGCCAAGGATAATTTCTTTCACTTGTGAGGGATTGAAATCAAGTTCAAAATAAGAAGTCAGTTTCTTGCTAGAAATCCTATGTGTCATTTTGCCACAGTTAGCTACTACATCATATTCATTTTTTGTTTTATTCGTTATAAGTAATGGGTTGTGTATTATTCGTACTTCATCTTCTTCTTTAAACGCAGGATTTTTAAATATGGGTGAAAGCCTAGCTGCGTATAGTGCATTATCTATCTGGGTAATTTCATATTTTTCAATTAGTTGTGATAAGAATTGTTCCTGTGCTTCTTTGTCGTATATAACATCCATAATGCCCAACGCAGGCTCAACAAAAAAACCTCGGCGTGGAATTTCATTTTTGATATTAAGCTCATCTCTTTCAAATCCTATTGCAACCCCATGCCCATCATCTGCATATGCTCTCCATTGGCTAAGTAAATCTCCATTTTTTGAAAAACAACAAATAAAAGGATAGATAGTATTTGCTGAGACATTTACCCAAAAATATGAAAGTTTTTCTTTATTTTTTGTGGTTTCTTGTCTTCTAAGAATATCTTGTATTAAGTGAAGTGTCCAAGTGATTTCTTGTGAATCATTCATCCCGTTAGTAGAAGATAACCACAGCTTCTGACTTTGCATGATATTGAAAAAACCATTAACATTCGTGTAATGATAAATAATGCTCATATTTTCCCCCTACGCACCCTTGTCATAGGTCACATTAAAGATAGAGTCCGACAAATAATTTCGTAGTGAGGGGTTGTCGTTAATTTGTTTATATAATTCAATGCTATCTTTCATGATGCCTTGGATGGCGTTTCTGAAAGCTCGTTCAAATTCAATTCGGGCGTTTTGTTTATCAGAGTTTTTGATGGCGTTTTGGTAGCCTTCGTCCTTGCTAATCATATTGGGTAGTTCACGGATTTGTCTTTGTACGTTATCTTCGTCTTTCCATTCAATATTGC